>JBFWWB010000001.1:0-71912 GCA_050246435.1 Hyphomonadaceae bacterium
CGCTTCGCCAGAAGGCGGCTGGGCCCTTCCGCCGCGCATTGCCATGGCGCAGGCCTTCCGCTAGAAGCCCCGCTTTCCGGTTTTCCCCGAAGCGCCGCCGGCGGCCGCCGGCCCTTCGGGCGCGCAGTGAGAAGGTTCTACGTCATGGCGGGCATCGTTTTGCAGGTCGAGGACCGCGCGCAAACCGGCACGGGCGGCGCCCGGGCCACACGCAAGGCGGGCAAGCTGCCGGGCGTGCTCTATGGCGGCGCGCTGGCGGCCCAACCCGTCGCGCTCGAGCGCAACGAGGTGGCCAAGGCGCTGCGCGCGGGCAAGTTCGTGTCCCACCTGGTCGAGATCGTCCAGGGCGGCAAGCGCCAGCAGGCGATCCCGCGCGCCATTCAATATGATCCGGTCAGCGATGAGCCGATCCACGTCGACCTCTACCGCGTCGACGAAGGCACGGTCATCACCGTTCAGGTACCGGTGCGCTTCGTCAATCACGAGGGCTCGCCCGGGCTGAAGCGCGGCGGCGTGCTCAACATCGTGCAGCACACGATTGAGGTGTCGACGCCGGCGACGCGAATCCCCGAGGAATTCACCATCGATCTTTCGGGCCTCGACATCGGCGCCGTGGTCCACCTCTCGGCGATCGCGCTGCCGGCCAACGTCACCCCCCGCGCGCGGGACCGCGACATGACGATCGCCACCATCGCCGGCCGCCTGGCCGATGAGCCGGAAGCCGCGGCCCCCGCCGCCGGCGCGGCGGAAGGCGAAGGCGACAAGGCCGGAGACAAAGCCGCGGCCCCCGCCGCGAAGAAATAAACCGGCGCGCGCTTGCTGCTGCTCGCCGGCCTCGGCAACCCGGGCGAGAAATACGCCCGCAATCGGCACAATTTCGGTTTCCACGCCGTCGATGCGATCGCCGCGCGCTGGAAATTCGCGCCCTGGCGCAAGCGATTCCAGGGCGAGGCCGCCGAGGGCGACATCGCCGGCGTCCGCACGCTGCTGCTCAAGCCGCAAACCTTCTACAACGAGAGCGGCCGGGCGGTGTCCGAGGCGGCGAATTTCTACAAGCTCGCGCCCGGCGACATCGTCGTCTTCCATGACGAGATCGATCTCGCCCCCGGCCGGTTCCGCATGAAAACCGGCGGCGGCGCGGCCGGCAACAATGGCATCCGCTCCGTCGCCGCCGCGATCGGGCCGGATTTTCGCCGCGCACGCCTGGGGATCGGCCATCCCGGCCACAAAGACCTCGTGCAGGGCCAGGCGCTCTCGAACTTCACCAAAGCGGAGGCGGACTGGGCCGAAAAGCTGATCGCCGCCGTCGCCGAGGCGGCCGATCTGCTGGCCGCCGGCGAAGATGAGAAATACCAGGGCCGCGTGCTCATGCTCGCGCCCGCGCCGAAGGCCGATCCGCGCAAGCCGGCGCGCCCGGAAGAATGACGCCGGTTTGATCCACGGCAATTTCGCAAGGCCGCATCTCAGCTAGCCTCTGGCGATCATCGCCTTCGCCGATCATATTAACGAAGCCATGACCGCGTATCTGCTGAGCTTCGGTCCCTTGGCGATCGTGCTGTCGATCGTGTGCGGCGCCCATGCCGTCCGCACGGGCCGGCCCGTGTTCTGGATATGGCTGTTCATTTTCGCGCCCGGTCTGGGCCCGGCGATCTATGTCATCGCGGAGCTGCTGCCCGAATGGCTCGGCGGGCGCACGGCCAACCGGCTGCGCGCCGGCATCACCAAGGCGCTGGAGCCCGAGCGGGAATACCGCGCCGCCAAGGAGGCCGTCTACGAGGGGCCGAGCGCGGGTGCGCGCCTGCGCCTGGGCCACGCCGCCATGGCGCTGAAGCGCTATGAAGAAGCCGAAACGCAATTCCGCCAGGCCGCCCAAGGCCAGTTCGCGGACGATCCGGCGATCCTGATGGCGCACGCCGCAGCACTGCTGGAGCTGCGGCGCTGGGAAGAAGCGCTGCAGCGGATGGAGGCCGTGCTGGCGCAAGGCGCGCCGGGGCGCACGCCGCAGGCCGCGCTCGCCTTCGCGCGCGCGTATGAGGGGCTGGGCCGCCTGGAGGAGGCCGAAGCGCCCTATCGTTTCGCAGTCGAGCGCATGCCGGGTCTTGAAGCGGCGGCCCGCTATGTGGCTTTCCTGGCCCGCGCCGGGCGCAAGGAAGAGACGCGTGAAGGCATGACCGAGATCGACCGCCGCCTCGCCAAGACGCCGGCGCACTTCCGCGCCGAGGCGCGCGCATGGCGCGACATGGCCGCCGCTGCCGCCGCCTCCGCCCCCGCCTCCACTTCCGCCAATCGCGGCTGATCATGCGCGAAGGCCGCCGGATCGCCTTCCTCGCCGCCTCGGCGGACGGCTTCATCGCCGATGCGCACGGCCAGGTGGGCTGGCTCGACGCGTTCGGCGGCGCGGCCGATTTCGGTTTCGACGACTTCGTCGGCGGCGTGGATGCGCTGCTGATGGGCCGGCGCACGTTCGATCAGCTGGCGGGCTTCGGCGGCCCATGGCCGTACGGGTCGCGCCCCGTCCTTGTGCTCACCCATCGCCCGCTGCCGCCGAACGCGCCCGCCTCCGTGCGCGGAGCGGACGAGGCGGAAACCGCCGAAGCCCTGAGCGGCGCGCCGGGGCGCATCTGGATCGTCGGCGGCGGCGAAACGCTGGGCGTGTGCCTGCGCCGCCGCCTGATCGACGAAATCCACCTCTTCACCATGCCGATCCTGCTGGGCGAAGGCGTTTCATTGGCGTCCGGCCTCGGCGGCGCCATCCCCTTGGCCCTCGCAGCGTCCGAAGCGCTCGCCCACGGCGTGACGAAGGCGGTGTATCGCCCGCTGCCGCGCGGGCCGGCCGACACCCAAACCGGCGCCGTCGCGCTGAAACCGTTGGCCACGCCGAACGAGGAAGGCCTCGCCACAGGCCCTGGGGCCGTCACTACGCCGGAGGCGGGCGAATGGCCGTACCCCGCGGAAGCGAACGTTGAAAAGGACGCTTGAGGTCGACAACGCACCGGCCTGGCCCTATCTGCGAGCCTCTTTTTCCAACTTCCGCGGCGCGAGTTTCATGGGTTTCAAATGCGGCATCGTGGGTTTGCCGAATGTCGGCAAATCCACGCTCTTCAACGCGCTGACGCAGACCGCGGCGGCCCAGGCGGCGAATTATCCGTTCTGCACGATCGAGCCGAACGTCGGCGAAGTGGCCGTGCCCGAGGCGCGCCTCGATACGCTCGCCGGCATCGCCAAATCGAAGGAGATCATCCCCGCGCGGATGAATTTCGTCGATATCGCGGGCCTCGTGAAGGGCGCCAGCGCCGGCGAGGGCCTGGGCAACCAATTCCTCGGCAACATCCGCGAGACGGATGCGATCGTGTATGTCTGCCGCTGCTTCGTGGATGACGACGTCACCCATGTTTCCGGCCGCATCGATCCGTTGGCCGATCTGGAGATCATCGAAACGGAATTGATGCTGGCCGATCTCGAAAGCCTCGAAAAGCGCCGCGCCAATGTCGAAAAGAAAGCCAAGGGCGGCGACAAGGAAGCGAAGGAAACGCTCGCGCTGATCGATCTCGCAAAGATCGAACTGGACGCCGGCCGCCCCGCGCGCCGCGCGAAGGTGGCCGAAGAGCACGTCAAAGCCTGGGACATGCTGCAGCTGCTGACGGCGAAACCCGTGCTGTATGTCTGCAATGTCGATGAGGCGAGCGCGGGATCGGGCAACGCCTTGTCGGAGCAGGTGTTCGCGCGCGCGAAGGCCGAAGGCGCGCAAGCCGTCGCCATCTCCGCGAAGATCGAATCCGAGGTGGCGCTGCTCGATGCGGCCGAGCGCGCGGAATATCTGGACGCGCTGGGCCTCGCGGAGCCGGGCCTCAACCGCCTCATCCGCGCGGGCTACACGCTGCTGGGCCTCATCACCTATTTCACCGCCGGCCCGAAAGAGACGCGCGCCTGGACGATCCATAGCGGCTGGACCGCGCCTCAGGCCGCCGGCGTCATTCACACCGATTTCGAGAAGGGCTTTATCCGCGCCGAAACCATCGCGTATGAGGATTATGTCCGGCTCGGCGGCGAGGTCGGCGCGAAGGACGCCGGCAAGATGCGGCTCGAAGGCAAGGATTATGTCGTCCAGGATGGCGACGTGATGCACTTCCGCTTCAACGCCTGATCCGCCCGGCGGGGCGGCGAAACCGGCTTGCGGATTCGCAGCGTTATGGCCAGATCGCGGCCATGCAGCTCACTTCCCCGCTCGACCGTTTCGTCTTCCCCGCCCACCATGCGCCGGCGCGCGGCGCGCGCCGCGGCGGCGTTGTGGTGATCCAGGAAATCTTCGGGGTCACCGATCATATCCGCGCCATGTGCGACCGCTTCGCTGCCGCCGGGTACGAGGCGCTGGCGCCGGCGATGTATGAGCGCGCCGAGCCTGGCTTCGAGATCAAGGGCGCCGTCACGCCCGATGCGATCCAGCAGGCGCTGCCGCTGGTGCAGAAAACACCGTGGAGCCAGGTCGCCGCAGACATGCAGGCCGCGATTGACGCGCTAACGGGGCCCGTCTTCGTCACCGGCTTCTGCTGGGGCGGGGCTGCGGCCTGGCTCGCTGCGCAGCACTGCGCCGGCGTCGCGGCCGCTTCCGGGTTCTACGGCCGCGCCATCAACGATTTGCTGCAGGATGCGCCGAAGGCGCCGGTTATCCTGCACTATGGCAAAAACGACGCCGGCATCCCGCTCACGGCGGTAGATGCGGTGCGCGCCGCCCATCCAACCGTGCCAATCTATCTGTATGACGCCGGCCACGGCTTCTGCCGCGAAGGCGGCCACGATTTCAACGAAGCGGCGCGCGACAAGGCGATGTCGCGCACGCTCGATTTCTTTGGCGCCCAAGCCGAAAGGTTCGCCTGATGCCGCTCGATCACGTTTCCATCGGCGTCACGGACGTGCGCCGCGCGCGCCGCTTCTATGACGCCGTGCTTGCGCCGCTGGGCTGGAAGCCGGTGATGCCGGTGGAGGTGAAGGGGACGCTGCTGGGCGTCGGCTACGGCGAGGCCGCGCAGCCCGTCTTCTGGATTCAGCTGCCGGCGAACGAGCGCCCGGCGTCGGCCGGCAACGGCGTCCATGTCGCGTTCAACGCCGCCACCCGCGAACAGGTGGACGCCTTCTATCTCGCCGCGCTGGAGCAAGGCGGCGTGGACGATGGCAAGCCCGGCCTGCGCACCGAATACCACCCCGATTATTACGGCGCCTTCGTCCGCGATCCGGACGGCAACAAGGTTGAGGCCTGCTGCCACACCCACGCATGAGCCGCCTCGCCCCGCGCCGGCGGCTCTGTTACACTCCCGCCAACGATAGCGCTAAGGGAGCGCCGCCATGCGGCTGACGGCGGAGCAAATCCGGAACTTTAACGAAGAGGGCTACGCCTTCTTTCCCAATTGCTTCTCGGAGGAGGAAATCTCCCTGCTGCGCGAAGCGGCCGATGAAATCCTCGCACTGCATCGCGAAGAGGTGTGGCGCGAAAAGAACGGCGCGCCGCGCACTGCCTTCGCCGCGCACAAATTCAACGAGGTGTTCCAGCTGATGGCGCGCGATCCGCGCCTGGTCGAGCCGTTGGAGCAGATGTTCGGCGAGGGCGTGTACGTCCATCAGTTCAAGCTCAACGCCAAAGCCGCCTTCGAAGGCGATGTCTGGCAATGGCACCAGGATTACGGCACCTGGGCGCGCGACGACGGCATGCCCGAACCGCGCGCGATGAATATCGCGGTGTATCTGGATGAGGTGTTCAGTTTCAACGGCGGCTTGATGCTCGTGCCGCGCAGCCACAAGCAAGGCACGCTGAAGGCCGGCCACGATCTGGAGACGACGTCCTATCCGCTCTGGACTCTCGATCAGGAAACCGTCGCGCGCCTCTGCCGCGACGCCGAACGCGACGGCAAGCCCGGCATCGTCTCGCCCACGGGAAAGCCCGGCTCCGTGCTCATGTTCCACGGTAATCTGGTGCACGGATCGGCGCCGAACATCACGCCCTACCCGCGCAAGATCGTGTACCTCACGCTCTGCGCCGTTTCGAACCACATCACCAAATTCACCCGCCCGGAATTCATCGCGCACCGCGATTTCGCGCCGATCGAGCAGGTGGCCGAAAGCGCCCTGCTCGATTATGCGCGCGCCCAGCGCGTCGCCGCCCAATAGCCCCTTTTCGCGGCCGGGCAGGCTTGCGTTCCCGCGCGAAAGGTCTAACCATTCGCGTCCAGAAAAACGGCCTGGGAGGAATACATGGCCTACGGCGAAGGCGTGAACGCGTCACCGCTTCTTCTGGATGATCGCGAGTCCGGCATTTTCCGCATCAATCGCCGCGCCTTCGTCGATGAAGAGATTCTTCGGCTGGAGCGCGAGCGTATTTTCGATCGCTGCTGGCTGTTCGCCGGCCACCAATCGGAATTCCCGAACCCTGGCGATTTCGTCACCCGCAGCGTCGCCGGCCGGCCGCTGATCTTGTGCACCGGCGATGATGGCAAAGTGCGCGTGATGCTCAACACCTGCCGCCACCGCGGCAATCTGGTGTGCCGCGAGGCGAAGGGCAAAGGCGCGGAAGTGTTCCGCTGCTTCTATCACGGCTGGATCTTCAACACCCGCGGCGAGCTGAAAGGCATTCCGGGCGAAGAAGCCTATAGCGACGCGTTCGACCGTGAAGCCTTGGGCCTCGAGCCGGTGCCGCGCGTGCACAACCATCGCGGCGTGATCTTCATCAGCTTCGATCCGAACGTCGAAGAATTCTATTCGTACATGGGCGCAGCGATCAACGCGATCGACAACACGCTCAACCTCGGCGACATGGAATTCGTCAACGGCTATTACAAATACTCGATGCGCGCGAATTGGAAGCTGCTCGTCGAAAACAGCATGGACGCCTATCACGGGCCGTTCACGCACGAGCGCTTCTTCTCGCACTTCATGCAGGACATGAAGCTGCCGAGCATGGTCGACATGCCGCCGCCGAAGAACAACAAGGAGCCGTTTGGCGGATCAATGCCGCCGGGCAACGGCCATGTCGGGGGCTATCCCACGCAGGACGGCATGCGCGCCGACATTCCCTATCTCGAAAAGTTCGCGCCCCAAGGCGTCGCGGAAGCGCGCGCCCGGATCGCCGCCGAACACGGCGCCGACAAGGTGAAGATGATCGAGGGCGGCTGCGGCAATTACCTCATCTTCCCCAACCTCATCCTGGTGGACGGCTGGCGTGTGTTCCGCACCTTCTATCCGAGCCGGCCGGGCTACATGGAGATCAACGGCTGGGCGTGCCTGCCGAAGGAAGATAGCCCCGAGATGCGCAAGGCGCGCCTCGATTGGTATATCGGCTTCCAAGGTCCCGGCGGTTTCGCCACGCCGGATGACGTGGAGGGCCTCGAAGGCTGCCAGATGGGCTTCGAGACGCACCGCGAAGTCGAATGGTCCGATCTCTCGCGCTGCATGAAAAACAAGAACGGCCCGATGGGCGAAGAGCATCTGCGCGGTTTCTGGCGCGAATGGCTCGCCCGCATCACCACCGGCGGCCACGCGGATAACCACGCCGACTGACGGAAGGGTGAGCTTGCCACCCGCCCCCGGCGGGGCGATATGAAAGATGGAGGCTGGCGGCGGACGGGAGTCCCGCCAACCCGGTCAGGTCCGGAAGGAAGCAGCCGCAACGGGCCGCTTTCGGGTCGACGCCAGTCTCTACCGCCCAGCCTCTGCGCGCGGCGGCGCAACGCGAAAAGGGCGCGCCCCCGGCGGGGACGCGCCCTTTGCTTTTTTGCACGCAGCCGCGTCACGCGGCCTTGGCGATGACGCCGGCGCGCTGGGCGATGGCGCGCGCCCACGGGCTTTGCGGCTTCTGCGCCAGGCGCTCCGCCGCGATCGCCGCCGCCTGCTCAAGGCGCCCCGCGCGACGCGCCGCCTCGAACAAGGTGAGCGTGAGCAGATCGCGCTGGGCGTGGCTGCCGCCGAAGCGCTGGGCCCGGCCGCGCACGGCGTGCAACGCGTCCGCCGCGGCGGCGTAGCGGCCTGCGGCGAAGTCCGCCAGCGCCTGCGCCGCGGGCAAGCCCACATGGCGCGTCATGAAGGCGTTGTCGTCCGCCCCTTCTGCGCGCCGGCGCAACGTGGCGAGCATTCGCTCCGTCTCGGTCCTCCGGCCGGCGGCGAGGAACGCCATCATCGCATGCACGTCGTTGAACGCGTAGACGCCGTCGTCGGCGATGCGCGCCCAACTCTCGGCCAGCTCCGCCCAGCGGCCGCCGACATCGGCGCCCTCTAGATGCAGCCGCCAGAGCAGCGCCGATGCATCGATCATCTCCAGCAGCACTGTGCTCGGCTGCGGGCGGATTTTCGCATCGTAAAGCGCCAGCGCAGCGGCGTAATCCAACCGATCGAGATGGAACAGCGCGACGTGCCACCAATTGTGGTAGGCGAAGACGCTTTCCGGCGCCCAGCCTGGCGCGCCCCCTTCGAGCCAGCGCACGCCTTCTTCCGCGCGGCCCTGCATCTCGCAGACATGCGCCACCGCGTGCGCGGCCCAGCTGTCCGCCGGCTCGATTGCGCACGCTTCGCGCCCGCAGACCTCCGCGCGGACGAAGTCGCCGCATTCCTCGTAGCCGAACGCCGCCATGCCCAGCACCGCGCCGCGTTCGACCTCGCGCGCACCCCAGGCGCGCAGCGCTTGCACCGGGCGGTCGCGAAGCTCGGATTGCTGGCCGAGGAAGAAGTCCGCCATGTGCGCGAACTGCAGCGCGAACAGGTCGCGCGGATGCTCCTGCGCAAGCGCGCCCCAGCGGGCGGCCGCTTCGAGATAGCGCCCTTCCACCCAGGCGCGCGCCGCCGCCAGATGCGCCCGCTCGCGCGCGTTCGCATCGCCGGCCTCGCCGGCGCGCAGCGAGGATTCCGCCTCGCCCATATAGGCCTTGTCCGTCGTCTGGCCGATCGCCGCCGCGCGCACCGCCCAGGCGAGCGCGCAGGATTCGTCTTCCGCCAGCACCGCATCCAAGGATGCGATCGGATCGCCGCGCAGCAGCCGCAGCTGCTCGGCGGCGACAACCATCTTGTCCATCGCGGCGCGCGACGCGCTGGCGACTGGAACGCCATAAGGATCCCGGTTCATCAGCCTGCCTCTTGATCGTTTGGAGCGCGGGAAACGGCTCCGTTCCGGGCTGGACGCTAGGGCTGCGGGCGGGCTGAACCTAGTCTACTCGTCGTACGCTTTGGCGCCGCTCTTCAAAAGCAAGAGATGTCAGCGCTTTACGGGCGCGCCGCGCCTCGGGCGCAATTGCCTGCGGCGTCGCGGGCATGGCAAATTCGCACTCTCGGTGCAGATATTCGCGGATGGGGGCGCGCCATGGCGGCGAAGGCGGCGACGAAAGGCGGGCAAACGCGCGAGCGCCTGCTGCAGCTTGCTGAGGATGCGGTGTTGCGCCAGGGGTTCGCCGCGACCTCCCTGGAAGCGCTGATCGCCGCGGCCGGCATCACAAAGAGCGGCTTCCTCTATCATTTCCGCGACAAGCACGATCTCGCGAAGGCGCTGCTGCAGCGTTACCTCGAGCATGACGACGCGCTCCTCGATGCGCTCTTCGCCAAGGCCGATGACCTGATAGACGATCCGCTCCACGCTTATCTCGCCTTCCTCAAATTGTTCGCCGGCGTGATGGCCGATCTGCCCGCGCGCCATCCTGGCTGCATGGTCGCCTCATACTGTTATCAGGATCAGCTGCACAGCCGCGAAATTCGCGCAATGAGCGCCGCCGGGATGATGGCGTGGCGCACGCGCTTCCGCGCGCGGCTGGAGCGCATCGCCGCGCGCTATCCCCCGCGCGTCGCCGTCGATCTCGACGCTCTGGCCGATATGACGATCACGCTCGTCGAAGGCGGCATCATTCTCGACAAGGGCCGGCGCACGCATGGCGCGCTGGCGCAGCAGATCTTGATGCTGCGCGATTTCGTGCGCCTGGTGTTCGCGCCGTGAGCGGGGCGGCTGAAAAATCGCTGAGCCGCGGCGAGCGCACGCGCGCGGCCCTGCTCGATCTCGCCGAGATCGCCGTGCTCGAGAAAGGCTACGCCGCCACCTCCATCGAGGAATTGATCGCCGCCGCCGGCATCACCAAGAGCGGCTTCTTCTATCACTTTCGCGAGAAGGCCGATCTCGCAAAGGCGCTGCTCCGGCGCGACAATGCCGCCGTCGAAGCGGGCCTGCGCGAGATCTTCGCCGCCGCCGTCGCCGCGCATGACGATCCCCTCGAAGCGCTGCTGTTCGGCCTCAAGCTCTACGCGCAGATCGCCGCGAAATCGCCGGCGTCGCGTCCGGGCTGCCTCGCGGCGGCGTTTTCCTATCAGGACGCCTTGTTCGACGACGAAGCCCGCGCGTTGATCGCCGAAGGCCTCGCCTTCAAGCACCGCACGATCCGCGTCGCGCTGGAACGCGTGGCCGCCGCCCGCCCGCCGCGCGCGCCCGTCGATCTCGACGCCCTGGCCGACATGGCCCTCGCCGTCACCCAGGGCGGCATGATCCTCGATCGCGTCCGCCCGCCGGAGGAAAGCGTGCTGGACGCGCAGATGGCGCTATACCGCGCCTATGTGCGGCAGCTTTTCGCCGACCCGGAGAGCGAACGGCCGCTCCGGCGCCCCTGAAGCCTCGCCCCGCGCGGCCGCGGGCGCTATATCTGGGCCATGAGCGACGATTCCGGCGCAGACTCAGGCCCAAGCCTGTTCGGAGACGAGGCGTCTCCGGCGGGTTACGTCGTGCTGGCGCGGAAATACCGTCCGCGCACCTTCGAGGACATGATCGGCCAGGAAGCGATGGTGAAGACCATCGCCAATTCCTTCGCGTTGGGGCGCGTGCCCCACGCCTACATGCTCACCGGCGTCCGCGGCGTCGGCAAGACGACGACGGCCCGCCTGCTCGCTCGCGCGCTCAACTACAAGCGCGGCGAGATCGACGCCCCCTCGATCGCGCTCGAGCCGCCGGGTGAACATTGCCTGGCGATCATGGAGAGCCGCCATCCCGACGTGTTCGAGATGGACGCGGCCTCCCGCACCGGCATCAACGATATCCGCGAAATCCTCGAAAGCGTGCGTTACGCCCCTGTCTCGGCGCGCACTAAGGTCTACATCATCGACGAAGTGCACATGCTGTCGACGGCGGCGTTCAACGGCCTGCTCAAGACGCTCGAAGAACCCCCGCCGCATGTGAAATTCATCTTCGCCACCACCGAAATCCGCAAGGTGCCGGTGACCGTGCTGTCGCGTACGCAGCGCTTCGATCTGAAGCGCATCAGCCCGCAGGCGCTGGGCGAACATCTCGCCAATATCTGTGCGAAGGAGAAGGTGGCGATTGCGCCCGAGGGCCTGGCGCTGATTGCGCGCGCCGCGGAGGGCTCCGTGCGCGACGCGCTCTCCCTGTTGGATCAGGCGATCGTGCAGACCGGCGGCGGCAAGCCGGTCGACGCCGCCGCCATCCGCGACATGCTGGGCCTGGCCGATCGCGCGCGCCTCATCGATCTGTTCGCCGCCATCGCGCGCGGGGACGCAAAGACCGCGCTCACTGAGATGCGCGATCAGTACGACCGCGGCGCCGATCCGGCCTTGATCCTGCGCGATCTGCTGGAGATCGGCCACGAGGCCGCGCGCGTGCAGGCGCTGGGGCAGGATGTCGGCGCGGCGGGCGCCGATTGGGCCGCGAAAATCCGCGCGCTCGCGGAAAGCCAGTCTCCGGCGCAGCTTTCGCGGCTTTGGGCGATGCTGCTCAAAGCGCTGGAGGATGTCGGCAAGGCGCCCGAGCCGATCGCAGCGGCTGAAATGGCCGCCGTGCGTCTCGCCGCCGCCGCCGGCCTGCCGCCCCCGGAAGACGCCGCCAAACTGCTCGCCGCTTCCGCCAGTTCCGCGCCTGCGGCGCCGCCGCCCGCGCGCCCCGCCGCGCCGCCGGAAAACGCCACCATCCAGACAGGGCCCGCCGGCCCGGGCCTGCAAAGTTTCGACGACGTGGCCTCCCTCATCGCCGAGATGCGCGACATCAATCTCGAGGTCGATGTCGACCGCTTCATGCGCGTCACCTCCTTCGCGCCGGGCCGCATCGTCTACGCGCCGATCGCGGGCGCGCCGCACGATCTGGCGCTGCGCCTTTCCCGTGCGCTGCACGAATGGACCGGCGAGACCTGGGAGGTCCGTCCCGATGGCGCGCCCGAAGAAGCCGCCGGCGTGGAAAGCCTCGCCGAGCGGCGCACGCGCGAGCGCGAAGCCGTGCTGGAGGAATTGCGCAAGCATCCTTTCGTGGCCGACGCCTTGAAGGCGTTCCCCAACGCGCAGATCGTCGAGGTGCGCGCCGCGACGCCGCCCGAAGGCGCCGAAATCATCGACATGGATTCGCGTACGCCGCCAGGGCCTGCGAAACGCAAGAAGGAAGGCTGATGAAGGATCTCTCCCAGATCATGCGCCAGGCGCAGGCGATGCAGGCGAAAATCGCCCAGGCGCAGGCGAAGCTCGAAGCGATGGAGGTTGAAGGCCAGGCCGGCGGCGGGCTGGTGAAGGCGCGCCTTTCGGGCAAGAACGCGCTTCTGGGGCTGACGATCGACGCCTCTCTGCTGAAGCCGGAAGAGGCCGAGATCGTGGAGGATCTCATCAAGGCCGCGCATGAGGATGCGCGCCGCAAGCTCGAAGAAGCCCAGAATGAAGAGTTCAAATCGATCGGCGCGGGCGCCGGCATCCTGCCGGGCTTCAAACTGCCGTTTTGACGGACGCGGGCGGCCTGCTTTTCGTCTACGGCTCGCTGCGCCCCGGCGCGCCGCCCCATCCGCTGGCCGAACGCTTCTGGGCCGAGGCGGCGCATCTCGGCCGTGCGCGCACGGTCGGCGCGCTGCATTGGATCACGGACTCCGAAGGCGCGGCCTATCCCGGCCTTGTCGAATCGGGCGACGCCGCCGACATCGTGATCGGCGATCTCTTTCGCCTGCCGGAAGCGCCGGCGCTGTTGGCGCTGCTCGATGCCTATGAGGATGAAGGCGTGGATTACCTCCGCCGCACCGCCGCCGTGACTCTGGAGGATGGCCGCACGCTGATGGCGTGGGTCTATGTCCGCCATGCCGCGGCGAAGCGCGGCGCGCGCATCGCCGGCGGCGATTTCCTGAAAGCGCAGGCGCAAGGATGAGGCGCGGCCGCGCCTCCCCGCTCGCTGCGCCCGAGATCGAGCGCCTGGTGGAGCTGCTGGCGAAGTTGCCTGGCCTCGGCCCCCGCTCGGCGCGCCGCGCGGCGCTGCATCTTCTGAAGAAGAAGGACGCGCTGATGGCGCCCTTGAGCGATGCGCTCGCCGAGGCGGCCGACAAAATCCATGCCTGCAGCGAATGCGGCGCCCTGGACGCGAGCGATCCCTGCATGCTCTGCGCCTCCGCCGAGCGCGACGAAGGCCTGTTGTGCGTCGTATCCGAGGTGGGCGACGTGTGGGCGCTGGAGCGCGCCGGCGCCTATCGCGGGCGCTATCATGTGCTGGGCGGCGTGCTCTCCGCGCTGGACGGCGTGCGCCCGGAGGATTTGCGCATCGCCAAGCTGATCGAGCGCGCCCGCCAACCCGCTGTGCGCGAGGTGATCCTCGCGCTATCGGCCACCGTCGATGGGCAGACCACGGCGCATTATCTCACGGAGCGCTTGGCCGGCGGCGGCGCGGCGGTGACGCGCCTTTCCCACGGTGTGCCGGTTGGCGGCGAATTGGAATTGCTGGACGACGGCACGCTGCTTGCGGCGCTCGCGAGCCGCCGTCCGTTCTAGCCGCGCGGCGGGGCGCTCAGCTGCCGTCCGGGCGCAGCACGATGGAGCGGCCATCGGCCAACGCGATCACCAGCCCGCCGCGCTCATCCATCGCATAGGTTTGCGCCTTGCCGAGGGCGGCGAGGAATTTCGTTTCCTGATCCATCAGCGGTTGCGCGCACGCCATCTTCGTGGCCCCCAACGCGGAGAAGGTGAGCGCCTCGTTCGCTTCCGCATAGCCGCCGAAATAGCGGTTGCAGCCGGTGCTTCCCGCCACCTTGCCCGGCTCGCCGAACACGACGGTGACGCGCGAATTCTCCACTACCGGATCGCCGGCGATGCTCTGCGCCACCCATTGCGTCTTCGAGAGCTTCGTGGTGGCCGCCGCGGGCTCGCTCTTCGTCGCGCACGCCGCCATCACAAACGCGCTCGCCGCCAAGGCAGCGCCAAGGCCCAGAAAATTCCGCATGAGAAGCAACCTCCATCCCGCCGTCGCGCAGGCTTATGCCCCGCAAGCATGGCGAAAACCAGCCCGCGGGGCAGCGCCCTTATGGCGGCGGCTGTCGCGTACGGCTAATTCGCGCCGCCCTCCAGCAGCCGCTGCGCGATCACTTTCGCCTGGATTTCGCCGGCGCCTTCGAAAATGTTGAGGATGCGCGCATCCGCCAGCACCCGGCTGATCGGATATTCCATCGCGAAGCCGTTGCCGCCATGGATTTGCAGCGCGTTGTCAGCCGCGGCCCACGCCACGCGCGCGGCCAGCAGTTTCGCCATCCCCGCTTCGAGATCGCAGCGCTTGCCGGAATCCTTCTGGCGCGCGGCGAAATAGGTGATCTGGCGCGCCGCCGCCAGCTCCGCCGCCATCATCACCAGTTTGTTCGCCACGCGCGGAAAGCCGAAAATCTCGCGGCCGAATTGCTTGCGTTCGACCGCGTATTTGAGGCCCAGTTCCAGCGCGCACTGGCCGACGCCCACGGCGCGCGCCGCCGTCTGGATGCGCGCGCTTTCGAATGTCGCCATCAACTGGCGAAATCCCTGGCCCTCCACGCCGCCCAGCAGATTGCCGGCGGGCACGGTGAAGCCGTCGAAGCCGATCTCGTATTCCTTCATGCCGCGATAGCCGATCACCGCGATCTCGCCGCCGCTCATGCCCGCGGCGGGAAACGGCGCCGCGTCATCGCCGCGCGGCTTCTCCGCCAGCAGCATGGAAAGCCCACGGTGATCTTTCGAGGCGGGATCGGTGCGCACCAGCAAGGTCATCACGTCGGCGCGCGCGGCGTGCGTGATCCACGTCTTGTTCCCGGTCACCGTGTAGACGTCGCCCTCGCGCTGCGCGCGCGTGCGCAAAGAAGCGAGGTCCGATCCGGTGTTCGGCTCGGTGAACACCGCCGTCGGCAGGATTTCGCCGGAGGCGATCTTCGGCAGATAATGCGCGCGCTGCTCCGGCGTGCCGCCGATGGTGATCAGCTCGGCGGCGATCTCCGAACGCGTGCCGAGGCTGCCCACGCCGATATAGCCGCGCGACAGCTCCTCCGAGACGACGACCATCGCCGTCTTGCCCATGCCGGCGCCGCCATATTCCTCCGGAATGGTGAGGCCGAACACGCCGAGCTCCGCCATATGGCCCACGACGTCGAGCGGGATGAATTCGTCCTTCAGGTGCCAATCATGCGCGAACGGGATCACCTCCGCGTCGGCGAATTTACGGAACTGGTCGCGCACCATCTCCAGATCTTCGTCGAGGCCCGCATCCTCGAGCGTCGCCTTGCCTTGCGCTGCGTGCAGCAGCGCCGCGAGCCGGCCCTTCGCCGCGACCGTTCCGCCAGCCGCGATCAGCGCCCGAACGGCGGCGTTTTCCGTCAGCCAGTTTGGCGCGAGCCCGAAATCGGCGGGCCGCGCGGTTTCGCCCTGGTTCATCGCCACGCCGCCGATCAGCTGCGCGCAATATTCGCCGAACAGGAATTGCGTCAGCAGCCGCTCCGTTTCTCCGGCGCGGCCCGCCGCTTCCAGCGCGGCGAGCCAGGCCTGCATCTGGCGCAAGGTTTCGCCGTAGGTGGCGATCCAGGCGAGCCCGTGCGCGGCGTGCTGCTCGACATCGATCAGGATGCGGTCGGCCTTGCCCGCGGGCGCCACGCGCGCCGCCACTGCGCCTCGCACGGCGGCGACGTACGCATCCGCCGCAGCGCACGCCGCAGCCAGCTTGCCCGCGAGATCGGGCGCGATCAGATCGGCTTCCGCTGAGGTTTCGGCGGCGAGGCTCATGGCGCGTCCCATCCGTGTTGCGGCGTGAAATCTACGCCCGCGCCCGCGAGGGGCCAATTCCTGCGCCGCGCAGCGATGTGGATTGCGGCCCTCTGCCTTGTCCGTAACCGCCGCCGGCGCACTCAGCTGCGCCAGCGCAGCACCGCGGGCTCGATGGGGTTCACGAAGGCGCGCCCCTCCTTCCGCGAGGCCAGCCATTCGCGCTTCAGCCGCTGATACCATTTCGCTTGCGCGTCCGCGTCGTCGATCCAGATGAGGGCCGGATCGAAATCGAGGCCCTGCTTCTGCAGGTTCACCATCGCGCCGTCCTGGCGCAGGAACGCGCGCGCCGCCGCCGCCACCGCCGGCTTCAGCAGGCTCAGCAGCAGATGGTTCCAGTAGAACAGCTGTGTGATCTCGGTGCGCTTCTCGTCGAGCGGGGTGAGGCACGTCAGCGCCAGCACGCGGGTGGCGCCGGCGCGAATATCCTCCCAGCGCTGGCCCGGGAGGCGGAAAGTGATCTCGGTTTCCGGGGCGCCGCCGAGGATCGCATACGCATAGGAATTGCCCGACGGCTTGTGCCGCACCATCGAGAAGCCCAGCTCGCGCGGCTCGAACCGCTTTTCCTTCGCGCGCAGATCGTGGCGCGCGCGCCACCACCATTGCGCATGCACATAGGGCCCGTGCGCGGGATCCATGAGACCCACCACCGCGTGATCGATGTGCGCATCGAACACCATGCGGTCGACCAGCTTCGGTTTGCCGCCAGCGGCGAGTGCTGCGAAATCCGGCGGCGGGGGAATTTCCGCCGGCGGCCGGCGCGGATCGGCCGCCATGAACACCCAGACGAGGCCCGCCTGCTCCGCCGCGGGATAGCGCGCCACGCGGATGCGCGCAGGGTCGGCGTGCTGACCGTCGACCAGCGAGGGGATCGCGGCGCAGGCGCCGTCCGTGCGGAAGCGCCAGCCGTGATAGGGACACTCCACCGTCGCCGCCGCGCCCTCTTCCACGATGCGCCCGGCGGAAAGCGGCGCGGCCCTGTGCGGGCAGATATCGCGCAGCGCGAAAAGTTCGCCCGCCTTCGTCCGCCCCAGCAGCACCGGCTCGCCCAGCAGCATCTTGCGCTGCAAAGTTCCGGGCTTCACCGTGCGCGCGGGCGCCGCGAAATACCAAAGATCGCGCAGGAATTCGCTCATTGGCGGGCGGCGTCCGGGTTGCTCAGCGGCCAGCGTGATACAGGATCGCGCCGATGCACACAAAACCGAGCGCCGCCACGGCGAACGCTCCGGCCAAGGCGGCCCCTGCCGCGATCGCAAGGCCCAGCCGCGCGCGCTTGCGCGTGCCCGCGGCCAGTGCGCGCCGCGCCAGCCGCGCCGCACCGACCATCGCCATGCAAGTGAGCAGCAGCGCGACGACGAAAACGCCGATTGCGCCCAGCGCGGCCATACCCTCCTCCCGCGCCTTTCAGCGCCTAGCGCGCCTCGATCGTGACGGAGAACGTGTCCACGGGGGGCTGGTTCGTCTCCCACGGGCGGCCTTGTGCGAAGCGCAGTACGCCGCGCCCCGCCTTCACGGCGCGGAACGCGGTCACTTCCCAATGATTGCCGCCGGCGAAGCCCGGCTGCAGCTGCGCAGCACTCGTCGGGCCGCCGCTTTCGCCCACCTTGACGAGAAAATCCGGCGTCTCCGTCGCGGTCCAAAGGTAGCCCGCCGTCGGCACGCCGACGAGCGCCACCGAAAACGTCGCGCCGACCGGCGCCGCGATCGTCTTGCCCGCATCCGCCGCAGTGACGCGGATCGTCGCGCCTTCGATCGCTGGCGGCTGTAAGCGTTCCATCGCTGCGCCCTCCCCGGCCGCGGGCTCCACGGATGGCGCGGCGTCAGGGCGGGGCGCCGGCGTTCCTGCGCTGGCGCACGCGGCCAGAGCGGCCAGAGCGGCGACCGCTGATGCAAGCTTCATAGCTAGCCCTCCGCCTCCAGGCGCACGATCCGATTGTCGACGAATCCATTCTCGGCGGCGAGTTGGTCAAGATAAGGGCCCAAGCGCAAAGCGCGGCGTTCGAACCCGTCGGGCCGCATCAGGCGCTCGACCCGCTTCGCCGGCGTGTTCGGCTCGGCGACATACCAAATGCGAACGCGCAAACCCTCGCGCATCGGGCCGCCGCGCGTCGCCACTTTGTTGAATGCGGCGGTCAGAACGTTCGAGCGGTAGCGGAACCGGATTCCTCCGACCTGGAACTTTTCTTCGGTCCCCTTGCCGCTGCGCCCGGATTCGAAATCCTCGATGGCGCCTTCGACCTGTTGCGCCTGCCCTGCGCGCCAGGCGCGCAACAAGCGCGCATATTCGCCGGAAATCGCCCACCAGCCCACGCCGGACCAGAGCAGCGCGAACGCCGCGACGATCGCGAACGTCCACCAGGGCGAAAGCGCGCCGGGTTCACGCTCGCCGAATAGCCCTGCAAGTAAGCCGATCAGCAGGAACGGCGCGCTCGCGAAAACGAACCAGAGATTCTTCCAGCGCTCTTTTTCGATATCGTAGAGAAGCCTGAACGCTTCCGCCACGGCTTACGCGTCCTGCCGCGCCTCAATCACGTCTTCCACCGTGCGCAGACCCGCATGCGGCGCGGTGACGAGCACGGCCATGTTGCCGGGCTGATGCTCGTTATTCAGCATCTTCTCGTGCGCGTCGGGAATTTGATCCCAGCCGAACACCTCCGAAAGCGCAGGATCGATGCGCCGGTCGATCACCAGCTTGTTGGCGGCCGACGCTTGCTTCAGGTGCGCGAAATGGCTGCCCTGAACGCGCTTTTGGCGCATCCAGAGAAAGCGCGCGTCCATCGTCAGATTGTAGCCCGTCGTGCCCGCGCAGATGACGACCATGCCGCCGCGCTTCACGACGAACACCGAAACCGGAAAGGTGCTCTCGCCCGGATGCTCGAACACGATATCGACATCCTTGCCGCCGGTGATTTCCCAGATTGCTTTGCCGAATTTTCGGCTTTCGCGCATGTAGGCGGAGAATTCCGGCCCGTTCACCGTGGGCAGCTGGCCCCAGCAATTGAAATCCTTGCGGTTGAGCACCGCCTTCGCGCCCATCGAGAGCACGTAATCCTTCTTCGCATCGTCGGAGACGACGCCGATCGCGTGTGCGCCGGAAACCGCGCAAAGCTGCACCGCGAACACACCCAAGCCCCCGCTCGCGCCCCACACCAGCACATTGTCGCCCGGCTTGATGACGTGCGGCTCGTGGCCGAACAGCATCCGGTACGCGGTGGCGAGGGTCAGCGTGTAGCAGGCGCTCTCCTCCCACGTCAGATGCTTGGGGCGGTGCATCAACTGGCGCGCCTGCACCTTGCAGAATTGCGCGAAGGAGCCGTCCGTCGTCTCGTAGCCCCAGATGCGCTGGCTCTGCGAGAACATCGGATCGCCGCCGTTGCACTCTTCGTCGTCGCCGTCGTCCTGGTTGCAGTGGATGACGACCTCGTCGCCCGGCTTCCAGCGCTTCACCTTGGAGCCCACGGCCCAGACGATGCCCGACGCGTCCGATCCGGCGACGTGATAGGGCTGCTTGTGCCCGTCGAGCGGGCTCAGCGGCTGCCCGAGGGCCGCCCAAATGCCATTGTAGTTCACGCCCGCCGCCATCACGAGAACGAGCGCCTCGTCCTCGCCCACCGTCGGCGTCGGCACGATTTCGAGCTGCATCGCCTGTTTCGGCCGGCCGTGGCGCTCCTTGCGGATCGCCCAGGCGTACATTTTGGCAGGCACATGGTACGGCGGCGGCACTTCGCCGACTTCGTACAGGTCTTTCGCGGCGTTGACCGCCGAGCTGGCTATCGCCGTTACGCTCAAAGCGGCCCCTCCGCTTCCTGTGAATGAAGCCATTCTTGCGCTCTTTTGCTGCAGTGCGCAACGGATAGGCGAAATTTGCCGGTGACGGCATCAGAAAATTATCGAAAATCAAAGCGATAAAATACCGTCACCATGCTGCAAGCGCTAAGCACCGGCTTGGATTTTTCGCCATCGCCGCAGTGGCGTATCGTTCGGCCGTGGCTCCCATCCTCTTCCGCCCCAGCCGCTGGAAGGCGGCGTTGCTGGGCCTGCTCGCCATCGCCATGACGGCGCTTTCGCTGTGGCTCGCTTTCTTCACGGCGGAGGCGTTGTTCTACCGCCTCTGCGGCGCGGCGGGCGTTTTGCTGTTCGGCGCGGCGATCCCGGCGGCGCTGCGCCGCGTATTCGACCGCACGCCGGTGATCGAGGTTTCCGAGTGGGGCGTGCGCGATCGCCGCCAGGGCGTCGCCGCGCCGTGGGCGCAGATTCGCGCCGCGCGCGTCTGGATCCAGGCGATCGATGCCGCGCGCGTGCCCTGGATCGTGCTGGAGGTGGAGGATGCGGACGCCGTCTATGAACGCCGCGACGCCGCCACCCGCGCTTTGCGCGCGCTCAACCGGCGCCTCGGCTATCCAGAGGTGGTGTTGAAGACCCAGGGCCTGCCGCGCGCTCATCGCGGCGTGATGGAGGCGATCGCCGCCTTCCGCCCGGCGCTCGTGTGCTAGTGGTCGCCCGGCGCCATCTCGCCCGCGCGCACCGCCGTGGCGATCACGTCGCGCGCGAACGGGCAATTATAATGCGGCGTGCGCGCGCAATTCGGATTGTAGGCGTAGTTGAAATCGAGCGTCACGGTCTTCGGCGGAAACGGCCCGTCGGCGTCGGCGTCCAGATAGCGCCCGGTGTCGTAGCTTTCCTCGCCGGTGGTCTTGTCGAGGAAGAAGGCGGAAAGCCCGTCCGAGCCTTCGGCGTCCCCGGAATAGAGCGGCAGCTTCACATGCGCGCCGTTCAGATCGAATTCCGCATAGCCCACACGCCAGAAGCGCTTCCACCAGCCCCGCGAGGTTTGAAAATCCATCGGCTGCGCCGGCTCGGCGTGGAACGCGGCCGTCACGACATACGAGGGCGCGTACGGAAAATACGAAAGCCCGGTGAATGCCTTCGCCGCGGGATTAGCCTGGTTGTACGCGAACAGCCGCACGCCCATGCGGCCGGGCGCGATTTGCGTCATCTGCGCGCGCACGTCGCGGGCCCCATCGACGCTGATCTCGCCGCCGGCTTCCGCCGCGAACGTCACGCGCTTGGCGCCCGCCGCCAGCGTGATCTGGCCGCCGGCGTATGTGGCGGTCGCGATCGCAGGCGCCGCCTTTTCAAGCCGCCAAGCCGACCCGCCGTCCGGTTTGGCGACCAACCACGCCGTCTCGCCCGGGTTCAGATACACCGCGTCGTCGATCTTCAGGATCGCGAAGCGGTTCGTCGCGTAGGCCGCTTCCGTCGCCTTGATGTCCTCCTGCCAGCGCGTTTCCGGCGCTTCGAGCGCGCTCGCGCCGGCGGCCAGCGCGATCACCGCCGCGCGCGCGAAGGGCAGAAAGCTTGCAATCATGCCTCAGAGGGGAGCATCGCCGCCCCGGCGGCGTCAACGCCCCTTCTCTTGCGCCCCGGCGCGCGCAATCCTGCCGCCCTCTGTCCGGCGAGGCCGCCCCGATGACCGATTTCCAGCACGCGCCCGATCCGCCTTGGATCTTCCGCACCTACGCCGGCCACTCCACGCCCGCCGAGAGCAACAAGCTCTACCGGGCCAATCTCGCGAAGGGGCAGACCGGCCTCTCCGTCGCGTTCGATCTGCCGACGCAGACCGGCTACGATAGCGATCACGCGCTGGCGCGCGGCGAGGTCGGCAAGGTGGGCGTGCCGGTCGGCCATCTGGGCGACATGCGCGCGCTGTTCGATCAAATTCCGCTCGAGCGGATGAACACGTCGATGACGATCAACGCGCCCGCCGCCTGGCTGATCGCGCTCTACGCCGCCTGCGCCGGCGAGCAAGGCGCCGATGTGAAGAAACTCTCAGGCACTACTCAAAACGACATCATCAAGGAATACCTTTCCCGCGGCACCTACATCTTCCCGCCCGGCCCTTCGCTGAACCTCACCGCCGATACGATCGCGTGGTGTCTGCACGAAATGCCGCGCTGGAACCCGATGAATGTCTGCTCCTACCATCTGCAGGAAGCGGGCGCGACGCCGGAGCAGGAATTGGCCTACGCGCTGGCCACCTCCATCGCCGTGTTGGATGCGGTGAGAGCACAGGGCACGGTGCGGGATGAGGAATTCACGCTGGTGTTCAGCCGCATCTCCTTCTTCGTAAACGCCGGCATCCGCTTCGTCACCGAAACCTGCAAGATGCGCGCGTTCACCGAGCTGTGGGAGGAGATCGGCCGCGCGCGCTACGGCGTGACGGATGAGAAGGCGCTGCGCTTCCGCTACGGCGTGCAGGTCAACTCGCTCGGCCTCACCGAGCCGCAGGCGGAGAACAACGTCTATCGCATCCTGTTGGAAATGCTGGCGGTGACGCTTTCCAAGGATGCGCGCGCCCGCGCCGTGCAGCTGCCCGCGTGGAACGAGGCGCTGGGCCTGCCCCGCCCGTGGGATCAGCAATGGTCGCTGCGGATGCAGCAGGTCGTCGCCTACGAAACGGACCTGCTGGAATTCGAAGACATCTTCAACGGCTCCGCCGTGATCGCCGCGAAGGTGGCGCAGCTTAAGGAAGGCGCGCGCGCCGCCCTCGCCGAGATCGACGCGATGGGCGGCTCCATCGTGGCGGTGGAGAGCGGCTACATGAAACAGCGCCTCGTGGAGTCGAACGCCGCCCGCGTGCGCGGCGTCGAAACCGGCGCGATGACCGTCGTCGGCGTCAATAAATTCACCACCACCGAGGAATCCCCGCTTTCCGCCGGCGAAGGCGCGATCCAGGTGATCGACAGCAGGGTCGAAGCCGAGCAGATCGGGCGCCTGAAAGCCTGGCGCGCCGCGCGGGACGCAAGGGCGGCCGCCGCCGCGCTCGCGCAGCTCGAAGTGGATGCGCGCGAAGGCCGCAACGTGATGCCCGCCTCCATCGCCTGCGCGCGCGCCGGCGTGACGACGGGCGAATGGGGCGCCGCCCTGCGCGCCGTGTTCGGCGAATACCGCCCGCCTACCGGCGTCACCATCGTGGTGCGCGCCGACGAGGAAGAAGACATCGAAACCGTGAAGGCCGAAGTCGCGCGCGTCTCCAAGGCGCTCGGCCGCCCGCTCACCTTCGTCGTCGGCAAGCCAGGGCTCGACGGCCACTCCAACGGCGCCGAACAGATCGCGGTGCGCGCCGGCGCGGTGGGCATGAACGTCGTCTATGAGGGCATCCGCCTCACGCCGCAGGAAATCGTCGACGCGGCGCGCACGGCGAAGGCGCACGCCGTCGGCCTCTCGATCCTGTCCGGCAGCCATCTCGATCTGGTGCAGGAGGTCGTGCGGCTGATGCGCAACGCCGGTATGGACAATGTGCCCGTCGTCGTCGGCGGCATCATCCCGCCGGACGACGAATTGGTGCTGAAGCAGATGGGCGTCACGGCGGTGTACACGCCGAAGGATTTCAAGCTCACCCAGATCATGGGCGACGTGGTGCGCATCGTGGAAAAGAAGGCCCTCGCGCCGGCGTGATCATCCCACCAGCCATGATCGAGCGCGCGACTTTGCTGGCGTGGCCTGCGCGCGAGCGCGCCGAGCGCTTCGGCTGGGTCTTCAACGCGTCGGAAGGATTTTCCCGCCGCATCAACGCCATCTGGCCGCTCAGCTGGACCGGAGAAGCGCCGCTTGATGACGCCATCGGCTTTGCGGAGGCCTGGGCGCGTGAGCGCGGCGTGACGCCGAGCTTCAAGCTTTCCGAGGGACTCGTCGCGCCGCCCGAACTCCAAGCAAGGCTGCGCGACCGCGGCTACACGCCCTTAGCGCCCACTATCGCTATGGCCGCCCCGCTCGGAGCGCGTGAGCTATCTTCGTCACGGGTTGCGCTTGCGCGCGATCCGGATGTCGCTTTTCTGGCGCCGATGCGCGCGGACGCCAAATCGGACGGCGAATACGCCGAACGCAGCAGCGCATTGCATCGAACGCCGACGCCGCGCGCCTTCGCAACCCTCCGCGCGGACGGCGCGCCTGTGGCGATGGGCGCATGCGTGCTTGTCGGCGCCGTAGCTTCGATCTTCGCGATGCGCACGCAGCGTGGCGCCCAGCGGCGCGGCTACGCGCGCGAAACGCTGAGCACGCTGCTGGCTTGGGCGCAGGGCGCGGGCGCGACGGTGGCCGCTTTGCAGGTGGGGCGCGCGACCCCCCCCGCCTTGGCGCTGTATGCGAGCGAGGGCTTCACGCCGCTTTACGCCTATGCGCACTGGCGCGCGCCGGCCTAAACCGCCGCCGCATAGCGCGAGAACACATTCCCGTTCGTGAAGCGCTGCGATTCCAGAAGACTCAGGCCCACGCGACGCGTCACGCCTTCGAACAATGTGCGTCCTGCGCCCAGCACGATCGGCACGGTGACGATCTGATACTCATCGATCAGGCCCGCCTCCGTGAGCTGCGCGACGATCGCGCCGCTGCCGAGGATCACGATCGGCGCGCCGGCCTCCTGCTTCAGCGTGCGCACGGCGCCGGCAAGGTCGCCGCTGAAGAGACGCGTGTTGTTCCAGTCTGTGCGCACCAGGCTGCGCGAGAACACGATCTTCTCCGCCGCGTTCATTTTCGCGGCGGTCGCGGGCATCGCCTTCGCCGCAGCCGGCGTCGGCCAGAAGCCCGCCATCAACCGATACGTCACCCGGCCGAACAGCAGCGCGCCATCGCCGCTGGCATTGCCTTCGCTGAACGCCCGCCATTCCGCATCGTCGCGATGCGCCCAGGACATGTCGCCCGCGGCGTCCACGAAATAGCCGTCGAGGCTGGTCATTTCGAACGCGCTGACGCTTCTCACGCGCCTTGCTCCGCGGTTGCAAGTTTCTCCTTCGACGCGCCGCGCGTCTGCACGATCCACACGCCCAGCAGAATGAGCGCCGCGCCGGCGATGCCGAGCGGCGCCAGCGCTTCGCCGAACAAAATCCAGGAAAGAGCCGCCGCCGCCAGAGGCTGTAGCCACAGCAGCACCGTGGACAGCGCGATCGGCAGCCGCCCGAGGCCCACCGCGATCAGGCCCTGCCCGCCGACCTGCACGATCAAGCCAAGCCCCGCGAGCACCGCCCAACCCTTCAACGTCTGCGGCAGCATCACATCGCCGAACAGCAGGCTGGACGTCAGCGCCACGCCAAGCGCGGCGCTCGTCGTCCAGAACATCGCCTGCGCCGCTGGCGTTTCGCGCCGCGCGCCACGCATCAGCACGAGATAAACCGCGTACCAAACCGCCGCGAACAGCGCGAGGCCGTCGCCGGAAAAGTCGCCGCGGCCGCCTTGCGCGCGCGAATAAGCGAGCGCCGCCGCCCCGAGGATCGAAGCGCCCGCGCCGGCCGCGAAGCCCCAGCCCACGCGCTCGCGGAAGAAAATCCAGCCCGCCGCCGCGGCGAGCACCGGCGTCATGTTGGAAAACAAAGTAGCGTTGGTCACCGTCGTGAAGAACAGCGACGCGTGCCACAGTGCGATATCGAGCCCGAACGCCACGCCCGCAATCGCCAGCACGCCCAGGGTCTGTGGATTGGGCGGCGTTCGGTTACGCCGCGTCGACAGCGCGATCAGGGCGAGCACCGGCAGCGCGAAGATGAAGCGCCACGCCGCCGTCGCCTGCGGCCCCACCTCGGAAAGCCGCACCAGGATCGGCCCCACGCCCAGCAGCAAAGCGCCCGCGCCAACGGCCGCGATCGCCCCGGCGTGCGCACGCGCGGCGGGCGTCAAACTACGCCCCGGAGCACAACCCTGCGGGGAAATTGCGCATGTCTCACAGATTCGGCTCCGCCCCTGCTTTGCAGGCCTTTTAAATCGTTAACGCGGGGCCCGAGAGTGCTTAAATATATCCGTTGTTAGGCTCACGCGACTCGCAGCACCGTTTAACCCGGTTTTCACACCTACCCACCAAATCTAGGGGTCGAAACATCTGAGCGACACAATAGGTTGTTACTCAGGTATTAACGGCGAAGTCGAAACGCGGGACGGGAAGAGCATGTATCGCAGCGAAGCGGCCAATCTGGCGAGCGCCCCTCAGAAAGCCAGCGACCGGCGGGGCAAACCCAAGGCGCTGAAGGCCGTCTCCACCCGCAAGGTCGTGACCGATCCCGCGCGGGACGCATTGCTGACCGATTTTGGCAAGACCACCCTGGAAGACCGCTACCTCCTGCCCGGCGAAAGCTTCCAGGACATGTTCGCCCGGGTGGCCACCGCCTATGCCGACGATGTCGACCACGCCCAGCGTATTTACGATTACATCTCCCAACTCTGGTTCATGCCCGCCACGCCGGTGCTCTCCAATGGCGGGGCCGAGCGCGGCCTGCCGATTTCCTGCTTCCTGAACGCGGTCGGCGATTCGCTTGAAGACATCGTGTCCACCTGGAACGAGAACGTCTGGCTCGCCTCCAACGGCGGCGGCATCGGCACCTATTGGGGCAGCGTCCGCTCGATCGGCGAAAAGGTCGGCCAGAACGGGCAGACCAGCGGCATCATCCCCTTCATCCGCGTGATGGACAGCCTCACCCTGGCGATCAGCCAGGGTTCGCTGCGGCGCGGTTCGGCGGCGGTCTATCTCGACGTGCACCATCCCGAGATCGAGGAATTCCTCGAAATCCGGAAAGCGTCGGGCGATTTCAACCGCAAGAGCCTGAACCTGCATCACGGCATCAACATCACCGACGAATTCATGGAAGCCGTCCGCGACGGAACCGAATTCGCACTCAGGAGCCCGAAGAAGAACGAAGTCATCCGCATGGTGGATGCGCGCAAGCTGTGGGTGAAGATCCTCGAGCTGCGCCTGCAGACGGGCGAGCCCTACATCATCTTCTCCGACACGGTGAACCGGCAGATGCCGGCCCACCAGCAGAAGCTCGGCTTCAAGGTGCGTCAGTCGAATCTCTGCTCGGAGATCATGCTGCACACCGGGCTCGACCATCTGGGCCGCGACCGCACCGCCGTGTGCTGCCTCTCCTCGCTCAATGCGGAAAAATTCTTCGAGTGGGAAAAGCACGAAACCTTCCTGGAGGACGTGTTCCGCTTCCTCGACAATGTGCTGAGCGATTTCATCGACCGCGCGCCCGACGAGATGGAGCGCGCAAAATATGCGGCCTACCGCGAGCGCAGCGTGGGGCTCGGCCTCATGGGCTTCCACTCCTTCCTGCAGGGCCAGGGCGTGCCGCTCGAAAGCGCGATGGCGAAAAGCTGGAACATGCGTTTGTTCAAGCATATCCGCCGCGGCGCCGATGCGGCGAGCGTGAAGCTGGCGCAAGAACGCGGCGCCTGCCCGGATGCGGCCGAAGCCGGCATCATGGCGCGCTTTTCGCACAAGCTGGCGATCGCGCCGACCGCGTCGATCTCGATCATCTGCGGGGGCACCTCCGCCGGCATCGAGCCGATCCCGGCGAATATCTACACGCACAAGACGCTTTCGGGCTCTTTCGCGGTGAAGAACCCCTATCTGGAGGATCTGCTGAAGCAGAAGGGCCAGGACACGCCGGCCGTCTGGGATTCGATCCTGAAGAACGAAGGCAGCGTGCAGCATCTCGATTTTCTCGATGCGCATGAGAAGGCCGTCTACAAGACGGCGTTCGAGCTGGATCAGCGCTGGGTGGTGGAGCTGGCGGCCGACCGCACGCCCTTCATCTGCCAAAGCCAGAGCGTGAACATCTTCCTGCCGGGCGACGTGAACAAGTGGGATCTGCACATGCTGCACTTCTCCGCATGGGAGAAAGGCATGAAGAGCCTCTATTATTGCCGCTCCAAGAGCGTGCAGCGCGCGGGCTTCGCCGGCAGCGAAAACGCGAGCGAAACGCCCGCCGAACTGATCGCCGTGGAAAAAACGGATTACGAGGAATGCCTCGCGTGCCAGTGAGGGCGCAGCGCCGCGCGCCAGTCGCATTTTGTGTGAAGTGCGGTTCGCCAAATTCCAACATTGTCTCGGTTGACACGGGAAAATGCGGGCGTGTTCTCGATATGAAGGGAACGCGCTGCGGCGGCCTTTTCAAGAGCGCGCTTCGTGAAGCCGACTGGGCCGAATGTCCCACGTGCGAGGCGACCGGGCGAATGGCCACCGGACGATGTGACGATTGCAATGGCGCGGGCTGGTTGTTCCAAAGACAACCCTATTGAGAGCACCAACGCGCTCGGCCCCAGCGAAGGCTGGGGCCCAGAAACGCCAGCGTCCCTGCCTCTTCTGAAACGTCAGTGGTTCTGGGCCCCAGCCTGCGCTGGGGCCCAGCACGTCAGCCGTGTGCGATCACCCGCTTTCGCTGCGATCGGTCCAACGTTAAATTCGCGCATGGATGCCGATCGCCTCTGCGCTGTCTACATGCTCGCAAGCGGCATGCACGGCACGCTGTACGTGGGCGTCACTAGCGACCTGCTGCGCCGCGTTTCTGAGCACCGTGAAGGCGTCGCCGCATCATTCACCAAGCGATACGCCGTCAGCAAGCTTGTGTGGTTTGAGCCCTACGACTTTCTCGATGCGGCGCGTGTTCGCGAGAAGCGGATCAAGGCATGGCGCAGAGATTGGAAATGCGCCTTGGTGGAGCGCTCCAATCCTCAATGGAATGATCTCTTTCCATCATTGGCAGGCGGCAAGGGCGTTTCGCCCGACAAGTGGAAGCCGCCGACAGCGTAGCACTCAAATTTATCCGACCCAGTCACCGCCACGCTTAAAATGCCCGCGTGCAACGCTTCGATCTCTCCGCCGCGTGGGAGCGTCTCGCCGCGATGATCCAATGGATCGTCGCGCTGTACGGCGGGCCGGCCGAGATCGCGCAGCGCCTCTGTTTCCTGCGCAAGGACCGCCAGCATTTCCTGGCCTGGCTGGCGCCGCTTGAAGCTTTGGCGCGCCGCCTGCTGTTCATCGAAGCCGCCGTCCTCCCCGCGCCCAACAGGGCGCCTGCGGTCACCGCCGCAGGCCGCATCGCGAACGCCTACACGGACGAACCGCGCGCCGAATTACCGGAGGATCCGAAACGGTGGCGCGTCGTCTTCCGCGTCGGCCCATCCAGCGCGCGCCGCGCGGCGCCGTCCGTCCTTGCGCCGCGCGGATTCGGCGCCATCGCCAACGCCCTTCCGCTGGCGCGCCGTTTGGAAGCGTTGTTGCGGCTCATGGAAAATCGCACGCGCGCCCTCGCGCGGCTGGCGCGGCGCCTGCATGCATCGCCGAAGCGATGCGCCGCGGCTTTCGCGCCCTATCGCCATCGCGCGCGGTTCGCCACGGATGCACTTCACGCGGCGCAAACAGAAGCTGACATCGCGCGGGCGCGCTTTGCGGACACATCGTGACCGCGCGCCGCGCCTGAGCAGGATCGCCGCGCGCCCTTCGCGCCGCGGCTGCGGCCGTGCGCCTAGGCCGCCACCTTGTGCGCGGCGAGCCAGGCGAGCGCGTCGCGCTCAATCCATTTCCGCGCCGCGTTCTCGGAGCGGAAGCCCGTCATCTCGATCGGCGCGCCGAAACCCGGCGGCGTGACGAGAACTTCCCAATCGCCAGCCTTGCGGCGGCGCACGGCGAAACCAGGAGCGTGATCGATCATGGCCACGCCCATAGATGATTCGCGCGCAGGCCGCGTAATTACGCCGTCTTCATGCGCGCGAAGCTGTGCATCGCCACAGAGGTTAACGCGGAGCGCAGCGCGCCGCGAGTTGCGCCACCAGATCGGCGGCGAATTCGGAAAGCGTATCGTCGCGCGCACCCATGATGACGATGCGATCGCCCGGCTGCGCCAGCTCAAGCAATTTCTCCGCGCACTCCGCGCGCGTAGGCAGCGCCAGCGCGTGGCGGCCGTTCATGCGCACGCCGGCGGCGATATGCTCGCTCGTCACCGCGCGGTCCACCGTGCCGCCGAAATACGCCGGATCGGGCAGGATCAGCACGTCCTGCGGTCCGAGATCGCGCGCGAAGCCGGCGATGAATTCGCGCTTCATCAGCTTCAGCGGCCCGAAGCCGTGCGGCTGGAACATCACCAGCAGCCGGCCCGGAAACGCATGCAAGGTGGCAAGCGTGGCGGCGATCTTATCGGGATTGTGCGCGAAATCATCGATCACCACGACGCCGTCCGCGGTCCCTGCGATCTCCAGGCGCCGGCGCACGCCGGCGAAGCGCTGCAGCGCCGCCACGCCCTGCTCCACGCCGACGTCGCAGGCGCGCGCCGCAGCAAGCGCCGCCAGCGCGTTTTCGACATTGTGGCGGCCGGGGACCGGCAGGTTCAGCGGAAACGCCTTGCCGCTCGCCTTTTCCCGCACGATGCAGCGCATGCCGTTCTGCGTCGGGGTGACTTCGCTGGCGAACAGATCGGCGTCGTCGTTCACGAGGCTGAACGTCACCGTTTCGTATGCGAGGCGCAGGTCGGCCATCGTTTCGGTTTCGGCGTTGTCGAGATTGAGCACGGCGGTGCGCGCCTTCGCCGCGAAATCGCGGAACAGCGCGCGCAATTCGTCGAGCGATTTGTGATCGAGGGAGATGTTGGTGACGACGGCGATCGTCGGCTGGTAGCGCGTGATCGAACCGTCGCTTTCGTCCACCTCGGCGACGAAGGCACCCCCCTCGCCCGCCAGCGCGCTGGCGAAGGGCGTATCGGGCGTCATGAAATTCTTCATCACCGCGCCGTTCACGATAGTGGGCGCGCGGCCCGCGGCGGAGAGAATCCAGCCGATCATCGCGGTAGTGGTGGATTTGCCGCTGGTGCCGCCGACGGCGATGCGCTCGGGCGCGGCGTTGAACAGCGAGGAGAGAAGCTCCGCCCGCGTGATGATCGGCAGCGAGAGCTTTCTCGCGCCGATCACGTCAGGCACGGTTTCCTCGATCGCGGCCGAAACGACGAGCGTTTGGCCCGCCTCGCGCACGCCGCTGCCGTCCTGCGGGTAAAGCGCCACGCCCTGCGCGCGCAGGAATTCGAATTTCGGCGCCGTGCGGCCCTGATCGAGCGCGCGGTCGGAGCCTTCCACATGCGCGCCGCCCGCGCGCGCGATGAGCGCCAATGGCAGCATGCCGCTGCCGCCCACGCCGCAGAAGAAATAACGTTTGTCGCGATTCATCGGGCGAGCGTATGAGGGGGGCGACGGGCTTTCAAGCGCGCGGGGTTGCAGGCGGTGCGCCAATGAGGATCGCGGTCGTGGCGCCCGGCGTGCGCATCGAACCGGCCATCGCCGAAACGGCGGCGGCGATCGCCGCGGCCGCCCATCCCGAACTTGAACTTTTCTTCCATCCGCAATGCTTCCTCTCCTGGGGCCATTTCGCGGGAACCGACGAAGCGCGCGCCGCAGCCCTGATCGAGGTCGCCAACGATCCGGCGTATGCTGCGGTGTGGTTCGCGCGCGGGGGCTACGGCGCCTGCCGCGTGGCCGAACAGGTTGTCGGCGCGCTGGGGGCGAGCGCGCGCGAGAAGCTTTATCTGGGCTATAGCGATGCGGGCTTCCTGCTGGCGGCGCTGGCGCGCGCCGGTTTTCCGCGCCTCGCGCACGGGCCGATGCCGGTCGACCTCATCCGCACCAAGGGCGAGCGCGCCGTGCGCCGGGCGCTAGCCTATCTGGCGGGCAAGCCGGGCGACGGGCTGGAGCCGCATCTGGCGGCCGGCGCGCGCCATGCGGCGTTCAACATCACCATCCTCAGCCATCTGCTGGGCACGCCGCTGGAGCCCGATCTGAGCGATTGCGTGCTGATGCTGGAAGAGGTGGGCGAGCACCATTACCGGATCGACCGCGCGATGTTTCAGATCACGTCGCATCCGGCGGTGCGGCGCGCGGCGGGCATCCGGCTGGGCCGCTGCAGCGCAATTCCGCCGAACGATCCCGATTTCACGCAGACGGAGGAAGACATCTTCCGCTTCTGGTGCGCGCGCGCCGGCATCCCCTATCTCGGCCGCGCCGACATCGGCCACGATGTCGAGAACAAGATCGCGCCGTTCGGCTTGTGGGCGGGGGTTTGACGCAAACCAGCCGCAATGCCGCCGCGCGGCGCGCGCAGCATGGCCAGCGATCCGGAGGACGCGCGCCATGATCCGCACCCTGTTGCTTGCCTCCCTCGCCGCCGCCGCGCTCAGCGCCTGCGCGACGGCGCCCAGCCCCGGCGCGGCGCGCGCGCAAACCGAGCGCCAGATCGACTATGGCGGCTTCTCCGATCTCACGCGCACTCTGGCGCCCTACCGCGCTGACCGGCGCGTGACCTTGGCGGAGTTCAAAAGGATGGCGGCCGCGGGGGGCGCGCTGATTCTCGATGCGCGCTCGCCCTGGGCGTATGCGCAAGGCCACATCAAGGGCGCGGTGAACGTGCCGTTCACGGATTTTACCGCGCAGCGCCTGAAGGAGGCGATCGGCGATCCGAACCGGCGCATTCTGATTTATTGCAACAACAATTTCGCCAACGACGCGGCGCCCGTGGCGCTCAAATCCGCCCCGCTGGCGCTCAATATCCCGACCTTCATCAATCTCTACGGCTACGGCTACAAGAACCTCTACGAGCTGGGCGACGTGGTGGATTTCAACGACCCGGCGGTCGAATGGGTCCGCGGTTCGGCCTGAAGCTCGGGAACAGCACGCCCCCGCGCGGATTGTCGCAGATGAAGTTTCGGGCGAAGGCCGGCTAGGCCTGCCCGGCGATGCGGTTTTTGTGCAGGTGCGAGCAGAATCGCCTAAGCTGTTCAGGCGATTGGACGCAAAAGCCGGCGCAACCATATTAGGTTGGTTCGATGCGGTCCGGCCGGCGGAGCCGGCGGGCGGTCCAGGGCGAGAAAGGGGACTTCTGGCGCATGCTGAGGGCCCGTTGCATGATCCCAGGCATATCGGCGCGCCGGCGAAGCTCTGGCCCGGCGGCGACAGACAGGGCGCGCCGCGCGGAAATCGCGTGGCCGGCTGGGCGGCCAAAGAATTGTTCGAGCACGCGGCGTTCTAGGGCGAAATCAGACCGAGAGGTCATCTTTATGCCGCCGCTGCAGGTTTTGATCGTATAGTCGGAAGTCAAGAAGACTTCCGCCCGATGGAGCGACGATGTCTATCGATCTCTTTCGATCCTACAGCCAGGCCTTTGAGACGCGGCGTGAGACAGAAATGTCCCTCTCCGACTTCTTGCAAGGATGCCGCAAGGATCCGCTATTTTACGCCGGCCCCCACGAACGCCTGCTCGCCGCGATCGGCGAGCCGGAGATGGTGGACACCTCCAAGGATTCCCGGCTCGGCCGCATCTTCATGAACCGCACGGTGCGGCTCTACAAAAGCTTCACCGAATTCTACGGCATGGAAGAAACGATCGATCGAATCGTCGCCTTCTTCCGCCATGGCGCGCAGGGCCTCGAGGAGCGCAAGCAGATCCTCTATCAGCTGGGCCCGGTGGGCGGCGGCAAATCCTCCCTCGCCGAGCGCATCAAGCAGCTGATGGAGCAACAGCCCATCTATGTGCTGAAGGCGGGGGGCGAGATGTCTCCCATCTTCGAAAGCCCGCTGGTGCTGTTCGATCCCGCGACGCACGGCCAGCGCCTGGAAGACGAATTCGGCATTCCGCGCCGCAAGCTCTCCGGCTTGATGAGCCCGTGGTGCGTGAAGCGGCTCGATGAGTTCGGCGGCGACATCACGCGTTTCACGGTTGCGAGGGTGAACCCCTCGCGGTTGCGCCAAATCGCCATCTCGAAGACCGAGCCGGGCGACGAGAACAACCAGGACGTCTCCTCGCTCGTCGGCAAGGTCGACATCCGCAAGCTGGAGATGCACGCCCAGAACGACAGCGACGCTTATTCCTATTCCGGCGGCCTCAATCGTGCGAACCAGGGCGTGCTGGAATTCGTGGAAATGTTCAAAGCGCCGATCAAGATGCTGCATCCGCTGCTAACAGCGACGCAGGACGGCTCTTACGTCGGCACAGAGAATATCGGCGCCATCCCGTTCAACGGCATCGTGCTGGCGCACTCAAACGAAAGCGAATGGCAGAGCTTCAAGAACAACAAGAACAACGAGGCCTTCATCGACCGGATCTACGTGATCAAGGTTCCGTATTGCCTGCGCGTGCAGGAGGAGCGGAAAATCTACGAGAAGCTAGTGTCCACGTCGGAACTGGCGAGCGCGCCCTGCGCGCCCGCCACGCTCGACATGATGGCGCAATTCTCCGTGCTGACGCGGCTGAAGGCGCACGAGAATTCGAGCCTGTTCGCCAAGATGCGCGTCTACAACGGGGAAAGCCTCAAGGAGGTCGATCCGAAGGCGCGCACGATGCAGGAATACAAGGACGTCGCCGGCGTCGATGAGGGGATGGACGGCACGTCCACCCGATTCGCCTTCAAAACCTTGGCGGCCACGTTCAATTTCGACACCCAAGAGGTGGCGGCCGATCCGGTGCAGCTCATGTATGTGCTGGAACAGGCGATCCGGCGCGAGCAATACCCGCCCGACACCGAGAAGCAGTATCTGGAATTCATCAAGGCCGAACTGGCGCCGCGCTTCGCGGAATTCATCGGGCACGAAATCCAGAAGGCCTATCTCGAAAGCTATTCGGACTATGGGCAGAACCTGTTCGATCGCTACGTCGATTACGCCGACGCCTGGATCGAGGATCAGGATTTCAAGGATCCCGACACCGGCCAGCTCTTGAACCGCGAACTCCTCAACCAGGAGCTTTCGAAGATCGAGAAACCGGCCGGCATCGCCAACCCGAAGGATTTCCGCAACGAAGTGGTGAAGTTCACCTTGCGCGCGCGGGCCTCCCACGGCGGGCGCAATCCCTCCTGGACGTCGTACGAGAAAATCCGCGAAGTGATCGAGCGGCGCATGTTCTCCCAGGTGGAGGATCTGCTGCCGGTGATCTCGTTCGGCTCCAAGAAGGACTCGGAGACCGAGAAGAAGCATAGCGAGTTCGTTGATCGGATGATGGACCGCGGATACACCGAACGGCAGGTCCGCCGGCTCGTCGAGTGGTACATGCGGGTCAAGCAAGCGGGATAGAACAAGGCAGGCTGGCGGCTCATGCACATCATCGACCGGCGGCTGAATCCCGGGGGCAAAAGCCTCGGCAACAAGCAGCGTTTCGTCCGCCGAGCCCGGGCTGCGGTGCGCAAGGCCGTTCGCGAGGCCACGCGCGGGCGCGGCATCAAGGAGATCGACCAGGGCGGCGAGATCGTCATCCCCGCGGAAGACGTGCACGAACCGACGTTCCATCATTCCGGCCAGGGCGGCTCGCGCGATTACGTGCTGCCCGGCAACAAGCAATACATCTCCGGCGATACGATCGCGCGCCCGCAGGGTGGCGGCGGGGGCGGCGCCAACGCCAGCACCGATGGCGGCGGCGAGGATGAATTCCGCTTTGTGTTGAACCAGGAGGAATTCCTGGATCTGTTCATGGAGGATCTCGAGCTTCCCGATCTCGCCAAGCGCCAAATCAAGGGTGTTTCGACGCCGCAATGGCGCCGCGCAGGCTATCGCGCCTACGGCACGCCCTCGAACATCGCCATCCCGCGCACCTTGCGTAATTCCTTGCAGCGGCGCATCGCGCTGCGCCGGCCGGGCGGCCGCTCGATCGAGGTGCTGACTGCCGAGATCGAGGCGCTGGAGAAGGAAGGCGGCGATCCCGAAAAGCTCGCGGCGCTGCGTGCGGAGCTGGAAGGCTTGAAGCGGCGCGCCGCAGTGATCCCCTATATCGATCCGCTCGACGTGCGCTATCGCCGATACGAGGCGACGCCGCGGCCCATCGCGCAGGCGGTGATGTTCTGCCTGATGGACGTTTCCGGCTCGATGGACGAGCACATGAAGGATCTCGCCAAGCGGTTCTTCAGCCTGCTCTATCTGTTCCTCAAGCGCCGCTACGAGCATGTCGAGGTGGTGTTCATCCGCCACACGCACCTGGCGCAAGAAGTCGACGAAGACACTTTCTTCTACAGCCGCGAAAGCGGCGGCACGATCGTTTCCACTGCACTCGAAGAAATGGCGCGCATCGTGCACGACCGGTTCCCGGTGAATGATTGGAACATTTACGGGGCGCAAAGCTCGGACGGGGACAATCATCCCGGCGACAATCCAAAGACGATCTCGCTGCTGCGCGAGGTGATCCTGCCGATGTGCCAGTATTACGCTTATCTCGAGGTGGGCGGGGAAACCCTGCACTCCCCGATGCCTTCCTCCGAGCGCGCCACCAATCTTTGGCGCGCGTATGAACTGGTGATGGGCGATCATGTGCCCTTGGCGATGCGCAAGGTGTCGCACCGGCGTGAAATCTATCCTGTGTTCAGGGAATTGTTCAGCAGCGGCGCGCAGGCGGAGACGGCGTGATGGATCAGCTCGTGACGCCCCGCCTGCTCTATACTGGTGCGGATTGGGATTTTGACGTGATCGGCCGCGTCTATGAGGCGGTGGAGGAGATCGCGCGCGAAGAGCTGAAGCTCGACGTTTACCCCAACCAAATCGAGGTGATCACCGCCGAGCAGATGCTCGACGCCTACGCCTCCACGGGCATGCCGCTGTTCTACAATCACTGGAGCTTCGGCAAGCATTTCGCGCGCAACGAGGCGATGTACCGCAAGGGCTATCAGGGGCTGGCGTACGAAATCGTCATCAACTCCAACCCGTGCCTCGTCTACATCATGGAAGAAAACACGATCACGATGCAGACGCTCGTGATTGCACATGCGGGCTTCGGCCATAATCACTTTTTCAAGCACAACCACGTCTTCCGGCAATGGACGGACGCGGAAGGCATCCTCGACTATCTGGCCTTCGCGAAGAATTACATTGCGCACTGCGAAGAGCGCTACGGCCACCAGGAGGTGGAGCGCCTGCTCGACGCCGCCCACGCGCTGATGAGCCACGGCGTGCACCGCTCCCCGCGCAAGCGCCCGATGGATCTGCGCTCGGAAGAGCGCCGCGAGCAGGAGCGCCGCGATCACGGCGAGCGGCTGTTCAACGATCTGTGGCGCACCGTACCGGGCGACCGGCCCGGCCTGTCGCAGCAGCGCAGCTCCGCGGAACGCCGCCGTGCGCTGCTGGGCCTGCCGGAAGAAAACCTGCTCTACTTCCTGGAGAAGACCGCCCCGCGCCTAAAGCCCTGGCACCGCGAATTGCTGCGCATCGTACGCCATATCGCCCAATATTTTTATCCTCAGCGGCAAACGAAGCTGATGAACGAAGGCTGCGCGACTTTCGTGCATCATCGCATCATGACGCGCCTGCACGAGAAGGGCCTGATCGACGACGGCGCCTTCCTCGAATTCCTGCAGTCGCACACCAATGTCGTGACGCAGCCCGACTATGACGACCGGCGCTATAACGGCATCAACCCCTACGCGCTCGGCTTCGCGATGATGACCGACATCGAGCGCATCTGCCTCAACCCCACTGACGAGGACCGCGCCTGGTTCCCGGACATCGCCGGCAATGGCGACGGCTACGGCACCTTGAAGGACATCTGGGCGAATTACCGCGACGAAAGCTTCGTGCTGCAGTTCCTATCGCCCGCCGTGATCCGGCATTTCGGCCTGTTCCACATCGCCGACCGCGAAGAGGCCGAGGAGTTGCGCGTTTCCGATATCCATGACGAGCGCGGCTATCGCGGCGTGCGCCGCGCGCTCTCGCGCCAATACGATCTCTCGCGCGTCGATCCCGATATCAACATTGTCGACGTCGACCTCGCGGGCGACCGCCGTCTCGATGTGCAGCACCGCGCGCTCGACGGCGTGGTGCTGGCCGAGGCGGACGCCAAGCGCGTGCTGCACTATCTCACCGAACTCTGGGGCTACGACGTGCGCCTCACCGAGATCGACGCGGAGACGGAAAACGTGCTGGCGCGCTACGAGGCGCAGCCCAGCCGGCCATTCGGCGGCTAAAGCCCCGATGTCGCGCGAAGCGCTCGCCGCCGCCATCGGGCTGGCGCGCAATGTCGTTGTCTTCACCGGCGCCGGAGCCTCCACGGAATCCGGCATCCCGGATTTCCGCAGCCCCGGCGGCGTCTGGTCGCGGATGAGGCCGATTACATTCCAGGAATTCACCGGCGATGAAAGCAAGCGCCGCGAAGCCTGGACGCGCGCCTTCACCGGCGCCGCCGGCTGGACCGGCGCCAAGCCCAACACGGGGCATTACGCCGTGGCCCGCCTTGTCGCGCAGGGCAAGGTTTCCGCGGTCATCACCCAGAATGTCGACAATCTGCACCAGGATTCCGGCATCCCGGCGAGCCAAGTGATCGAGCTGCACGGCAACGCCAGCTACGCCACATGCCTCGCCTGCGGCCTGCGCCACGAATTGGAGGAGTTTCGCGCCGCGTTCACTGAGCGCGGCGAACTGCCCGCCTGCCGGGCTTGCGGCGGCATGGTGAAAACCGCGACGATCTCGTTCGGCCAGCCGATGCCGGAAGAAGCGATGCGCCGCGCGGCGGAAGCGACCTACGAGGCCGATCTCTTCCTCGTGCTCGGCTCGTCGCTGGTGGTGTATCCCGCGGCCGCTTTGCCGGCGGCGGCGAAGCGCAACGGTTCGGTCCTGGCGATCGTCAACCGCGAACCCACCGATCTCGACGGCATGGCCGATATCGTGCTGCGCGAAAGCATCGGCGAGGTGATGCGCTTCATCGTGCCCGGGAATTAGCGCATTCAGGCGGCGGGTTTGCTCGTCAGCGCGACGAAGACGTCTTCCAGATCGGGCGTTTGCACCGTCAGATCCTTGATGCCGACGCCGGCGCCGCGCACGCGGTCCAGCACCTGCTCCACGGTTTGCTCGCCGACGCGATAGACGATCGCCAGGCCGCCGTCCGGGCGGATATTGGTTTCCAGTCCGCCCAGCGCGATTGGCGCGGTCTCGAACGGCGTCTCGCCATGGATCACTAAGGTGCGGTGGTCCAAGCGCTGCAGAATCTGCGCTGTAGGTTCGCAGGCGACGACCTGGCCGTGATTGAAGATCGCAATCGTATCGCAGAGGTCTTGCGCCTCCTCGAGATAATGCGTCGTCAGCACGATGGTGACGCCGCTAGCGTGCAGTTCGCGGACATATTCCCAAAGCGAACGGCGCAGCTCGACATCGACGCCGGCGGTCGGTTCGTCGAGCACGACGACGGGCGGATTGTGCACCAGCGCCTTGGCCACCAGCAGGCGGCGCTTCATCCCGCCCGACAAGGAGCGCTGATAGGCGCGGTATTTATCGCCGAGGCCGACAGCGCGCAAAATCTCCATTGTGCGCCGCTCGTTCTTCGGCACGCCGTAGAAACCCGCGATCTGCTCCATCGTTTCGTACGGTGTGAAGAACGGATCGGAGACGATCTCTTGCGGCACGATGCCGATCGCGCCCTTGGCTTCGCGCCCGTGCGTGTCGATGTCGTAGCCCCAGATGCGCGCGCTTCCGCCCGTCTTCAGCACGAGGCCGGCGAGGATGTTGATGAAAGTGGATTTGCCGGCGCCGTTCGGCCCCAGCAGGCCAAAGAACGAACCGCGCGGAATCGCCAGATCGACGCCTTTCAGCGCATGCACAGGCGGCGTACGGCTGTCGCCGCGATAGGTTTTCTCAAGGCCGCGGGCCTCGATCGCGAAATCGGGAAGCGTTTCAGCGCGCATGGGATGCCGAATTCTGGATGAAGGGGCTGCGCCGATTGACACCCGCCGGGCGCGGCCTCTAGGCAGGCCCTCTTAGTCCCTCCCTCTCCGCGAAGCAAACCACCCGATGCCGCACCATCCCGAGGAACGCCCTGCGCCGCCCGAAATCATCGAGACGGCCTCCCGCCGCGTCTCGTGCGACGGTGGCGGCGGCGCGCTGGGCCACCCGCGCATCTACATGGAGATGGGCGACGAGACGTTCGTCGAATGCAGCTATTGCGACCGGCGCTTCGTGCTGAAGGCCGGCGCCGAGGCCCAAGGCGGCCACTAGCGCGCCGGTGCGAACGCCCAGCCGCAGGCAAGCGCGTCCGAATGCGGCGAGCGGGATGAAACGGGAACGTGTAAAAGCGGCCCAGCCGGAAGCCAGTTGAAATCCGGAAACCGGCGCCAAGAAATATCAGGAAATATGCGGGGAGGCCCCATGCCCAAGCGTCCAGAAGCCGCAACAGTCTTCCAACGCCTGCATCAGGGCTCCGAGGTGCTGATCCTCGCCAACACATGGGACGCGGTCAGCGCGCGGGTGACGGCCGATCTCGGCGCCAAGGCCGTGGCCACCTCTAGCGCCGCGGTGGCGTGGGCGCATGGCTATGCCGATGTGCACCACCTGCCCTTCCAGCGCCTGCTGACAACAGTGCAGGAGATCGCCCGCGTGGTGGACGCGCCGATCACGGTCGACATGGAAGGCGGCTACTCGAACGATCCCGCAGAGGTGGCGCGTAATGTGGCCGCCGTGATCGAGGCGGGCGCCGTGGGCATGAATCTGGAAGACGGGCCGGACCCTGTGGACCTGTGCTGCCGCAAGATCGAAGCGGTGCGCGCCGCCGCGGACGCCGTCGGCGTGGATTTCTTCATCAATGCGCGGGTGGACGTGTATCTCTACAAGGTCGCCGAGGGCGACGCCGCGATCGCGGAATCCATCGCCCGCGGCAAGCGCTATATCGCGGCGGGGGCCAGCGGGGTGTTCCTGCCCGGTCCATCGGACGGGGCGATCCTCAAAGCGGTGGCCGCCGAGGTCGGCGCGCCGTTGAACGCCATGTCGCGCGCGGGGCTGCCCAACGCGGCCGCGCTGCAGAAGTTGGGCGTGCGCCGTCTCAGCGCCTCCGCCGACATGATCCACGCCGCGATGGCCGCCTTGCGCACGCAAGCCGCCGCCTGGCTGCGCGACGGCGATTCCGCCCCCCTGCTCGCGGCCGGCGCGCCCAACACGAACTATAACGCGATTTTCCGCGCAGCCGGCGGCGGCTGAGACCCACAGGAACGGGTTCGACGCACGGACGTGCAGCGTTTATCTAGGCGCATGCCCGACAGCGCCTCCGCCGCCCCGCAGCTCGACAGCCAAAGCCGTCTCTATCTGGTCGACGGCTCCGGCTACATCTTCCGCGCCTATCATGCGCTGCCGCCGCTGACGCGGCCGTCCGACGGGCTGCCCGTTGGGGCGGTCTCCGGCTTTTGCAACATGCTGTGGAAATTTCTCGAGGATGTGAAGGGCCCCGAGAAGCCGACGCACCTGGCCATCGTGTTCGACAAATCGGAGCAGACGTTCCGAAAGGACATCTATCCGAAATACAAGGCCCAGCGCCCGCCGGCGCCGGAAGACCTCGTGCCGCAATTCCCGCTGGTGCGCGAAGCCGCGCGCGCGTTCGGTATTTCGGTGGTGGAGCTCGACGGTTTCGAGGCGGACGATCTGATCGCCACTTATGCGCGCCTTGCTGCGCGCGCCGGCGCGAAAGTGAACATCGTTTCTTCCGACAAGGATCTGATGCAACTCGTCGAGGATGGGATCATCCATCTGTTCGATCCGATGAAGCAGAAGCCGATCGGCCCTGCCGAGGTGATGGAGAAATTCGGCGTCGGCCCAGACAAGGTGATCGACGTGCAGGCGCTGATGGGCGATTCCACCGACAACGTGCCCGGCTGCCCTGGCATCGGTCAGAAAACGGCCGCCGAACTGATCACCGCCTATGGCGACATCGAAACGCTGCTGGCGCGCGCGGGCGAGATCAAGCAGCCGAAGCGCCGCGAAGCGTTGATCGCCAATGCCGATCTGATCCGCGTGTCCAAGGAATTGGTGACCTTGAGAGACGACACGCCCCTGCCCGAGCCGGTGGAGGCGTTCGCCGTCGCCGATCCCGATCCGGGAACCTTGCTCGCCTTTCTCGATACGATGCAATTCACCACCTTGGGCCGGCGCGTGCGCGAGCATTTCGCGCGCACGGGCGCGCCTGCGCCGGAGCAGGCGCCGGCGGAGATCAAGATCGCCGAGGCGCTGCAAGAGCCGGCGATAGACTTCAACGCCTACGAAACGGTCGACACGCTGGAAAAGCTTTCGCACTGGATCGCGCGCGCGCAGGAGGCGGGCTTCGTCGGCTTGGCCGCACAAGGCGACACGCACGGCACGCCGAGGGCGCGGCTCATCGGCGTTTCGCTGGCGCTTTCGGCCAATCAGGCTTGTTACATCCCGCTGGCGCACGTGCGGCGCAGCGAACCCGTGGGCGATCTCTTCGCCGCGCCGCCGCCCGGAGAATTGCAGCCCCCCACGCCGGAGGCGGTCGATGCGCCCGCCGTGCAAATCCCGCTCGACGCCGCGATTCTGGCGCTCAAGCCGCTGCTGGAAGATCCCACGGTGCTGAAGATCGGCCACGACGTGAAGCGCAGCCGCGCGCTGTTGGGGCGCCACGGCGTGCGCCTTGCGCCGTTCGACGACGTGATGCTGATTTCCTACGCGCTCGCCGGCGGGCTGGACGAGCACGACCTGGAATCCCTGAGCGAGCAGCATCTGGGCCACAAGCCGATTTCCTTCGCGGACGTGTGCGGCAGCGGCAAGGGACAGATCCCGTTCGACCGCGCGCCGGTGGCGATGGCGGCGCGCTATTCCGCCGAAGACGCCGACATCACCATACGCCTGTGGCGGCGGCTGAAGCCGCGCCTCGCGCGTGAGCGCGTGCGCACCGTCTATGAAACCCTGGAGCGCCCGATCGCGCCGGTGCTGGGCGACATGGAGGAAGCGGGCGTGCGCGTCGATGCGAACGTGCTGTCCCGCCTATCGGGCGATTTCGCGCAGCGCATGGGCGCGCTGGAAGACGAGGCATACAAGATCGCCGGCAAGCAGTTCAACATGGGCAGCCCCAAGCAGATCGGGGACATCTTCTTCGGCGAGATGGGCCTGCCTGGCGGACGCAAAACCAAAACCGGCGCCTGGAGCACCGACGCCGACGTGCTGGAGGATTTGGCGGCCCAAGGCCATGCGTTGCCGCGCGTGCTGCTGGACTGGCGCCAGCTTTCCAAGCTGCGCTCGACCTACACGGAAGCGCTGCGCGAGGCGATCGATCCAAAAACCGCGCGCGTGCACACCACGTTTCAATTGGCGGCGACCACGACGGGGCGGCTCTCCTCCTACGATCCCAATCTGCAGAATATTCCGATCCGCACCGATGAAGGCCGTCGCATCCGCGAGGCGTTCATCGCCGATCCGGGCGCGAAGCTGATCTCGGCGGACTATTCGCAGATCGAGTTGCGCCTGCTGGCGCATGTCGCCGATATTCCGGCGCTGAAGCAGGCATTCATGGACGGGCTGGACATCCACGCGATGACCGCCTCGGAAATGTTTTCGACACCCATCGAAGGCATGGACCCGATGATCCGTCGCCAGGCGAAGGCGATCAATTTCGGCATCATCTACGGGATATCCGCGTTCGGCCTGGCGCGCAATCTGGGCATCGAGCGCGGCGTGGCCGACGCCTACATCAAGCAATATTTCGAGCGCTTCCCCGGCATCCGCGACTACATGGAGCGCACGAAGGCGCTGGCGCGCGAAACGGGTTATGTGACGACGATCTTCGGGCGGCGCTGCTGGGCGCCGGGCATCAAGTCGCGCAACCCGACGGAGCGCGCCTATGGCGAACGCCAGGCGATCAATGCGCCGCTGCAGGGCGCCGCCGCCGACATCATCCGGCGTGCGATGGTCCGCGTGCCCGCCGCGCTCGCCGCCGCCGGCCTCAAGACGCGCATGCTGCTGCAGGTGCACGACGAATTGGTGTTCGAGGCGCCGGAGGCGGAAGTCGCGGAAGCAAGCGCGCTGGTGAAGTCCGTGATGGAGGCGGCGGCGCTGCCGGCGGTGGCGCTATCGGTGCCGCTGACGGTGGAGGCGAAGGCCGGCCGGACCTGGGCCGAAGCGCACTAGCGTTCAGAAGCGCAGCTTCGCCTGCACCCTGAACGATCGCGCCGCCATCGCGACCGGTTCGCCGCGCGCTTCGCCGGCGGCGCGCGTGGCGTAGAGATACGCAAGATTGCGGTCTTCCGTGTCGAACAGGTTGACGCTTTCGAGCGCCAGCGTAACGCCGCCGAGGCGCCACCCGATCCGCCCGTTGACGATCGCCGGCTCCGCGCGCGCCGCCTCGCCGAACGCCGCCGCGGGAACGCCTTCGGCGTACAGCTCCACCCGCGAGGAAAGGCGCAGCGCCAAAGCGGCGGAAGACCGCACCGTGCCCGCCGCGGCCTCGACGCCATGGGTGAGCCGCAGGCGCGGCAGCAGCCCATCGCCGCGCACCGGCGGCGGATCGATGCGTTCGATCGCGGAGACGAGCGTAAGCGGCTGCTCCCTGGCGGCTTGATCGTCAGCCCACGCCGGCGTGGCGAGCAGCGAAAGCGCCCACGCGCATAGCGCGGCGAAGGCCTGCGCCCCTCGCCTCAATGCCAGATGCCGCGTTGTAACACGCGTTCAGGATTCAGCGATTTGCGCGCCGCCTCAAACCTTTTCAGCCTAAAGGAAGGGCGGCGCCCGCTTTTTGATCACTCTTGTTCGTCGTCGCGCGGCGGCGGCTTGTGTTCGGCGGCTTCCAGCAAGTCCAAGATCTGGATGCGCAGATGCGGCGACTTGGAAAGCGCCGTCGTCGCCTCCTTGGTCATCAGCAGGCGCTTCGCCGGCTCCAGCGCCGATTTCGCGCACGCCCCCGCAGGCAGCACGCCCCGCGCCAGTAGAGACAGAAGCGCAGCGGCGCGATTTTCCGGCGGCGCGCCGGATTCCAGCACCGTTTCGACGATGCGCAGACCCCACATCACGCGCATGCCGTTGCGGTCGAGATCGACCATCGCCTCGTCACGATCGCGGCGGCGCATCGTGCTGTCGCGGACCAGGCGCTGCAGCTCCGCCAGCCGGCGCAGCCGCACCACCGCCGGCACCAGCGGATCGAGCACCGCCCGCTCGAAGGATTGCGCATGCAGCGCGCGGCGGACGACGCGGGCGAACTTCTTCTGGTCCAGCTCGTCCTGAAGGTCGCCCGCACCCTTGAGCAGCAGGCGCAGCCGCGCGAAGCCGGCGGGCTCGGGCTGGCCGTCATCCAGCGCTTCAGACAGCGCATCGGCCTGGGCTGCGGCTGTAATCACCGGCAAAGCTTGCCAAATATCGCCTAAGACCAGGTTACGGCCGGCCGCCGGGAACCGGCAAAAGCTTGCTTTCGCCGCCGCTTTCCTGAAAAAACCGCAAAGCCGCAAGGCGTTTGGACGCTTCTTTCAGCCATGCCCACGATCGCCCTGGTCGACGACGACGAAAACATCCTCGCCTCCTTGAAGATCTTCTTCGAGGCGGAAGGCTACGCCGTGAAGGCCTTTCATGACGGCCAGACGGCCCTCGCGGCGCTCTCCGAAAGCCCGCCAGACGTCGCCATCCTGGACATCAAGATGCCCCGGATGGACGGCATCGAGATGCTGCGTCGGCTACGCCAGGCCTCCGATCTGCCGGTCATCTTCCTCACCTCGAAGGACGATGAGATGGACGAGGTCGTGGGCTTCAACGTCGGGGCCGACGATTACATCAAAAAGCCGTTCTCCCAGCGTTTGCTCAGCGAACGGGTGAAAGCGCTGCTGCGCCGGTCGCGCAGCGGGCCCGGCGGCGCTGGCGAAACGGGTGACCGCAAGACCATTGTCCGCGGCCAGCTGAGCCTCGATCCGAACCGCCATTCCTGCACCTGGAAGGGCGCACCGGTTCGCCTCACGGTCACGGAATTCCTGATCCTGCAGGCGCTCGCTAACCGTCCAGGCTTCGTGAAAAGCCGGGACCAGTTGATGGACGCGGCTTATGACGACCAAGTCTATGTCGACGACCGCACCATCGACAGCCACATCAAGCGGCTCCGAAAGAAATTCCGCGAGGTCGATACCGAGTTCGATGCGATCGAGACGCTCTACGGGGTCGGTTATCGCTACAACGAAGCGTGAAAATCGCCGCCGGGACCTGTGGTCGTCCCGGATTGCACGTCTCATTTTCGCTTGGAATTTCGTCGGGTTCGCGGTGCTCACCGTGGGCGCGCTGCTGCTGACGGAACTGCGCGAGCAGCTGATCCGCGCAAAGATCGACGCGCTGCAATCGGAAGGCCAGCTGATCGCCAGCGTGCTGGCCGACACCTCCACCGTCGGCGAGCCCGCGCCGGCGCTGATGGAGGCGCGCGCAGCCGCAGTGCTGCAACGGCTGACCCTGCCCCCCGCGACGCGCCTGCGCCTGTTCACGCCGGCCGGCCGGCTGGTCGCGGATTCCAATGTCATCAACGATCGCATTGTCGAGCGCCGCTTGCCGGAAGCGCCGAGGCCGCCGAACGAGGCGAACGATCGCGCGGCGATGCAAATCCCCCCGCTTTCCGACTGGCGCCCGGAGCACACGCTGGCGCAGGAGCGCGGGCTCGCCGCACGCGGAACGCCCGCCAACGGCCAGCGGCTTAACGATCTGGGCGAGCGCGTCGTCAGCGTGTCGCTGCCGGTGCAGCATGTGCAGGCGGTAGTCGGCGTCATCACGCTGGAATCCAGCGACGTGGAGGATATCCTGCGCGCGCAGCGCCGTTCGATGATGCCGTTCATCGTCGGCGCAGGCGCGATTTCGCTGCTGTTTTCCGCGCTGCTGGCGCTGGTGATCGCCAAGCCGCTGCGGGCGCTGGCGATCGCTGCCGACGAAGTGCGCGAAAGCGGCGCGACGCGGCTGGTGCTGCCGGAGGAATCCCGGCGCAAGGACGAGATCGGCGATCTTGCGCAGGCGCTGGAGCGGATGACCGGCGCCCTCGCCGATCGGATCGACACGAACGAGCGCTTCGCCGCCGACGTCGCACACGAACTGAAGAATCCGCTCACCTCGATCCGCAGCGCCGTGGAGACCGCGAGTGCGATCCGCGACGAGGAGCAACGCGGGCGCCTCATGGGCATCATTCGTGCAGACGTGACGCGGATGGACCGTCTGATCACGGATATCTCCCGCGCGTCCCGTCTTGAGGCGGAAATCGCACGCGGCGCGCAGGAGCTCGTCGACGTCGGCAAGCTGTTGGCGGATTTGGCGGAGACCTACGCCGCCACCACCAAGCCGGGCGAGGCCACCGTGGTGTTCGCGGGACCGCCGCCGCCCGCCGCGCTAGTGCGCGGCCAGTCCGGCCCGCTGGGCCAAGTGTTCCGCAATCTGATCGACAATGCGTGTTCGTTCAGCCCGCCCGGCGGCGCGGTCACCGTCGCACTCAAACTGCTGGTGCGGAAGGACGGGCGCTGGCTGCAGGCCACGGTCGAGGATCAGGGCCCCGGCATTCCCAGCGACAATCTGGATTCGGTCTTCAAGCGCTTCTATACCGACAGACCGAAAGGCGCGGCGTTCGGTCGCAATTCGGGTCTGGGCTTATCCATCGCACGACAAATTGTAGAGGGTCACCAAGGTCGCATTTGGGCCGAAAACATCGGCCAGAATCTCAAGGGGCCCAACGGGGCTCGCCTGGTGGTGGAACTGCCGGCGGCCCGGGAGATCGGCCGGTGACATACGCCGTCCTTCGCAAGCGCATTTACTTTTCCGGCAGCCCCGGACAGCTATGCTCCCGCACGGCCGCACACGGACACGCGGGGATGGCGGAGCGCGAGCGATGATCGGCGTGGTGATCGTGACCCACGGGCAGCTTGCCGAAGCGTTCGTGGCAGCGGCGGAGCATGTGCTGGGCCCCCAACGCCAGATGGCCGCGGTGGACATCGGCCCCGACGACGACATGGGCGACCGCCGGCGCGACATCATCGATGTCGTGCGCAGCGTCGACACCGGCGACGGCGTCATCATCCTCACCGACATGTTCGGCGGCACGCCTTCCAACCTGGCGATCTCGATCATCAACGAAACCCGCGCTGAAGTGATCGCCGGCGTGAACCTGCCGATGTTGATCAAGCTCGCGGTAGAGCGCGAACGCGCGCCGCTTGCGAAAGCCGCGGCCTTGGCTCAAGAGGCGGGGCGCCACTATATCCGCTTGGCGTCGGCGGAACTCGCCGCACAGAATTAGCGATCACGGGTACAGCTTTGGACGAGTCCGATGGCGTCGGCGCCTCTGTCGTGCGCCGTACACTGGAAATCGTGAATCCGCGCGGCCTGCATGCGCGCGCCTCGCGCAAGCTCGCCGAGCTGGCGCTGCGCTACGATGCGCAAATCCTGGTGCGCCGCGAGGACGGCGAAGCCGACGCCACCTCGCTCATGGATCTCATGATGCTGGGCGCGGGCCTGGGTTCGGAGATCGAGGTTTCGGCGCAAGGCCCCGACCGCGAGGCCGCCGTCGAGGCGATCGCCGTGCTGGTGGCCGACGGGTTCGGCGAGCGCGACTAGAAAAACACAAAACCCTGGGGGAGAAACGCATGCAATTGGACCTTCTCGAAGGCCTGGGCGCCGTAGCCGGCGCGCTCGGCTCGCTGGCGGCGACGCCGCAAATGATCAAGATCCTCAAGACCCGTCATGCCGGCGACGTTTCCGCGCTGACTTTCGGGCTGACCACCGCCGGGGCCACGCTGTGGCTAATCTACGGCATCGGGCGCGAAGCCCCCTCGCTCGCGGTGTCGAGCGCAGTGGCGCTGCTGATCAACGGGGCGGTGCTCTGGCTCAAGATGTTCGGCGCACCCCGGCCCGCAGCGCATACCGGCGACGCCGCTTCCTAGGCGCAAGGCTCAGTAACGCATATAAAGACATGTTTATGTGTTTATTGCCCTGAGCCCGCGGGCTTGCTAGAGGAGCGGTTCGCCCCGCCTCGAACTGGAGCCCCGCATGCCCGCCGCGAACGATTTCCTCGTCAAGGACCTGAGCCTCGCCGAATGGGGGCGCAAGGAGATCGAGATCGCCGAAACGGAGATGCCCGGCCTGATGGCAGTGCGAGCGGAGTACGGCCCCAGCCAGCCGCTGAAGGGCGCCCGGATCGCCGGATCGCTGCATATGACGATCCAGACGGCAGTGCTGATCGAGACGCTGCAGGCCCTCGGCGCAGACGTGCGCTGGGCAAGCTGCAACATCTTCTCCACGCAGGACCACGCCGCCGCCGCCATCGCCGCGGCGGGCACGCCGGTGTTCGCGTTCAAGGGCGAGAGCCTGAAGGAATATTGGGAATTCACCCACCGCATCTTCGAATGGGGCGACGGCGGCTACCCCAACATGATCCTCGACGACGGCGGCGACGCCACCCTGCTCTGCGTGCTGGGACCCAAGGCCGAGAAGGACCAGGACTTTCTGGACCACCATTCCAATGAGGAGGAAGAGGCGCTGTTCGGCGTGATGCGCCGGTATGTGAAAGAGAAGCCCAGCTTCTATTCCGACATCCGCAAGGCGATCCGCGGCGTTTCGGAGGAGACCACGACCGGCGTGCACCGCCTCTACCAGATGGCCGCGAAGGGGGAACTGCCGTTTCCGGCGATCAATGTGAACGACAGCGTCACCAAGTCGAAGTTCGACAATCTCTATGGCTGCCGCGAAAGCCTGGTGGACGCCATCCGCCGCGGCACAGACGTGATGCTCGCAGGCAAGGTGGCCGTGGTGTGCGGCTACGGCGATGTCGGCAAGGGCTCGGCCGCCTCGCTGCGCCAGGGCGGCGCGCGCGTGATCGTGACGGAGATCGACCCGATCTGCGCGTTGCAAGCGGCGATGGAAGGCTACCAGGTGCAAACCCTGGAAGACGTGGCCGACAAGGCCGACATCTTCGTCACGGCCACGGGCAACAAGGACGTGATCCGCCTCGAACACATGCGCGCGATGAAGAACAACGCCATCGTGTGCAATATCGGCCACTTCGACAGCGAAATTCAGATCGCCAGCCTGCGCAACTATACGTGGGACGAGATCAAGCCGCAGGTCCACCATGTGGAATTTCCGGATGGCAAGAAAATCATCGTGCTTTCCGAAGGGCGGCTGGTGAATCTCGGCAACGCCACGGGCCATCCGAGCTTCGTGATGAGCGCCTCCTTCACCAACCAGACGCTGGCGCAGATCGAGCTGTTCACTAACGGCAAGGCCTACGACAAGCAGGTCTACACCCTGCCGAAGAAGCTCGACGAGAAGGTCGCCGCGCTGCATCTGGAGAAGCTCGGCGCCAAGCTCACCGCGTTGCACAAGGAGCAGGCCGATTATATCGGCGTGCCGCAGGCCGGGCCGTTCAAGCCTGAACATTACCGCTACTAGAACGCGGCGCTTCCGCCCCAGCCGGGAGCCGCTATAGAAGCGCGTGAGGATACGCCCACGTGCAAATCTCAGCGGCCAGGACGATCTCGGCTTTCACGGCCCGCGCCCTGTTCCTGGGCTTTCTGTTCGTCCTCGTCGTGGCGCTGCAGCTCGCCTCGGTCGCGGCGCTGCGCGGGCTGGGTCTCGGCGGCTCCGTCGCGCTGCTTATTTCCGGCGCGATCATCCTGGCGGTGATGATCGGCGCTTCGATGGCGGCGCAAGCGCTGGCGCGGCGCGCCCGGGCGCGCACGGAAGCCGCGCGCGCGGCGATGGGGCTGCCCGACGGCGCGTGCTGTTTTGTGTGGCGGCGCCATGCGGCGGAAGCGGAATTCCCCTGGGAATTGGAAGGCGATGTGCGCGCTGCCTACCCGCCGCTGGCGCGCAAGCTGGGCGTCGAGGGCTACGCGCTGATTGATTTCGAGGTCGGCGCTGATGGCGCGGCGAAAAATCTCCACTGCATCGACGTGTGGCCTGCCCAGGCGTTCTATGCGGCGGCAGCGGAAGCGCTGACGGCGGCGCGGTTTCGCCTGCGCCCCGGCGCCGGCGTGCGGTTCGGACCGAGCTACCGCATCCCGTTCGTGTTCCGCATCCGCGGGGCCGCGCGCGTGCGCGACCGCGGGCGCTCCGCGTTCAGCCCCATCGGCTACGCGCTGCGGCGCGGGGCTGCGCGCCTCGGCCGCGCGATCGCCGCCGGCGCGCATGCGACGCGCCTGTGGGCGACCCGGAAAATTTCGCGCTCCCTCTGAAAAACGCCATTCGCGTTTACGGAATTTCAAGCCGGCTTAGGCATTCGTTAACCGCGCCTAGGCTGCGCGACGCATATCTTTCGCAGCCGCCTTGGGCGAAGATTCGCCGACGCAGATGATTCGGGGTTCCCTTGGACGGCGGCAGCGCAGCACTTCTGGTTTCAGCAAGCACGGCGGCGACCGCGATCGCGTCGCTCCTGTGGGCGCTGCGCGTGACCGACGGCGCGCGCGGCGCGATGAAGAAATGGCGCGAGCGCGCCGCCGAGCTGGAAGAACGCATCACCGTTTCGGACTCCGTGTTCAGCGCGCATCCAGGCCTGGTGCTGATCTGGGATGAGAACGGCGCCGCCGCGGAGGAACGCGATTGGGGCAAGCCACGCCTGTTCGGCTCGCCGCTGGCGCTCGGCTCGCTGCTGCGTTTTTCCGACGCCGCGCCCGATGCGGCCAATCCGGCGATCCAGATACTGCAAGGACTTTCCGCATTCGAAGGCCGCGACGCTTCCGGGACCGCCGCGCGGCTGGCGCCGGCGTTGGCGCGTCTGCGCCGCGAAGGCGCTTCCTTCTCGATCACGATTTCGACGCCCACCGGCATGTTCGTGGAGATCGACGGGCGCACAGCCGGCCCGCGCGCCGTCGTCTGGATCATCGATGCAAGCGTGAAGGGCGTCGCTGAAAGCGGCGCCGCGGGCCGCATCGACGGCGTCAACAAATTGATCGCGGGCGATCCCGCGGCGTTCCTCGAAATGCTGCATCAAGCGCCGTTTCCGGCGTGGCGCATGTCGGGAGGTAAGCTGGATTGGGCGAACGGCGCCTATCTCGCCGCGCTGGAAGCCAAAACCCTGGATCAGGCCGTCACGCGCAATCTGCTGCTCGATCAGGCCGCCGGCGATCAAGCCAAGCGCGCTATCGAACAAGGCGGCGCCGTCGAAGAGACGCGCCATGTTGTGATCGGCGGCGAACGCCGCGCGATGCGCGTGACGATGTTCCCGCTGGCCGGCGGCGTCGGCGGCATGGCGTTCGACGAAACCGATCTCGAACGTGCGCGCGAGGCGCTGGCTTCGCATGTGCGCGCGCACGATCAAACGCTCGACCATCTGGCCGAAGGCGTCGCCATCTTCGGCGCCGACAAGAAGCTCATCTTCCACAATCGCGCATTCGCGCAGATGTGGGGCCTCGACCCCGCATTCCTGGCGGAACGCCCGACGCACGCCGCCCTGCTCGATCATCTGAAGGAACGGCGCAAGCTGCCGGCGCATTCCAACTACGCCGAATGGCGCGCGGGCGAGCTGGCGCTGTATCAGGAAATCGCGGATCTGCCGGAAGCGCTGTGGGTGCTGCCGGAAGGGCGCACCTTGCGCGTGGCGCGCCAGCGCCATCCCCTCGGCGGGCTGCTGTTGATCTTCTCCGACCGCACTGATGAAATTACGCTGAAGAGCCAGTATGCGGCGCTGCTGCAGGTACAGCGCGCGGCGCTCGACCGGCTGCACGAAGGCGTCGCTGTGTTCGGGCTTGACGGCCGGCTCAAGCTTTCCAACGCGGCGTTCGCCGATATGTGGAAACTCGGCGCGGAAACCGCCGAAGGCGAGATTGGCTTCGACCGCCTGGTCGAGCTGTGCGCGCCGCTGTTCCACGACCGTGCGGCCTGGATGCAGATCAAGGCGCGGATCACCGATCCAAGCCCCGCGGCGCGCCAAGAATTCCGCGGCGAGATGAGCCGCTCGGACGGCGTGCTGCTGAGCTTCCTCACCCGCCCGCTGCCGGACGGCGCCACCTTGGTCGCGTTCCTCGACGTCACCGCCACGCGCAATGTGGAGCAGGCGCTGCGCGACCGCGCAGAGGCGTTCCAGGCGGCCGACCGGCTGAAGACGGAATTCGTGCAGAACGTTTCGTATCAGCTGCGCACGCCGCTGCAATCCATCCAAGGCTACGCCGAGGTGCTGGCGCAGGGCTATTCCGGGCCGCTGAACCAGCGCCAGCGCGAGCACGTCGGCGTGGTGCTGACGGCGGCGGAACGGCTCTCGCAGTTGATCGACAATATCCTCGACATCGCGATGATCGAAGCGGGCCGCATGGAGCTGGACCGCGCGGATGTCGACATCTACGAGGCGCTGCGCGAAACGGCCGACATGGCGGCAAGCACATTGCAAGACAGCGAAGTGATCCTGCGCGTGGAATGCGACCGCGACATCGGCGCGCTGCACGCGGACGGCGCGCGAATCAAGCAGATCCTGTTCAATCTCGTTTCCAACGCGCTACGCTTCACGCCTGCGGGCGGCGAGATCGTGCTCGGCGCGGCGCGCGCCGCCGGAGAGGTGCGCATCTGGGTGTCCGATACGGGCGCCGGCATCCCCTACGAAGCGCAAGCGAGCGCGTTCGATCATTTCATCTCGGGCGACGGCCGCGGCGCCGGCCTCGGCCTCGCGCTCGTGCGCTCGTTTGTGCAGCTGCATGACGGCTGGGTGAGTCTCGAATCCAAGCCTGGCGAAGGCGCCACCGTGATCTGCCGCTTCCCGGCGGCGGAACGGATGCGCGCGCTGCCCGAAGCCGCCAACGTCGCCGAGGCGCCGGCGGCGTGAACACCGCACCATACGCGCGGGCCGACCTGACTTAGCGAAGCATCTGGCGCGATCGCTGCGTTGCGACTAAAGAGCCGGCGCAACGCAAGGGATCGCGGCATGGCCACGGCGAAGCGCAACAAATCCGTCGCAAAAACTTCATCACGCAAATCGAACGGCGCCGATGCTGAAGCGGTGCGCAAACAGCAGCGCGTGCGCGCTGAAATGCTCGACTCGTTCGACGAGGAAATCGAGATGGAGCTCGACGACGAGCGCCTCGATCAACTCATCGGCGGCGAGAGCGGCGGCGAAGGCATGGACCGCGCCTTCTACTTCAAGGAATTGTTCCGCCTGCAGGGCGAACTGGTGCGCCTGCAGGACTGGGTGCAGAAGAACAAGCTGCGCGTGGTGGTGCTGTTCGAGGGGCGCGATGCGGCCGGCAAAGGCGGCGTCATCAAGCGCATCACACAGCGCCTCAATCCGCGCGTCTGCCGTGTGGCGGCGCTGCCCGCGCCGAGCGAGCGCGAGCGCACGCAATGGTATTTCCAGCGTTATGTCGCGCACCTGCCGGCCGGCGGGGAAATCGTGCTGTTCGACCGCTCCTGGTATAATCGCGCCGGCGTCGAGCATGTCATGGGATTTTGCACGCCGGATGAATACGAGGAATTCTTCCGTTCCGTGCCGGAATTCGAGCGGATGCTCGTGCGTTCAGGCATCATCCTGCTCAAATACTGGTTCTCGATCACTGACGAGGAGCAGGAATTCCGCTTCCGCATGCGCATCGCCGATCCGCTGAAGCAGTGGAAACTATCGCCGATGGACGTGGAATCCCGCCGCCGCTGGGAAGACTACACCAAGGCCAAGGAGGCGATGCTCGAGCGTACGCACATCCCGGAAGCGCCCTGGTGGGTCGTCGAAGCGGTGGACAAGAAGCGCGCGCGGCTCAACTGCATCGCCCACCTGCTCGCCCAGGCGCCCTACGGCGACATCGCGCATACGCCGGTGACGCTGCCCAAGCGCGTGCGCCACGCCGATTACATCCGCGCTCCGATCCCCGAAACGATGCACGTGCCGCGCGTGTATTAGGCGGCGAATGCGCGCTCCAGCAGATCGCGCAGCGTGCGTGCATCCAGCGCTTCGGCGTTGCTGTCGCTCGCGTAGCTGAAGCCTTCCGGCGCCGGCACCGCGCCCTGGATTATGTAGCGTTCACGGAGTTCTTCTTTGTGCGGCAGGATCGCGAAGCGATCGCCGAGCTCCAAGGTGGCGTGCGCCTCGTCCGCGGGGATCATGGTCTCGTGCAGCTTCTCGCCGGGGCGGATGCCGACGATCTTGTGCGGCAGGTGCGGTGCGATGAGGCGCGCCAGATCGACCGTGCGGATCGAGGCGATCTTCGGCACGAAGACCTCCTCCCCAGCCATCATCTCCAGACTGGAGAGCACGAAATCGACGCCTTGATCGAGCGTGATCCAGAAGCGCGTCATCCGCTCGTCGGTGATCGGCAGGTGCGTGGCGCCTTCCGCGGCGAGCTTGCGGAAATACGGCACGACGGAGCCACGCGACCCCACGACGTTGCCGTAGCGCACCACGGCGAAGCGCGCGCCCTGCTCGCCGGACAGATTGTTCGCCGCGATGAAAATCTTATCCGACGCCAGCTTCGAGGCGCCGTAGAGATTGATCGGATTGGCGGCCTTATCGGTTGAGAGCGCCACCACCTTCTTCACACCGCGCTTGATCGCAGCAGTGGCCACGTTCTGCGCGCCCATGACATTCGTCTGGATGCATTCGAAGGGATTGTATTCCGCGATCGGCACATGCTTCAGCGCCGCGGCATGGATCACGTAATCCACTTCGCGCATCGCCATTTCGAGGCGGGCGGCGTCGCGAACGTCGCCGATGAAGAATCGCATGAAGGGAAAGCGCTCTTTCGGGAATAGCTGCGCCATCTCGTATTGCTTTAGTTCGTCGCGCGAGAAGACGATCAGCTTCCGCGGCTCGTATTCGGCGGCGACGCGGCACACGAAATGCGTGCCGAAGGAGCCGGTGCCGCCGGTGACGAGGATGGTTTTACCGTCCAACTCGGGGCGCGGCTTGTCGAACCGGCGCGCCCGCAGGCGGTGCTCCAACTCATCCATCGCCGGCATCTGCTGCTCCCTGGGCGCCCAAAAGACCGGGCTCCACGCTCCGGCGATTTGGTTAATCCGCCCTCAAGATCGCCGCCCGCCTGGGGCGCTAGCGGCAGTCTTCGTCGCTCTCGCGGGTGCGCGCGGTGATGTTCACGCGGATATCGGTGCCGACCAGATCGGTGGAGAAGGAGGCGGTGAACTGGTGCGGCTTGGCGCGCACCCCGCCCTTCCAGTCATAAACGCCGCGCGCGTTGATACGGCGGGTGACGCGATCGACCTCGCAGCTGTCCAGCACGGCTTCGTGCTCCTTGCTGAACATGAAGCAGCTTTCGACGGTATGCCGGCCGTAATTGTAAAGCGCGGCGCGGGCGGCCTCGCGCTCCCCGTCGGTGCAGGCGCGGGCGTCCGCCTCTTCGGGTTTCGCCGAGGCGACGGCGGCCGCCGGCTTCTCCGCCGCCCCCTTCTGAAGAAAGGGCAATCCGGCGGACACGACGCCCAGCCCGGCCGCGGCCACACCGCAGACGGCCAGAAAAGCATTCAGCTTGGGCCCAGTGTTCATGGGCGGTCCCGATCGCAATCCTGCAGCCGGCGCGCCGAATGCGCGCCGCGGCTACATCCATGCCGCCTGCGGCGGAATTGCGGAAGAGGGTTCAGCCGACGGCGGCAAGGGGCGCATGCGCGCCTGGCGCCAGGCCCTGCATGACCGAGCGGTTGACCTCGATCAGGGGTTCAATGTCCGACCCGTCGCGCATCACGGCGCTGGTGTGGCGCGACACCCAGAGCGACAGCGAGATAATCTGCGCGCGCAACGGCTTGGGCAGCGTGTTTTCCGGATCGGCGCAATCCTGCGCCAGGAGCGACCAGAGCCGGCGGTTCTGATGCAGCGCCTCGGCCAGGCCGCTGATGTTCTTCCGGCTCTCGCTGGCGCGAATTAAACCCGAGGTAATAAGTGCGAACAGCCGGTATTCGGCCTCGCGCGGCGTCTCACCCTGCGCACTCGCGCGCTGATACGCTTGGATCGACATGCCCGCCTACGCCCAACAACTCGTCTTCGTAGGCGATTATTTTCCTGCAACGCATCAACGCCCGGTAAAAATCCCCCGCCATAACGTCGCGGGACACCGAAACGCACTCCGCAAGCACCTCCGGATTGCGGACGGCGCCCATGAATTCCGCAAGGCGGCGGGCGAATTCGCCGAACACGTCTTCGTTTTCGGTCTGGTCGAGGTACATGAGCATGACGGGGAAATACATGCGCCGCGCCGGCGTAGTCGCCAACTCAGGCTGCATGATGTCCTTCTCGCGCAGGACGGACGCCTTGTTCTGCAAGATCAGTGCGCTGCGACGATCGCCGTTCTGGACGACCGCGCCATTGACGACGAAGCGCTCGCCGGGGCGCAGGGAAAGTTTCAGCGGCATTGGGCGAAAGAGCCCCCCAGGGCCGCTTCTTGCAGCCCGACGCGCGAAGCGTCGGCGATTCGCGGTTTTCCGTAAAGAAAGCGCCCCCGGCGGCCTTGTGGGCAAGCCTTGCCAAGGCCGGTTTCCGCTTTACCGTAACGCCGGCAACGCCAGCGGGGACGCCTATGCGGTTCGAGGGGACGAAGGATTATGTCGCGACCGACGATCTGAAGGTCGCCGTCAACGCCGCGATCGCACTGGAGCGGCCGCTGCTGGTGAAGGGTGAACCTGGCACCGGGAAGACTGTGCTGGCGCTGGAAGTGGCCAAGGCGCTCGGCGCGCCGCTGATCGAATGGCACATCAAATCGACCACCAAGGCCGCCCAGGGTCTCTACGAATACGATGCGGTGATGCGCCTGCGCGATAGCCAGCTGGGCGATCCGCGCGCCGCCGAGATATCCAACTATATCCGCCGCGGCAAGCTGTGGGAGGCGTTCGAGGCGGACGATCGCCCGCTGCTTCTGATCGACGAAATCGACAAGGCCGACATCGAATTCCCGAACGACCTCCTGCAGGAGCTCGATCGCATGGAATTCTATGTCTACGAATTGAACCGCACGGTGAAGGCGCGCCGCCGCCCGCTCGTGATCATCACGTCGAACAATGAGAAGGAGTTGCCGGACGCATTCCTGCGCCGCTGCTTCTTCCACTATATCCGCTTCCCCGACGAAGAGACCATGAACCAGATCATCGCGGTGCATTTCCCGCAGGTGAAACAGCGCCTGGTGAGTGAGGCGCTGAAGGTTTTCTACGGGATGCGCAAGGCGCCTGGGCTGAAGAAGAAGCCGTCCACCAGCGAATTGCTCGACTGGCTGAAGCTGCTGATGACAGACGATATCGATCCAGAAATCCTGCGCGGCAAAGATCAGAGCAAGCTCATCCCGCCGCTGCACGGCGCGCTGCTGAAGAACGAGGCGGACGTGCAGCTGTTCGAACGGCTGGCTTTCCTGGCGCGGCGCGAGCAACGCGGGCAGTAAGCGCATCGCGGCGCCGTGTCCGGCGGCGCCGGCGCATCAACCTTCCATTCACCACGTCCTTCAAGCGCATCGAAAGAAATGTGCGGTAAGGTTATCGCTACAAATCGGGGTGGTGGCGATGTTTCGTTTGGCGGCGCTTGGCGCCTGTCTAGCAGTAACGGCGTGCGCGAGTGCGCCGAAGGCGCGCATGGATCTGGCGGACGCGATGGTGGCGTACCGGTTCTGCCTGGGCGCTGAAGGCGGCGTGGAAGCGCGCTGCGAAGCCGAACGCCAGGCCTTCTTCGCTGCCGCCACGATGGCGCGCGCGGCAGCCCCTGCTGAAAGCGCCAGTTAGGCGCTACGCCTCGCCGCCTTTAGCGCCATCCTGCGCGAGGGCCTGGCGCAATTGCTCCATCACCGCGGCGTCTTCCGGATCGAGGCGGCCAGAGCGCTGTATCTTCTCGAACGTGGCGAGGGCTTGCGCGAGGTGCTCGCGCGTATCCGGCCCGTTGAGCGTAGCGAGCTTGAAATGGCCGACCGCCACGTCGCGCACGCGCTCGGCGTCGCCTGGTGTTTTTTCCGCGATGGCGCTGACGAGGCGCAGGCTTTCCGCATAGGCCTGCTGGGCGGCTTCCGTATCCTTCAACGCGACGGAACAATCGCCGAATTCGTCGAGCGCGATCGCCTTCTCGCGATCGTTGCGGGCGCTGGCGACCGCGGCCTTGGCGATTTCGCGCGCATCGGAAGACCGGTTGGTGCCACGATAAAGCCGCCCCAGGGTGATGAGCGAGACGAAATCGTTGTTGTCGATCCGGCAAGCCTGCTGGAAGGCGCTGATCGTCTGCTGCAGATCGGAAAACGCTTCGAGCGCGCCCAGATCGCGCCAGGCGGCAGCGGAATTGGCGCCTTCAGCGTGCCGGCGCAGATCGGCGCGCGCGGCGTCGAACTCGCGGGCGGCGAGGCGCCGGCGCGCCGCCGCACGGGCCGGCTCGCGCGCATCCACCAGCCCTTCGGCCAGCAAACGCAGCGCCTCTGTCGGCACGGTTTCAGCGAAAGGCGCCTTATCACGCGAGGCGCGCAGGCGTTCCGCCACCAGAATCTGGCGCAATTCCTCCGATTCACGGCGCACGCGATCGGCGTTGGCCGCGGCGTCCCGCTCCATCGACTGGATCGGATCGCTGCGCGTTTGCGCGGCCGCGCGCGGGGGCGCCGCGGCTTCACGCGCGGCGGCGCGGCGCTGCGCTGAGGCTTCGGCGGCGGCCTCTTCCGCTTCGCGGCGGCGCTTCTTCTTGCCGCCGCCGGCGATGGCGCCGAGCAGCGAAAACAGGATGATCAGGAATAGGAGCGTCGCGCCGCCCGCCCCGCCGACGACGGCGACATCCGGCAAGCCCTTCACCACGCCGGCGACATCCGGGCCGGCGGAATCCGCGATGGCGCGCAGGATATCGGCGATCGGCTTCAGGTTTTCCATGCGTCCTCTCCCAAGACCGCCGCCTTAACACGCGCCCGCGCGGCGCGAAACGCTCAGATGGCGCCGGGCTTCGGCGCCGGAAATGCGGGGGCGCCGCGGGCATCGGAAAGGCCGACATCGGAGGCCGCCATGCCGGAACGCGCGGCCCACAGCTTGCGCCAATTCTTCGGCCATGTCGGCGAGCGGCTCATCGCCTCCCGCAGGCCGGCGCGTGAATCCACCAGGAACATCGCGTCGCGGGCGAGCCGATCTTCCGGCCGCGCCTTGGCGCGCACGGCGTCGGCCACAATGAGGCGCGCCCGCGCGTTCGTGAACGCGCCCGGCGCCAGGCAGGCTTTCTCCCGCGCCAGCGCCGTATCGATCGCATCAAAGCGCGCTTCGCCCCAACCCATATGAATCGAGCGGTCGAGGAAGAAGGCGAAATCGATCTCGCTGGGCTCCAGTCCGGCAGCGCGCCAGGATTTCGACAGCCGCTCCACCACATACCGGAACCAGGCGTCATCGCCCCAAGCGACGTCGTCATAAACGCGCTGGGTTTGCTCCATCGCGCCGAGCCGCGCGAACGCGCGCGACCAGGCGCGCATCTGGCCAGGCTGACGGCAAACGTCTTCCATCAGCAGGCGCGCCTGGGGATAGCGGTGCTTGCTTTCGACGTGCAATTCCTTGGCGGTCTTCAGATCCAGCAGGCGGTCGCCCCCTTCAGCGCCTTCCGCCGCGAAAGCGAGCAGCACCGTCTCGCGGTCCAACCGCTTGAGCACCGCCAGCAACTCCCCGCCCCACCCCAGGGTCTTGCCGTTCGGCCCCCAGGTGAGCACCGAGCCCTGATCGCCGCGGAAATTGACGCAGACATTCCATTCCAGGCGGTCGTAGTCGGTGCCCTCGATCGTCCGTGCGAGGGTGAAGGCGCGCTCGTAAGCGTCCGGCGCGGGCTGGCCGGTGATCGCCTGCCAGGTTTCCACCGTGATATGGCGGCCGGCGGCGAGATCGCGCGCACCGCGGCAGGCGGCGATGGCGCGGGCGGCTTCGGCCGTTTCGCGCGTAAAGCGGCCGTCCTGCGGGACCGGGGCCACGCCACAGCGCTCGGCGTAACGGTCGATCGATTCCTGCAGGCGCCCCACCGGGCCCCATTTGGAATCCTGGATGATCATGCGGGCGCCGGGGTCGGCGTAACGGATCAGCACGGCGTCCGCCCCGCCATGGACGGCGTTGCGGGCCGAAAAGGTCGCACAGCTCCAACACAAGAGCACGGCGCCGCTGACGGCGCCCACCGAGAGGCCGAAGCGCGCGGCCGCGCGGCCCAGCCCTTCGAGCGCCGCAAGCGGCCCGGCGCGCCGCCGGGCGGCGCGCGTCCTGGGACCGGAACGGGCCTTCATCGTTCCCCCAATAGTCCACCTACCCTGCGCGACCGGTTAACAGCCGGCCCGCGCAGATAAATCCCTGCAATCCCCTTGCCGGCAAGCCGCCCCGACAGTTGCGCACAAGGCGGCCTACGCTGCGTCACGGCTTGACCGGCGGCGGCGCTGCGCCATCCTGGCGGCAGGAGAGCGTGATGTTCCAGCGGTTTTTCACCGAATTGCGCGAGGCGCGCGTGCCCGTAAGTCTCAAGGAATATCTGACCCTGATCGAGGCGCTCGAGAAGGACGTGATCCCGCCGGGGATCGAGGACTTCTATTTCCTGGCGCGGGCCGCCCTGGTGAAAGACGAGCGTCATATCGACCGGTTCGACAAGGTGTTTGGCCACGTCTTCAAGGGCGTCGATTTCACCAAAGACGCGGTTGAGGGCGAAATTCCGGCGGAATGGCTGCAGGCGCTCACCGAGAAGTATCTGACCGAGGAAGAAAAAGAGCAGATCAAGCGGCTGGGCGGCTGGGACAAGCTGATGGAGGCGCTGCAACAGCGCCTGCGCGAACAGCAGGCGCGCCACGAAGGCGGCGACCGGATGATCGGCACGGGCGGAACCTCGCCCTTCGGCGCCGACGGCTATCACCCCGAAGGCGTGCGCATCGGCCAGGACAAGAGCCGCCACAACCGCGCCGTCAAAGTGTGGGACAAACGCGAATTCAAAAACCTCGACGACCGCGAAGAGCTGGGCCAGCGCAATGTGAAGGTGGCGTTGCGTCGCTTGCGCAAATTCGCCCGCGACGGCGCGCCGGACGAATTCGATCTCAACGGTACGATCCGTTCAACCGCGCGGCAAGGCTATCTTGACGTGGTGATGCGCCCGGAGCGGCGCAACGCGATCAAAGTGCTGCTGTTCTTCGATATCGGCGGCTCGATGGATGCGCACGTGCGCACGTGCGAGGAGCTATTCTCTGCGGCGCGCACGGAATTCAAGCATCTCGAATATTTCTACTTCCACAACTGCCTCTACGAGAACGTGTGGAAGGACAACCGCCGCCGGAACACGGAGAAGATCAGCACCTGGGACCTGATGCACAAGTTCCCGCACGACTACAAAGTGATCTTCGTCGGCGACGCGACGATGAGCCCGTACGAGGTTTCAGCGCCGGGCGGCTCCGTCGAGCATTGGAACGAGGAGCCTGGCGCGGTGTGGCTCAACCGCTTGTGCAGCCTGTATGAGCATTTCGTGTGGCTCAATCCGACGCACGAAAACGCGTGGGAGTATTCGCCGTCCACGCAATTGATCCGCGACGTGATCGGCCCGCACCGGATGTTCCCGCTGACGCTGGGCGGGCTTGAAGGCGCGATGCGCGAACTCAGCCGGTGAGAACCGCCTCGACCAGACGGTCGAGTTTGTCCCAGTTTTTGTAGGCGCGCACGCGCGCCGGCGCCGTGCGCCATGCCTGCGCGAACGCCGCGCGCGTTTCGCCGTTGCGCAGCAACGGCGCGAGCAGCTCGATCGAAACGCCGATGGTGAACGCCACCGCGCCGGCACCCGGCAGCTTTCGGACAGTCTGACGTTCGACGCGCAGATGTAGCACGTCCGCCGCAGCGGCAGGCTGCGTTCTTGCGGCGCGCGCAAGCAACGGGGCGGATGACGGCGTGAAGCGATCGTCCCCGGCCTGGACTGTCCAATTGAAGCGCTCGAGCGGCGCATCCGGCGCAAGGGCGTCGAACACGCGCGCGATGCGGGCGGCGAGACCCTGGGCGCCGCCCCGGCCCAGCACGTCCGGCACCGGAGCGTGAAGGAAAGCTAGCGGTTTGCCGATGACCTCCGGCAGCGACCAGAAGGTCGGCGCGCAGACGACGGCGGCGGCGAGCATCCAGCCCTCCTCCCGCCGCTCCAGCACGCAAAGATCGTCGGGCACGGCGCCGGCGGCCTCCAGCAGGCTGGCCGCGCCGAGCAGGGCCGCCAGCTCCAGCGCCCCCGCCTCCGCGCCCGGCGCCGCCGCGGTCACCAGCGCCGGATGGGCCGCGATCAGCGCCGTTTTCCAGGCCCGCCAGGCCGGATCGGCGCCGACGCGCAGCCAATCCGCCAGGGCGATAGGGCGCAGGCCGACCCGAAATTCCGGCGGCTCGAGGAAAATAGGCGGTGTTTTCACGGGGTTCAGGCGCTTCCTCCGCCGCCGCGCCCGCCGGCAGGGCCGCCGTCCGCAAAGTGTTGCATTTCGGGCGAACTATAGAGCCTTTGGCGCCTATCCGATTGCCGGCATGCGTGGAATTGGCGTAACGTTCTCTTAACGGGCGCGCGAGCAGCCCCCGAGAGACGAAGAAAAGCCGGGCGATGACCCAAAGCGTTGTGCTGCACACTTACCGGGCGAAGGAATACGCCGAGAGCGTCGTGTGCGGCCTGCAGCACGAAGGCTACGCTGTGCCTTGGGATCCCCAGGCCGGCGGCATGATCGTGACCGGCGCGCTCGCGCCGGAAAGCGCGCCCTGCGTCATCGTGCTTTGGACGAAAGACGCGATCATCCAGAAATGGGTGCTGGAATACGCACGGGCCGCGTATCAGCGCGGCGCGCTGATCGAAGTGCTGATCGATCCGGTGGTGTCGCCGTTCAACCAATCGCTCGCGCCGATCGATTTCACGCATGGCTGGGACGGCCGTCCGAAGGGCCCGCTCTGGAAGGCGTTCATGGATCGCGTGCGCGCCAAGAGCGGCCGCCCGATCGGTCGTCTGCCGTTCAAGGAACAGTTCCAGCCAGTGATGGCGGTTTGGGTGATGGGCTTCGTCACGGTGGCGACGCTGGCGACCGGCGGGCCGCTGCTGCGCCCTAGCGGCGATGAACTCGCCGCACGCGAACCGATCGCCGCCGATCCGCAACCCGCCGTGGAGACAGCGATGGGCGGCCCGGCGGCGAGCGCGCAAATCCTCGCCCCGGCGGACGCTGCGCGCGCGCCGCAGGTCACGGTTGAACCGGAAGAACGCTACATGGTGCGCAGCACCGTGAAACTGCGCTACGAGCCGATTTCCGCCCCCGCCCCGCGCGAGGTGCAAGACGGCGCGATGATCACGTTTGTCGGCCACGGCGACGCGGGCTGAACGCCCGCCCGTTTCATTCCCGCTCCGGCTTGCCCGTGCGCCGCGCGCGCAGCCAATGCAATATGGCCCAGGCATGGGCTTCGTGGCGCACGCGCAGCGCCGCATCGTTCGCGCCGACCCAGACGAGCGCGCAATTCGGCTCCGTCGGGCTGCCGTCGGCGGCGGAAAGCTCTACCTCATAGAATGCGCCCAGATGGTTCCGCGGCTCCCCGCCCGGCGCCCAATATTGGCCGGCGCGGCCGATCAACCTTTCCGGCCAAACGGTGAGCCCGGTTTCTTCGCTGAACTCGCGCATCAGCGCGCCGGCCTCGTCTTCGTCGGCCTCCACGCCGCCGCCGGGAAGATCGTATTCGTAGGGCGCCGCCGCGCCAATGCGCACCAGAGCGATCTGCTCGCCGCGCGCGCAGACGCCGTGCGCCACCGAGCGCTCGACATAGGTGAGCCCGTGCTGGGTTTGCCCGAACTGCAGCGCAAAGCGCGTCATCGCCGCGTCGCCTCGTATGGGGATGCGCATCCGCCCCATGCCGCAACGCCGCGTGGCTGTCGAGTCCTCTCAGTATGCATCGAGCGCGCCCAGGGCTGCGTCCAGGGCGCGATTGAGCGCCTCCAGCGCCGGAGCTTCCGCTGCCGCCGCTTCCGCTGCGGCGCACGCCTCGGCGAGCGCCCAAAGGCCGATGCCGCGCGCGGAGCCTTTCAAGGTATGGGCGCCGTCGCGCCAGCTTTCGCCGGGATGCGCAGGCGCGAACAGCACGCGCCACTCCGCCTCGCGCGCCCGAAACAGCGCGGCGATCTCTGCCTGCAGCGTGCGATCGCCGCCGGTCATCATGTCGAAATGCGCCGCATCGAACAGCGCCGGGGCGGCCTTCGCATCCATGCGCGCAACGTTACGCCGTGCGCGCCTTCCGCCCGGTTAAGAGCCGACCGAAACGTTCAGGAACGGTCAGGCCGCGAGTTTATCGACCTCGGCTACGTCCTCGGCCGAGAGCCGCCATTCCCCGGCGTCGACGTTGGCGCGGATCTGCTCCGGCTTGGTGGCTCCCGCGATCACCGAGGACACCGCCGGGCGGCTTAGAAGCCATGCGAAGGCCAGGCTCAACACGGTATGGCCGCGCTCCTCGGCGAAGCGCGTCAGCGCGTCGACGCGGTCGAAATTCTCCGCCGTCAGCGGATCGCGGGCATTCGGGATGCGCTTCGCGGTGGGCGAGAGGCGCGTGCCGGCGGGCGGGGTTTCGCCGCGGCGGTATTTGCCGCTGAGCATGCCCAGCGCCAGCGGATAATAGGGCAGGATGCCGAGGCCGAAGCGATTGCAGGCGGGCAGCACCTCATCCTCGATGCCGCGCGCCAGCAGTGAATATTCGTTCTGCACGGAGACGAAGCGGTTCATCCGGTTGACACGCGCCAGCCAATCCGCGTCGGCGATCTGCCAGGCGGAGAAATTCGAGCAGCCGATGTAGCGGACCTTGCCCGCGCGAACGAGATCGTCGAGCGCGCCCAAGGTTTCCTCGATCGGGGTTTCGGCATCGGGGCGGTGCATCTGGTAGAGATCGATGTAATCGACGCCCAGACGCTTCAAGCTCATTTCCGCCGCTGCGATGACATGCCGGCGCGAACCGCCCTGCCCCAATCCCGGAATTGGCGCAGCGAATTTGGTGGCGATCACGACCTTGTGGCGATCGGCCCCCAGCGCCTTGCCCAGCATCACCTCGGATTGCTGCGCGCCATAGGCGTCCGCCGTGTCGAACAGGGTGACGCCGGCATCGAGCGCTGCGCGTACGACCGTTTCGGCCTGCGCGTAGTCCGTGATCCGCATGCCGAAATTGTTGCAGCCGAGGCCCACCGCGCTGACCTTGAGGCCGCTGCCGCCCAGACGCCGATACTGCATGGGCTTCCCCTATCGCCTTGTTTTTTGCCTATGGCCTGCGGGCGCGGCGTCACGCGCCGCGCGAGGGCAGATGCTAGAACCCGCAAGGAGGACTCACAAGGCGCGGACAAACCCGGCGCGCAAAGTTCAAGGATGCGAATATTGCGCCCGGGATCACGCCCGCGAAATCCTCAGAGCGCCCAGCATGTCGTGGTCGTGTGCGGCGGCGATCGTGACGTGCGCGGCGGCCTCGATCATCTCCGGCGGGCCGGCGCGGATTGCTGGCTAGCGGTGCGGGATGTGCATCGCCGCGTCGTGCGCGACTTCGGTGCAAAAGCGCACCTCCTGCTGCAACGCCATTGCGCTTGTGCTGCATGGGATCGAAGCCGCCCTTCACATAGACCGACTCCGGCGCGCGCCCGGCGTTGCGCCGCACCGCGGAGACCTTCACGCCGGAAACCTGCGCCGCCAGCGCTTGCGACAGGGCGCGCGCCGGCGGGGGCGCTTTCACAGCGCGACAACGGCTTTGCGGCTTGCCCGCGGAGCCAAAGCCCCATATAGGCCAGCCCCTTGGTGCTCGGGTGTATAGCTCAGTTGGTAGAGCAGCTGACTCTTAATCAGCGGGTCCAAGGTTCGAATCCTTGTACACCCACCAAGTGGTCCCTCTCCGGGGCATCAGGTTCATGGCGCACTAGCAAGTCATTGAAGTTTTGGCTGTTTTCGTACAACGAAGCGCTTAATCCGTATCACTACGCCCTCTAGGGCTGCTTTCGCCGTGCGTTTCGCCTGACGTCTTCACGGCCCCCCTAAATTCCGGTGCGCTGATAGGGAAAAGCCGCACCCACGCGTTCGCCCGGCACTACGCCGCGAAGCATGAATTGCGGAAAGTTCGCCTGCAGCATCCTCGATGTTCCAACGTTCTGTTCACGCAGGCGCACCTGGCTGAACACATCATCGAGACGCAGCGCGGTGAAGGCGCAATGCCGCAGCGCTTCAAATTTCGAGCGATCAATGGGCCAAAAGCCCCGCGAACGGAGACAAGTTCGCATTAAACTGACAGCACCAGCGTGAGCCACCCCATCGCCCCGTCAGCGGCCGCCAGCAGGCGCGCGCTTCACGTGTCGGACTTCCGAACCATGGATGTCATGCCTGCAGCTCCCGCTGCCGCAAGCCTGCAAGGGGGCTCGTCGCCTCTAGCGATGACGCATGCGCGATGTCGACGAACGCGTGCACGTCTTCAATGAGGCGTAACGCAGACGCACGCGCCGCCGCCGCGTATCACACAGACGGCTTCACTGTTCGCCATTCTCGAAACGCCGTGGGCAAGTCATCACATGATTTCTTGCCGCTGCATTGCGCTTTCCCGTGCCCCCAGTCGGCGCGCCCGCCGACAAGATATCGTGCGCGGCGTTATCGCGTCGCGTGAAGCGTGCGATCATGGGCGTTCGGGCACGCCGGGAGACAGGGCGTTTACCGGCGCGCCGCTCATGTAGATGGCGGCGTGGGTGGCAAGAAACGCCGCCCCGTCCGACGCCCTCCTTCCCAATTGCCGCTTTGAAGGCCCGCGCGCCAGTAGCGAAGCCCTGGTCTTCCTGCCCAGTCGCGCGCTGCGCGGCGCATTGCTAGAACGCGTGCGCGGGGTGGCCGACACCCCGAAGGGAGCAATCGCCCATGCCGCCGCTTCAGGGCGTCAAAGTGCTGGATCTCGGCTCGGTGCTGATGGCGCCCTATGCCGGCCAATGGCTCGCCGATCTCGGCGCCGACGTGATCAAAGTCGAGCCGCCGGCCGGAGATTCCACCCGCAACACCGGCCCCGCGGCGGAGGCGAACATGGCGTCCATGTTCCTCGGCCTCAACCGCAGCAAGCGCAGCATCGTGCTGGACCTCAAGACGCCCGCGGCGCGCGCCGCGCTGCTGCGCCTGGCTGAGGACGCGGACATCCTGCTGCACAACAACCGGCCGCAGAAGATGAAGGCGTTGGGGCTGGACGCGGCGGCGCTGCTCGCGCGCAATCCCCGCCTCGTTTATGCGTGCCTGCACGGGTTCACCGAGGCCGGCCCCTATGGCGGCAAGCCCGCCTATGACGACGTGATCCAAGGCCTCTGCGGCCTCGCCGACGTGATGAGCCGGCAGGCCGGCGCGCCGCGCTACGCGCCGTTTCTCGCAGCGGACAAGACCTCAGGCCTGATCGGCGTAATCGCGATCCTCGCCGCCCTCTCCAAACGCGACCGCACCGGCGCGGGCGGCTATGTGGAAGTGCCGATGTTCGAAAGCATGATCGCCTACACTGCGGCCGATCACTGGTATGCGCGCCACATCGGCGGCGAGGCCGGTTATCCCCGCGTGCTGACGCCGGAACGCCGCCCCTACGCCACGGCGGACGGCTATCTTTGCGTCACACCGTATACGGACAAACACTGGGCGAACCTGTTCACCGAATGCGGGCGCAGCGATCTAGCGGGCGATCCGCGCTTCACCGATATCGGCGCGCGCACGCGCCATATCGCGGCGCTCTATGGCGAGTTGGCTGCGCTGCTGACACAACGCACGACGGCGGCTTGGCTCACCGCGTTCGAGCGGCTGGAGATTCCCGCAGGACCGGTGAACGCTCTCGGCGATCTGCCAAACGACCCCCACCTCGCCGCGACCGGTTTCTTCACCACGATCGCCGAAGACGGCGCGCAGCCGATGCTGTTCCCTGGCGTGCCTGTGCTGTTTGATGGCGAACGCCCGCCGATCGCCGCCCCGCCGCGCCTCGGCGAACACACGCACGAGGTGCTGGCGGAGGCGGGATTCTCGGACGCGGAAATCGCAGCGCTCGCGTGAGACGGCGTCAGAATGGCGCCCGCGGCGGATCGGCGATCTCCACCAGATCGGTGTGGCCGAAGCCCTTCGCGTAATCGAGCACGGAGATGATTTTCGGCGTGAGGCGGACATAGCGCACCGTTGCGGGATCGGGCGCGGGCAAATTCTTCGCGCTCGGATACTTGCCGACGAGGCGGCGGAAGATTTCCGAACATGTTTTTGCGCCGGTCACGAATTCCGCTCGCGCAGCCATCGAGACGCCTTTGAGATTTTGCATCTCGTCGGCGTCGTCGTCGATGGTGAGCGAGACCTTGTCGCACGCCGCGATGTTGCGCGCCTTCTGGCTGTCGGCGCCGCAGAGGAAATAGAGCGTCATCCCTTCCGCGACGTAGCCGACCGTGGTGGCCTGGGGCCAGCCGTCCGGCCGAACGGTCGCCAAGGTCAAGATGCGGTGCTCCGCCAGGATTTTGAGGATGAGGTCGCGAAGGGCTGCGTCCATGACAGGTTCTCCGCGCGGCAGCGAAGCAGCGGAGCGCCCCGCCGGCCTTGCGCTGGATCAAGACTGGGTTGCGCCGCCCATCCCGCGGCTTTCAAGTCGGGTGCAAAAAGCTAGGGTGCGCACTGGTTCCGCGTGCCGCAGGAGACGCCATGTATCGCCGTGAAATCGTCCGGGTCGACGGCAGCGAAATGCCCGTTCTGCTGTTCGATCCCGAGGCCCCCGGTCCGCACGCCGGCCTCATCGTCGCGCAGCATCTGCCCGTGGCGCATGCGGGGCTGGAGCGCGATCCGTTCCAGATCGAGGTCGGCCGGCGCTACGCCGCGGCGGGCTACGCGGTGGCGATGCCATGGATCTTCCATTGGTGGGACGCAGACGCGCCGATGGACGTGAAGCGCGCGGAATTCCGCGACGACCGCACTGTGCTGGATCTGGAAGCGACGCGCGCGCTGCTGGCGCGGCAGGCGCATGTGGATTCCACGCGCGTCGGCATCCTCGGCCATTGCTGGGGCGGGCGCGTCGCGTGGCTGGGCGCCGCCCGCTTGCCGGGATTGAAAGCGTGCGCGGTCTTCTATGGCGGGCGCATCCGCGCGCCGTTCGCCGACGGCGGCGCGGCGCCGATCACCCTGGCGCAAGACATCGCGTGTCCCGTGCTGGGCGTGTTCGGCAACGAGGATCAGGGCCCCTCGCCGGCCGACGTCGATGCGTATGAAGCGGCGCTGACGGCAGCCGGCGTGCCGTACGCCTTCCATCGCTATGACGGCGCCGGCCACGGCTTCCAGGACTTCAACAATCCCGAACGCTATCGCGAGGCGCAATCCGAAGACGCCTGGCGCAAGGCGCTGGCGTTCTTCGCGGAGGCGCTGAAGGCGCAGCGCTAGCTGTTCAACGAAGCGGGAGTGGTATGGTGCCGCCTGCGTGACTCGAACACGCGACCCCATCATTACGAATGATGTGCTCTACCGGCTGAGCTAAGGCGGCGAGAGGCTCCGGCCATCAGGCAGGGGCCCCAAGAGGCCGGGAACCTAGAGAGGCGCAGCCGCGCCGGCAAGCCCGCGCCGTGGCTTTTGCGCGCCCTCAGGAGGCGATCTGGGCGGCGCGGATAGGCGAAGGATCGATCTGCGCCTCGACCCGGCGTGCCAAAGGCGGCAGCGCCAGCACGGAGCCGGCCCCGGCGTCCCGCCCGCCCCGCTCCAGGCGCGGGTGGATGAGCTTGCCGGTGTCGCCATACACATAGACTAGGCGGGCCCAGTCCGCGTCCTCGTAGAGGAAGGCCGCGCCTTCGGGATCGAGGTCGGACCAATCCGCCTCGCGCTGGGCGAACGCCGCCTGCGCCAGCCAGTTGCGGGCGCCGATCTCATCGTTCTTGCCGCGACAGACCACGGCATAGAGCGCGCAGATCCGCGAGGACGGGTTCTGCTTGTAGGCTTCCTCCAGCGCGCGCCAGGCGGCGGCCCAATCCTTCTGCTCGATCGCCAACTCCGCGGAGAGGATGCGGCTTTCACGGTGTTCGGGTTTCAGCTCGATGAGCGCGCCGAGGCGCTTAGCGCGCTCAAGCGGGGGTTCGTCGTCGCGCAGATCACGATAGGCATGCGCAATCGCAGGATGCGGCGCCGCGGCCCAGGCTTCTTCGAGGATGCTCGCGGCTTTCCAGACCTTGCCGTCTTCCGCCATCAGGCGCGCGGCGAGTGCGGCGGCGGGCGCGAAGCCCGGTGCCTGGCGAACGCCCTTTTCGGCCTTGTCGATCGCGACATCGAGGCGGCCCTCGCGGTCATCGCGTTGCGCGGCCGCGGCCAGCAGCACAGCGCGACGGCGCGCGGCGGCCGCGGGCTCGATCAATTTGCGCCGCTCGCCCTCATCGAGCGCGTCGACCGCATCGTCCCAATCGCCGCCCTGCACCTGCAGATCGAAGAGGGTCTGGAACGGCCATGTCGCGCTGCGCGACAGCTTGAGCGCGGCGGCGGCGTGCTCGATCGCCGCGCGGCGATCGCCGCGCTGCAGCGCCGCCGACAGCAAGCCTTTGCGGCCAAGCAATTCAGCGCCCTCGCTGGCGAGCATGCCGGTGTAGGCGCGCTCGGCCGCGGAGACGTCGCCGCTCATTTCCGCGGCGCGCGCTTCCAAAAGGATGGCGAGGCGCGGCTCGTCGATCAGATTTTCCGCACGCTCCGCATGACGGCGCGCCTCCTCGAACTCACCGGATTCCGCCGCGATAAGGCCCAACGCCAACGCCTCCTGTCCGCGCCGGCGGCGCGCGCGCTCGCTTGCCTTGCCGAGCTTGCCGGGCGCATCGATCACCGCCATCAGGAAACGCACCGCTGGCAGCAGCATCGCCATCAGGAACGTCATCGCCAGCACGCCGAACAACGCGGTGGTTTCGATGCGCGTGCCGAACCATTCGATAGTGACGGCGCCGGGCTGGCTCGCCACGGAAACCGCCGCCAGCGCGGCGAACACGGCGAAGACGAGCAGGATCGCGATGCGGATCATGGCGGCTCAGCCTTTCCGCGACAACTGCGTGCGGATAGCCGCGAGACGCTGATCGATCTCCACGCGCATCTTCGCTTTCGCAAGCCAGGGCGCGACGCGGCGGGCGGGCTCGCCCGTCAACCGTGAAAGCTGCGCCACTGCGCCCTCGAAATCGTTCGCGGCGAGGCGCGCGCTGGCGCTGTCCACGAGATCGCCGGAAATGTCGACATCACTGGCGCGGCGCACGACGATGAACTGCGCCATGCTTGCCTGCACCTGGCCCCACACGCCGCCGCCGGCCTCCGCCGCACGCGCGGCGCGCACGACCTCCAGCTCCAGCTTGGCGTATTCGTCGCGCAGCTCTTCACGCGTCGGCGCGCCCTTGCGCGCCAGCGGCGCGAGGGCCGCAACATTGGGATCGTTCGGCAGCACCGCTTGCAGCGCGGAATAGGCCGGCTCGAACGGACCTGACGAGCGCGCTGCATCGGTCGCCGCGGCGACCGCGTAGGACGCGCGCGCCGCCTCCGTCGCATCCTTCGCGCCGCGCG
>JBFWWB010000002.1:0-55905 GCA_050246435.1 Hyphomonadaceae bacterium
GCTCGGGCGCAGCGCCAATCTGCCGCGAGGGGGCCCCGCACGCAATACGGACGCCGCCGCGCGCGGCGGCGGCGTTACGCACCCCTGACCGCTTAGATGCGCCGGGCGACGTCGTAGGCGCGCGCGATATTGGCGAAGATCGTGCCGGAATGTTCTGACGTGGAATCGTGCGCATCGCCCACGAGATGCGTTTCGATGCCCAGCTTTCCCGCGATCTCGGCCACGCCGCGATCGGCGCGGCGATCGCTGGCGAACACGATGGTGTCGATCCCGTCGAGGAATTGGCGCCCCTCGTCCGTCACCAGCCACACATCGTCGTTGCCCCCTACCTCGACCGCGTGGACGTTCTTCACCCGCTCCACCTCCGCGATGCGGTTCAGCAGATACCAGCGATCGTGCGCGGCGAGCTTGGCGCCGAAATGGCTGTGCGCCTCGGCGATCCACACTTGCTTGCCTTGCTTGGCCAGATAATCCGCCGCCAGCACGCCGTTCTGGTTGCCCCCGACGACGAGCACCTTCTGGCCCGCTTCGAGGTTCTGCTCGAGCATCTCATCGAGCATCAGGATTTCGATGTTCGCGGCCTTCATCACCGCATCCATCATGTTCTGCGGCACTTCCGGCGCGCTGCCGGTGGCGACGACGACGACATCGGGTGCGAATTCCTTGACGAAATTCTCGTCGACCGTCGTGTTCAGCCGCACGTCGACGCCGTATTTCGCGATCTGGCGCTCGTACCAGGGCATCATGTCGGCGATTTCCTTGCGACCCGGCATCATCGCGGCGAGCATGATCTGCCCGCCGAGCCAATCGCGGCTTTCGCACAGCGTGACCTTGTGGCCGGAGAAGGCGGCGCGGCGCGCAGCTTCGAGGCCGGAAAGCCCGCCCCCGACGACCAGCACCTTCTTCGGATTGGCTTTCGCCGAGCCTTCAATGTCGATCAGATCCAGCTCGCGCGACATGCGCGGATTGACGACGCAGCTCGCCGCATTGCCGCGCACGACATGCTCATCGGCGCAGCCGCGGCAATCGGCGAGGCAGGGGCGGATGTCCTCCAGTTCGCCGCGGCGGGTTTTGCCGAAGATTTCCGGGTCGGCGATCGTGGGTCTGCCCATGCAGACGAAATCGGCGCGGCCTTCCGCCACGATGTCGCGCGCCATCACCGGATCCTTGATGCGCCCGATCGTGCCGACAGGGATCGTCACCGTCGGCTTCACGGCTTCAGCAAGGAAGGCGTAACAGCCTTGCGGCTCGTAGAGCGGCGGGATGGTGAGGTGCGGCGAGCCGACGAGACCGGCGGTGACAGTGATGTAATCGGCGCCCGCCGCCTGCGCGAGCGGCGCGAGACGGCAGCTTTCCGCCAAAGTCCAGCCGTCATCGCCCAGGAAATCGTCGCCATTGTATTTGAGGCCGACGGCGATGCGGTCGCCCACCGCGGCCTTCACCGCCGCCACGACCTCCAGCAAGAAGCGTGTGCGGTTTTCGAACGAGCCGCCGTATTTGTCGGTGCGCCGATTGAACAGCGGCGTGAGGAAATTGCTGATCAGGTATCCGTGCCCGGCGTGGATTTCGACGAAATCGAAGCCCGCGTCCGCCACCCGGCGCGCGCCTTCTGCGAAATACTGCACGATCTGCGGGATCTCATCCGTGCCGAGGGCGCGGTTGGGCTGGCCGCGATAGCGCGCCGTGCCGTCCCCGCGCGCAACGCGCACATTGGAGGACAAGCCGGAGGGCGAGATCAGCTCGCCCGCGCCCGTGCCTTCCGAGCCGCCGCCGTTCCACAGTTGGATGCCGAACTTCACGTCGTGCTGATGCACCGCGTCCACCAGCCGGCGCAGCCCGGGGATGATCGCATCGGTGTAGAGGCCGATGCGCTGGCGGGCGCCCGGCGCGGGCGGCAGCACCGGGTTCGCCCCGATCGCGATCATGCCGGGCTCGCCGCGGGCGCGCTCCAGATAGTAGGCGATCATCTGGTCGGTCGGGCCGTTATCGTCGTAGCTCGTGCCCGCCGACATGCCGGCCATCATCAGCCGGTTGGGCACGGTGAACGGGCCCACGCGCATCGGCGCGAACAGTTCCGGCAGCAGCATTGGCGCACCTCCTGGCCCCGCTTGGGCGGGGGCTTACCCCTACGATTTCCCGACCAGCGGCCCGGGTCAAGCAAAAGTGTAGCGGTGATTGCAGATTTTTCGGGCGGCCTTTTTGGGGCCGGCTGGGCGCCGCCGCGCGCTTCGGCTAGGACGAGGAAAAGCGGAGGAAAACGCGCATGGCCGCCTACATCATTTTCATCCAGGAAAAGCTGAAGGACGCCGCCGCCCGCGACGTCTACCGCAAGATGGTGCCAGCCACGTTCGAGGGTCACACGATGACGCGGCGGGCCGGCGGCGGCCGGATCGAGGCGCTCGAAGGCCCCAAGCCGGAGAATTGCGTGATCCTGGAATTCCCCACACTCGAGGCCGCGAAGGCCTGGTATTCGAGCCCCGGCTACCAGGAAGCCACGAAGCAGCGTCTCAAGGCCGGCGAATACCGCGTGATGATCGTCGAAGGCGTGGACTGAGGCGGCGCTAGAAACGCCAGTAGATGTCGCCGTCAGGGCCCTGCGTCGCGTCGCCCTCCGCCCCGACAGGTTCGCTATCGCCGCTGCTCAGGAAGCGGATCGCGGCGTCGTCCGACGCCGGGACCTTCGCCAGGAAACGCTCGCCCGTGGGCGCGCGCCCGACGATGGCGGCGAAACGCGGCGCGCCGTCGCGCTCATACAGGATGGTGTAGGTCTCCACCGCGCCGGGCCCGACATAATTTTCCGCCAGCGCCGGCGCGGGGCCGCGCGCGGCGTCCGCTTCGGCCTGGAAGTCGAAATCGTGCGGCAGCGCCGCGGCCGGGTTCGGCTTACGCGTCAGCACGATCGTGTGGTTGTGCGTGGCGTAGCCGCCATTGGCGAACAGCAGCCCCCGCTCGCCCTGCTCGCGCAGCTTCAGCACCATGCTGACCACCGCGTGGCTCATATAATTGCCGATCGGGCCGCCGCCGAACGTCAAGCCGCCGAACACTGTGGCCGGCTTTTCGAGCGGCCAATCCATCACGCGGCGCGCCATCTTCGGCACGCACGGAAAGCAGCTGTAGAGTTCTACGAAATCGATATCCCGCGCCGTGACATTGTTGAGCGCCATCGCGCGGCGGATCGAAACGCCCATGCTGGGCGAGCGGTCGAACCGGTCGCGGGCGAGGAAATCATCCGGCTCGTGCGCCGCGGCGCCGCGCCCGACATAGATGAGCTTGTCCTCCGCCACGCCGCGCGCACGGGCTTCAGCCAGGCTCGTGACGATGAAGGCCGCGCCCTGGTTCACCGAGGAATTGGCGACCATCAGCTTATTGTATGGAAACGCGATCGGACGGTTATCGGGCGAGGAGCGCACGATGTCTTCCACGCTTTGGGGCTTGCGGATCCAGGCGCCTGGGTTTTCCGCCGCCACGTGCGAGAAGCGCGACCAGATCTCCCCGCTTTCCTGCTGCGCCTGCGCCAAGGTTTGCCCATAAGCCGCGCGCCCGCCGCTCTCGTAGAGCGGATAGACGGTAACCGGCAGGCTCAAGCCGTAGCGCGCGCGATAGCTGGGCGCGCGGCGCGCAGCGGCTTCGCCGATGGCGCTGTGCTTGGATGGATCGCCGTCCTTCGCGGCGGCGGCGGCGCGCTGGGCGGCGGTGCGCAGCGCCTCGCCCCCGGCGACGGCGGCGATGGTGAGTTCGCCCGCGGCGATCCGGTTGGCCGCCTCGTTCAGCAGCTTGATCGGGCCATCGCCGCTCGCGTCCTTCGTTTTGTAGCACAGGCGCGGAGAGGCGCCGACGCGTTCGGCTAGAGGCTTCGACACATCGCCCAGGCCCGGGAAGGAAATCTGATCGACCACGCCCAGGGAATCGAGCCGCGCGAGCCAGCCGCCGCCGGCGTCCGCATCGGCGGCGCGCAGCGCCGCCTCCATCAAACCCGCGGAGTCGAGCCCCTCTTCCGGCGTTTTCGGGCGATCGTTCACCTGCCCCACGCCGACGATCACCGGAATGCGCGTTGCGTCTTCAGCCATGGGCGTTTCCCTTCGATCAGCGCGCTTTCCACACCGGCGCGCGCTTTTCCGCGAACGCAAGCGGGCCTTCCTTCGCATCCTCCGAGCGCATCACCATGGCGGCCTCGTCTCTCGTCAGCGCCCAGCCTTCGTCCTCGCGGGCGATGCGGCCTTTGACCATGCCAAGCGCGATGCGCTTGCTGGCCTGCACCGAAAGCGGCGCGTTCACGGTGATGCGCGCGGCGAGCTTAAGGGCGGCCTCCACCGTTTGCGCTTGCGGCGCCACGGCGTTGATGAGGCCCAGTTCCAGCGCCCGTGGCGCAGGGATCGGATCGCCGGTCAGCAGCATTTCCATCGCGATCTTGGGCGGCAGCTGCGCGCGCAGGCGGAAGGCCCCTCCCGCGCCGGCGAGGATGCCGCGCTTCACCTCCGGCAAGCCGAACGAAGCCGTGTCCGCCGCGACCGCCAGATCGCTCGCCAACGTGATCTCCGTGCCGCCGCCGAGCGCAAAGCCGTTCACCGCCGCAATGGTGGGCTTGCTGATATGGTGCGTGACGTAACCGGCGAAGCCCCAGGCCTGTTGGGCTGGATCGTCGGGCGCGAGCCTTTCCCCCCGGGAAACCGCCTTCAGATCGGCGCCGGCGCAAAACGCCTTATCGCCTGCACCCGTGAGAATGACGGCCCAGATGTTCGGATCATGATCGGCTTCTTCGAGCGCCATGCCGATGCCGAGATGCACGTCCTTGTTCACCGCGTTGCGCTGATCGGGACGATTGATCGTGACGACCAGCACGTGGCCTTCACGCTCCACCAGCACGGCTTTCTCGCTCATCGGCGCGCCCTCCCGTTCCCATTTCGCCCAGAGCGTCTGCCGCGCTCTTCCGCCTCGCCGGCGATCCTTTGCGGCCGCCGCACGGAAACCTAGAACGGGGCGAGCGGGTTGTCATCCGGCGCCGGCGCGCGAGACAAGCTTCTGCCCTAGCGCGGAAATCTCTATAAGCGCCGGGCAAGAAGGAAGAAGGCCCATGCCGCCCGCCGATCGTTACGCCTGGATGTGGTCGGAAGCGCTGGACATGCTGGCGCGCGCCGAGCGGTTGCAGCGCGAGCTGTATCAGCCGCGCCGCGGCGGCGAAGCGGTGAGCTGGGAGCCTCCGGTCGACGTGTTGGAGACGGAGCGCGAAGTGATCGTGCTGGCAGCCCTTCCCGGCGTCGATCCCGAACAGGTGGAGGCGGCGATCGAGGGCGGCGTGCTGCGCATCGCCGGGCGGCGCACGCTGCCGCCGGAATTGCGCATCGCCACCATCCATCGCCTGGAACTGCCGCAAGGGCGGTTCGAGCGCCACGTGCCGCTGCCGCCCGGCCATTACAAAGCCAGCCCGCCGCGGATGGCCGCGGGCTGCCTCATCGTCCACCTCGCCAAGATCGCCTGAGGAACCGCCCCATGAGCATGCCCGGCGAAACCGTTGCGCGCGCGCCAAGCGGGCAGGACGTCGCGTCCAACCTGCCGGAGGACGCGCTGCTGATCGTGCCAGTGCGCACGTTGGCGATTTTTCCAGGCGTGGTGCTGCCCTTGACGATCACGCGGGCGCGTTCGATCGCGGCGGCGCAGCAGGCGGTGCGCGAAAGCCGGCCGATCGGCGTGCTGATGCAACGCGATCCGGAGACCGAGGATCCGAACCTCGGCGATCTCCATCGCGTCGGCGTCGTCTGCAACATCCTGCGCTACGTCACCGCGCCCGATGGCGCGCATCATCTGATCTGCCAGGGCGAGCAGCGCTTCCAGATCGCCGCCCCCTTCATCGAGACGCCGTTCCTCGCCGCGCGCGTGCAACGCCTGGCGGAGCCGGCGAGCGTCAGCCCCGAGGTGGAGGCGCGCGCGCTCAACTTGCGCAACAGCGCGCTGGAGGGGCTGCAATTGCTGCCCCAGCCCCCCGGCGAACTGATCAACGCGATCCAATCGGCGAACTCGCCCGCAGCACTGACCGATCTGGTCGCGGCCTATATCGACGCCAGCTCCGACGAGAAACAGGCGATCCTCGAAACCGCCGATCTCGCGCAGCGGATCGAAAAGGTCGCCAAGCTGCTGGCGCACCAGATCAACGTGCTGCGGCTTTCGCGCGAAATCGGTTCGGAGACGCAAGCCTCGCTCGATAAGCGCCAGCGCGAGGTGTTGCTGCGCGAGCAGATGGCGGCGATCCAGCGCCAGCTGGGCGAAGGCGAGAACGAAGAACTCGCCGCGTTGAAAACGAAGATCGCGGAAGCGAAGATGCCGGCCGAAGTAGAACAGGCCGCCCTGCGCGAGGTGACGCGGCTGGAGCGCATGTCCGACGCCTCGGCCGAATACGGCATGGCGCGCACCTATCTGGAATGGCTGCTCGATCTGCCCTGGGCGCCGCCGGCGGAGGCCCCGATCGATGTGGCCCAGGCGCGCGCGATCCTCGATGCGGATCATTTCGGGCTGGAGAAGATCAAGCAGCGCATCGTGGAATATCTGGCGGTGCGCAAGCTCGCGCCCAACGGCAAAGCGCCGATCCTGTGCTTCGCGGGGCCGCCCGGCGTCGGCAAGACGTCGCTCGGCCAATCCATCGCACGCGCGATGGGGCGCAAATTCGTGCGCGTGAGCCTGGGCGGCGTACACGATGAAGCCGAAATTCGCGGCCATCGGCGCACCTATATCGGCGCGCTGCCGGGCAACATCATCCAGGCGATCCGCAAGGCGGGCAGCCGCGATTGCGTGATGATGCTGGACGAGATCGACAAGATGGGATCGGGCATCCAGGGCGATCCCTCCTCCGCGATGCTGGAGGTTCTGGATCCCGAACAGAACGGCACGTTCCGCGACAATTATCTGGCCGTGCCGTTCGATCTTTCGCGCGTGGTGTTCATCGCCACGGCGAACATGCTGGAGACGATTCCGGGTCCCCTGCGCGATCGCATGGAAATCATCTCGCTGCCCGGCTACACCGACGCCGAGAAGCTGCAGATCGCGAAACGCTATCTCGTGCCGCGGCAATTGACGGCGCACGGCCTCACATCCGAACAGGCGACGGTCGAGGACGCCACCTTAAGCCTCATCATCCGCGGCTACACGCGCGAAGCAGGCGTGCGCAATCTGGAGCGCGAAATCGGCGCGGCGCTGCGCCATGCGGCGGTGGCGATCGCGGAGGGCAAGCAGACGCGCGCCGATATCCGCGTGGGCGATCTGACGGAGTATCTGGGCGCGCCGCGCTTCGAGGACGAAGTGGCCCAGCGCACCAGCATCCCGGGCGTGGCGACGGGCCTCGCCTGGACGCCGGTGGGCGGCGACATCCTGTTCGTGGAGGCGGCGCGCGCGCCCGGGCGCGGCGGCCTCACCGTCACCGGGCAATTGGGCGAAGTGATGCGCGAAAGCGTGCAAGCGGCGCTCACCCTCGTAAAGGGCGATGCGGAAGAGTTGGGCGTCGATCCCGAAAGCTTCGCGAAATACGACATCCACATTCACGTCCCCGCGGGCGCGACGCCGAAGGACGGGCCGAGCGCGGGGGTGGCGATGTATGTGGCGCTTTCCTCGCTGCTTACCGGGCGCGTGGTGCGCAGCGACACGGCGATGACGGGCGAGATCAGCTTGCGCGGGCTGGTGCTGCCGGTGGGCGGCATCAAGGAAAAGGTCACCGCCGCCGCCCGCGCGGGCATCACGCGCGTGCTGCTGCCGGCGCGCAACAAGCGCGATTATGACGACATACCGGAGGATGTGCGCAAGCAGCTGGAATTCGTCTGGCTCGAGCGCGTGGAGCAGGCGGTGGCCGAAGCGCTGGAGCCGGCGGCCGCGAAAGCGCCCGCCTGAGGCCTCAGCCGAACACTTTCTGCTCGGCGAGGCGCGCCAGATCCTCTTCGGAGTAACCGACGGATTTCAGCACCTCTTCGTTGTATTCGCCGACGAGGCTCACCATCGGCACCGTTTCGCAATCGGCGCTGCTGAGGCGGAATGGTGCGTTCAGAACCTGGAACTCGCCGAGCTTGTCCTTCACCGTCGAGAACGAGCCGCGCGCCAAGGATTGCGGATCGCTCCAGATATCGCGCGGGTGATTGTAGATCGCGCAAGGGATGCCGGCTTCGGCGCAGATCGCATCCACCTCCTGGCAGGTGTGGCGCGCGGCCCAATCCTCAAGCTCGCCGAGCACCGCATCGCGCCCCTGGCGCAGGCCGTCGCGCGTTTTGTATTTCGGATCGCCCACCCAATCCTCGTGGCCGAGGATTTTGAACATTTCGAAGATCGAACGCGGCGCGATCAGCGGGATGATCACTGCGCCGTCGCGCGTCTTGAGCGGGGGATAGGGCACCGGTTCCGGCTTCACGCCGGCCTGCGCCTGCTGATATTGCAGACCGATCATCTGCATCGTGGATTCCAGCAAGGTGACGTCGACGAAGCTGCCCTTGCCGTTGCGCTCGCGATGCAGCAGCGCTGCAAGAATGGCGGAGAAGCCGTAGGCGCCGGCCGCCACGTCCGCGATCACGGCGGCGTTCTTCATCGGCGAGCCGTCGCCGTGCAGGCTCGCCAGCACGATGTCGAGCCCGCTATAGGCGTGCACCACCGGCGCATAGGCCGGGCGCTCCGCCAAGGGGCCGTCCTGGCCGAAGCCCGAGATCGAGCAATAGACCAGCTTCGGGTGCTGCTGCGCCAGCGTCTCGTAATCGAGGCCGAGACGCTTCATCACGCCAGGACGGAAATTCTCGACGACGACATCGGCGCTGGCGATGAGCCGGCGCACCGCTTCGAGGCCAGCTTCGGTTTTCAGATCGAGCGCGACGCTTTTCTTGCCGGCGTTGTAGAGGCCGAACATGTAGCGGCTGACGAGATCGACGGAATAGCGCCCGCGCAGCAGATCGCCCTCGCCCACCATCTCGATCTTGACGACTTCCGCGCCGCAATCGGCGAGGTGGCGCGTGGCCGCCGGCCCCGCGATCATGGTGGTGAAATCGATGACCCGAACACCATCCAGCGGGCGCGACATCAGGCTTTCCCTCCCTCTTCCTGCGGCGTTCGCATCGGCGCCGCTAGCGACATGAAAGCCACATTACGGGCCACGCGCCAAGCCGCCAAGCAAGCCTGCGCACGCGCCGCGGGAAGCGACGGCGCGCCCGCTTTGGTCAGACCAAAGCGGGCGCGCCGGATTCAGGGCGTCAGCACGACCTTGCCGGCCACGGCGTGATCTTCCACCAAGCGGTGCGCTTCAGCGACTTCCGCCAGCGGCAGAACCCGATCCGTCAGCGAACGCATCTTGCCCTGCGCCGCCAGGCGCATGAGGCCGATCATGTCGGCCGGCCGCGTCGCGGCCACTTCGGCCGGATCGCCCGCGAGGCCGATGATCTTCAGGCCCTTCGGAAACACATGGCGCACGAGAAAGGACACCTCCTGGCTCGCCATGTTGCCGTAGAGCACGACGCGCCCGCCGGGGCGCAGGCTTTCGGTGATCGCCGACCAGATCGGCGCGCTGGATGTCGCGTCGATCGCGGCGTCGATGCCGTAACCTTCGGTGATCTCCTTGATGCGGGCGATCAGATCTTCCTTGTAGTGATCGATGACCGCGTCCGCGCCGAGCGACTTGACGAGGTCGAGCTTGCGCTGCCCGCCCGCCGTGCCGATCACGAACGCGCCCGAAGCCTTGGCGACCTGCGCGATCATGCCGCCCGTGCCGCCCGCCGCGGCGGTGACCAGCACGATTTCGCTGGGGCGGATTTCCGCGCGGCGCACGACAGCGCGCCACGCCGTGGCGCCCGTGCCGGCCATCGCCGCGCCATCTTCATAGCTGACGGACGCCGGCAGCTTCACAACGTTGCGCGCTTCCGCCACCGCAAGTTCCGCATAGGCGCCGGTGCGCGGCGACGCCACGACGCGATCGCCCGCCTTGAACCCCTGCACGCCTTCGCCCGCCGCGACGACATCGCCGGCAAGCTCGAGGCCCAGCACATGGGGCGGCGTGATTTTGAAATACGGGCGGATGCCCGAGCGGTAGACGGTATCGACGTGGTTCACCGTGGTTGCGCGCACGCGGATCAGCACCTCGCCCGCGCCGGCCTTCGGATCGGGGAGATCGCCATACACAAACGCTTCCGGCCCGCCGGGGCCGTTCAGATACGCCGCTTTCATTAGGGTCCTCGTTCGGTGCGGGCGCGCCTGCGGCGCGCGGACGAATGCCGGCGTCTTATCGCAAGCTTGCGCGCTGTAATAGGTCTTACCGAGTTTTCTCAGCCGCGCGCGCATGATTGTGTGCGCACGCCGAAACACGAACCAAGGGGCGGATTACATGCAGGGTTGGACGCTGCAAGACGGCTGGGGCCTCGAGCATCTGCGCCTGGCGCGCGTGGACGATCCTGGCCCGCCCGGTCCCGGCCAGGCCGCGGTGCGGATGAAGGCCGCCTCGCTCAATTTCCGTGATCTCGGCATGGCGCGCGGCGCATCGCCCGCCACTAAGGGCGTGGCGCCGGAAGGGTTCGTTCCGTTCTCCGATGGCGCGGGCGAAGTGATCGCGGTCGGCGCGGGCGTCACGCGCGTGCGGGTGGGCGACCGCGTGTGTCCGACCTTCTTCCAGGGCTGGATCGATGGCCCGCCGACGGCGGCGAACCGCGCCCGTTCGCTAGGCTCGCCTCAGACGCCGGGCGTGCTGCGCGAAGTGCTGCTGGCGGACGCCGAGGATCTCGTGGCGATCCCCGAGCATCTGGATTTCATCGAAGCGGCGACCCTGCCCTGCGCCGGCGTCACGGCATGGCGGGCGCTGCGCGAGGCGGGCTTGGCGCTCGGCAAGACGGTGGCGGCGGAGGGCACCGGCGGGGTTTCGATCTTCACGGTGCAATTCGCCAAGCTCGCCGGCGCGCGCGCGATCGTCACGTCAAGCAGCAATGCGAAGCTGGCGCGCGCCAAGGCGCTCGGCGCCGATCACGGGATCAATTACCGCGAAACGCCGGGCTGGGGCGAAGCCGTCCGCGCGCTGACCGACGGTCGCGGCGCCGACATCGTCGTCGAAGTCGGCGGGGCCGCGACATTGCCGGAGGCGCTGAGCGCCGCCGCGGTGTACGGCTCGATCCCCATCGTCGGCGCGCTGTCCGGCGCGTCGCAGGCGGCGATGCCCATCGTGTTGCAGAAGAATATCCGCCTGCACGGCATCTATGTCGGTTCGCGGGTGGATTTCGAAGCGATGGCGGGCGCGATCGCGCTGCACCGCATGCGCCCTGTAGTGGACCGCGTCTATCCGTTCGCGGCGGTTCCCAAAGCGCTTGCGGCGATGGCCGCGGGCGAGCATTTCGGCAAAATCTGCATCGACTTCGGAAAGTAATCGTCGATGGCGCTGATCGGGCTCGACGTCGCATCCAGAACACCGTTCGCGGATGGCCGCGCGTTCGGCTCGGCCGGCGTCTATGAGCGCATCGACGGCGTGGCGCGCTTCGCGCTCGATCCGGGCCATCCCGCGAACGCGGAAATCGCCGATCTCGCGCTCGCCGCGCGCGGCGGCGACGGCCGCGTGGCGTTCGATGCGGATTTCACCATCCTGCGCCCGGTGAACGGTGGCGCACGCACCTTCCTGCTCGACATCTGCAACCGCGGCGGCAAGCCCGCCTGCGTGTTCCTGAACCGGGCGGAACGCCCGCTCGCGCCAACTCCGGAGATCGATCCCGGCGACGGCTTTCAGTTCGCGCGCGGCTGGACGCTCGCCTGGGTCGGCTGGCAGTGGGACGTGGCGGCGCATCCGGGTCTCTTGGGCCTGCGCGCGCCGGAGGCGCGCATCGCCGGCGCGCCGCCGCCGGGCCTTGCGCGCGTGGAGGTGAGCTTCTCCACACGCCAGCCCCATTGCGGCCTGCGCGACGAAACGCTCGGCCCCTCCATGGATCAAACCTACACCGCCGCCGACGCCGACGATCCCGACGCTGAGCTGTTCCTACAAGATTCTCCGGACAGTCAACGCCAAACGCTCCCGCGCGCGCGGTGGCGCTTCGCGCGGCAGGAGGCAAGCGGCGCCGTCGTGCGCGATGCGGATTTCATCTGGCTGGAGGGCGGCTTCGAACCCGGCCGATACTACACGGTGCTCTATCGCGCCGCGCGCTGCCCGGTCGTCGGCGTCGGCCTCGCGGCGGCGCGCGATTTCGCGGCGCATCTGCGGCGCGACGCGCCGTTCGGCGCGATCGATCGCGCCTATGCGTTCGGCGTTTCGCAGTCAGGGCGCTTCCTGCGCACGCTGCTGCACCACGGCATGAACCGCGACGAAGACGGCCGCCAGGTGTTCGACGGGATGCACATCCATATCGCCGGCGGCCGGCGCGGCGAGTTCAACACGCGCTTCGCCATGCCGGCGGTGGAAGGCGCGATTGGCCTCGGCCATCTGCCGCCGTTCGCGGAAACGCCCGTGCGCGGCGTCGCCGCCGGCCTGCTCGACCGTCAGCGCGCATTGGGCGGCGTCCCCAAAATCGTCGCTACTAATACGGCGGCGGAATATTGGCGCGGCGACGCCTCGCTTTCCCACAGCGACGCCGAGGGCCGCGACGCGCCGCTCGCGCCGGAAACGCGAGCCTATCTATTCGCGGGAACACAGCACGGGCCAGGCCTCCTGCCGCTGATGACGCACAATCCGCTGAACGGCGACGCGGGCCTGCATCCGTTCAACATCGTGGATTACAGCCCCCTGACGCGCGCCGCGCTGATCAATCTGGACCGCTGGGTGCGCGAAGGCGCCGAGCCGCCGGCCTCGCAAATTCCCAACCATGGCGCAGGCACAGCGGCGGCGCGCGAAGACACGGCGGGCGTGTTTGCGAAAATTCCGGGCGCGCACACGCTGGCGGCAAAGACGTTGCGCCGGCTGCGTCGCTACGATTTCGGCGCCGATGCGGCTCAAGGCGTCGCGCGCCATCCCCCGCAGGCCGGCGCCGAGTACGTCTCCTTCGCCTCCGCGGTGGATGGGGACGGCAACGAAACCGCCGGGCTGCGCCTGCCCGACATTTCCTCCCCGGTGGCCACGCACGCCGGCTGGAACCCGCGCGATCCCGCCGTCGGCGGGGCGGGCCAGGCGCTGCGGCTGACCGGCTCCACCCTGCCGTTCGCGCGCACCGCGGCCGAGCGCGCCGCGAGGGGCGATCCCCGCCCCGCCATCGCCGAGCGCTACGCCGACCGCGCGGCCTACGCCGCCGCCGTCGCGCGCGATGCGGACGCGCTGATCGCGGCGCGCCACATCCTGGCGGAGGATCGCACGATCACGATCGCCGCCGCGCTGGCGCGCTACGATGCGGTCATGGCCGGCGGTTGACCCTGCGCGCGCCGGCGTCCATCGTCCGCGCCAAGCAATGCGGCGAGGAAACGCTCCCATGAATTTGGCGATCGAACTGAAGAAGCGCGCCGAAGCCGGCAAGCCGGTGCGCGTCGGCCTCATCGGGGCGGGAAAGTTCGGCTCGATGTTCCTCGCGCAGGCGCAGCGCACGCCGGGGATGCACGTCACCGGCGTGGCCGATCTGCGCGCCGCGCAGGCACGCGATGCGCTGATCCGCGTGGGCTGGGCGCCGGAGCGCTTCGCCGCGCGCGATATGAGCGAAGCGGTGCGCACCGGCGGAACATGGATCACGGAAGACGCCGACGCGCTGATCGCCTGCGCGGAGATCGATGTCATCGTCGAAGCCACGGGCAGCCCTGCGGCGGGCATCCGCCACGCGCTGGCGTGCTGCGCGCACAAGCGCGACATCGTAATGGTGAACGTGGAGGCCGATGCGCTGGCGGGCCCGCTGCTGGCGCGCAAGGCGGCGGCCGCCGGCATCGTCTATTCCTTCGCGTACGGCGATCAGCCGGCGCTGATCGCCGAGCTGGTGGATTGGGCGCGCACGGCGGGCTTCAATGTCGTGGCCGCCGGCAAGGGCACGAAATATCTGCCGCCCTATCATGCCTCCACGCCCGATACGGTGTGGAAGCATTACGGCTTCAGCGAAGCGCAGGTCGCCGCCGGCGATTTCAACGCCAAAATGTTCAACTCCTTCCTCGATGGCACGAAGTCCGCGCTGGAGATGGCGGCGGTCGCGAACGCCACCGGCCTTGCGGCGCCGGAGGACGGCTTGCTGTTCCCCGCCTGCGGGGTCGACGATCTGCCGACGGTGCTGCGCCCCGCCTCCGCCGGCGGCGTGCTGGCGAAAAGCGGCATGGTGGAGGTCGTCTCCTCGCTCGAGCGCGACCAGCGCCCGGTGTTCCGCGATCTGCGTTGGGGCGTTTATGTCGTGATCGAAGCGCCGGACGACTATGTGCGCAGCTGCTTTGCGGAATACGGCCTGAAGACCGACGCGAGCGGGCGCTATGCGGCAATGTACAAGCCCTACCATCTGATCGGGCTGGAGCTGGGCATCTCCGTCGCCAGCGTCACACTGCGGCGCGAACCGACAGGCGCCACGCGCGGCTTCGAGGGAGACGCCGTGGCCGTGGCCAAGCGCGATCTGGCGGGCGGCGAAAACCTTGACGGCGAAGGCGGCTACACCGTGTACGGAAAGCTGATCCCCGCTGCGCGATCGCTCAGCGAAGGCGCAGTGCCGATCGGGCTGGCGCATGGCCTGGCGCTGAAAGGCCCGATGCGCGCCGGCCAGATGCTGCGCTGGGCCGACGTTTCGTTCGACGCCGCGCGCGTCGATGTGCGCGTGCGCCGTGAGATGGAGGCGCTGTTCGCGCCGAGTGCGCCGCTGGCGCGCAGCGCGTGAGCGGTGTAGCCCTGATCACCGGCGCGGGCTCGGGCATCGGCCGCGCCGTGGCGCGCGCCTTCCTCGAAGCGGGCTGGCGCGCGGCTTTGGCGGGGCGGCGCGCCGAAGCGCTGGCTGAAACCGCGCGCCTCGCCGGCGCGGGCGAAGCGTTGATCCATCCGGCGGACGTGCGCGACCCGGCTTCCGTGGCGGCATTGTTCAACGCCTGCCGCGACCGCTTCGGCCGGCTCGACGTCTTGTTCAACAATGCGGGCGTGATGCCGGCGGCGGCGGACATCGAAGACGTGGCGCTCGACACCTGGCGCGACGCGATCGACACCAACGTGACGGGCGCCTTCCTCTGCATCCAGAACGCGTTCCGCATCATGAAGGCGCAAAATCCGCGCGGCGGGCGGATCATCAACAACGGCTCGGTCGCGGCGCATTCGCCGCGCCCGCGCGCCATGGCCTACACCGCGACGAAACACGCCATGAGCGGGCTCACGAAAGCCGCCGCGCTGGATGGGCGCGCCTACGACATCGCCTGCGGCCAAATCGACATCGGCAACGCGGCAACCGAAATGACGAGCGGTTTCGCGAAAAGCGCCGAGCCCACGTTCGACGTGCGCCATGTCGCGGAAACCGTGCTGCACATGGCGCGCTTGCCGCCGGAGGCGAACGTGCAATTCGTCACCCTGCTGGCGACGAAGATGGCGTTCGTCGGCCGCGGCTAGCGCGGCCTCACGCCGCGCGGACGTAGTCGTAATCGATCGGCATCTTGTTGATCCCCTGCTCTGGGGGTGCGATCCAGCCGGCCATCTTGCCCGGCTGCGTCACCGGCTGCATCAAGCTGTGCACGAAGGCGCGGTCGGCCTGCGACGGCAGCCACGCGTCGCGCTGCGCCTCGAACGCCGCGCGGGTGATGATATTGCCGCTGGGATCGGCGAAAACCTCCGCCCAGGCGCCGATCCCGCGGCGAAACCGCGTGCTCGGCAGGCGATAAGCGAAATCGTAGCCCGCATCGCGGATCATCGCGTTCCAGCGGCCCATCAGCATCGCGCATTCTTCCGCGTAGGCCTGGCGCGTCACTTCGTTGATCGCGTTGCGCATCGCGATTTCCTCCACGCGCACGCCGCCCTCACCGGGCGCCTCCAGGGCAAGCGTTTGCTCAAGCGCCAGGTGGTCGGCGAATTTCGCTTCGTCGGGCCGGCCCTTCAGGCCGCTGGCGAAATAGAGCGCGGCGTTGGAGGAAACCTCGGAGCCGAACAGATCGAGCGCGGAGGAAAACCAGAAATTGATGTAACGCTGGATCGTGGGCAGATCGATCGCGCCGGCGCGGCGCACCGCTTCGGGATCCTCCGAACCGATTTCCCTCATCACGTCGAGCGTGCGCCGCGTGACGCGCGCCAGGCCGGTGTGGCCGATGAACATGTGGTGGGATTCTTCGGTCAGCATGAAACGGCAGGTGCGCGACAGCGGATCGAACGCGGACTCCGCCAGCGACTTCAGCTGATACTTGCCGTCGCGGTCGGTGAAAAAGGTGAACATGAAGAAGCTGAGCCAATCGGAGATCGGCTCGTTGAAGGTGCCGAGGATGCGCGGCTTTTCCGCGTCGCCGGAATGGCGCGCGAGCAATTCTTCGGCTTCCTCCCGCCCGTCGCGCCCGAAATAGGCATGCAGCAGATACACCATCGCCCAGAGATGGCGGCCCTCCTCGACGTTCACCTGAAAAAGGCCGCGCAGATCGTAGAGTGACGGCGCGGTGAGCCCGAGGAGGCGCTGCTGCTCGACAGAAGCGGGCTCGGTGTCGCCCTGCGTGACGATGAGGCGGCGCAACACGGAGCGATGCTCGCCCGGCACCTGCTGCCAAACAGGCTTACCGAATTCGTCGCCGAAACCGATCGTGCGGTTTTCCTCGCGATCCGCCAGGAAGATGCCCCAGCGATAATCCGGCATCTTCACGTGCCCGAACGTGGCCCAGCCCTTGGCGTCGACGGAGGTGGCCGTGCGCAGATAGATTTCCGCGGCCTGATATTCCGCCGGTCCCATCTCGCGCCACCAATCGAGGAAGCGCGGTTGCCAATGCTCCAGCGCGCGCTGCAGGCCGCGGTCGGATGCGAGATCGACATTGTTGGGAATGCGCGACTGATAATCGATGGCCATCACACGCGCTCCCAATCGAAGGGCGGCTTCTTGCCCGTGCCATAGAGTTTTAACGCGCCTTGCTCGCCCGTGGCGTTGGGCCGGTTGAACACCCAGTTCTGCCAGGCCGAAAGACGCGCGAAGATTTTGGTGTGCAGGGTCTCGGCGCCATTGAAGCGGAGATTGGCCTCAAGGCCCGTCAACGCATCAGGCGAAAGGCTGGCGCGCTCCTCGAGCGCGAGGCGCACCTCGTCGTCCCAATCCAGTTCGTCGGCGGCGACGGTGACGAGGCCGTGCGCCACGGCTTCCTGCGCGGCCAGCGCACTGCCCTGCAGCGCTTCCAGCGCGGCGACGCGATCGGGCGCGGCAAGGAAACGGTCCGCCAGGCGCGTCGCGCCGGTGAGCGACGGGAATAGCCCGAAATTGGCGGCGTCGAGCACGATGGCGGGACCTTGGGCGGGCTCGTCGAGCGGGGCCAGCATATAGCTGCGGTCTGCCGCGAGCGCGCATTCGAAGAACAGCCCGGCGAAGCAGGAACCCTCGCCGATCACTGCATAAAGGCTGCGGGAACTGACGTCGAAACGCTGCAGCGTGCGGCGCAGCAGGGCGATGGTTTCGCGTACGAACCAATGATCGCGGTGCGCAGCGAGCGCGCGCCCGGCCGCCAGCACGTGCGCCGCCTCGCCGTGCGTGCGCAGCGCCAGCAGGCCGAGCGCGGGCTCGTTGGTGCGCAAGGTAAGCAGCGCGTCTTCCAATTCGCGCGCGAACTGCAGAGGCCACCATGCGGCGCCGGCGGCGACGATCGCCTCGATCGTTTCCGGCGGCGCATCCCCCGGCGCGCGCAACGTCACGTGCGCCATACGGGCGGCGCGGTCGAGCGCGACATCGACATAGGCGTAGCGATAGCCCGCCGCATCGATCTCCCGCGCGAGCGGCGTGAGCGCGACGCCTTGCGCATCGCCCGGCCGCGCCGAGCCGTTCGCCAGCGCCTCGGCGCGTTCGCGCACGACGGCGGGAAACTGGTTCGGCGTGGCGACGTGATCGACCAGCCCCCAGGCGCGCGCGCGATCGGCCTTCACGCCTTCAGCGGTGGTGCAGAACACATCCGCCAGATCGCGGCGCACGCGGCGCTTGTCCACCAGCCGTGTCAGCCCGCCGGTGCCCGGCAATACGCCGAGCAGCGGCACTTCCGGCAGGCTCACCGCGGAAGAGCGATCGTCGATCATCACGATCTCGTCGCACGCGAGCGCCAATTCGTAGCCGCCCCCGGCGGTGATCCCGTTCAGCGCGGCGAGAAATTTCAGCCCATCATGACGGCTGGAATCCTCCATGCCGTTGCGGGTTTCGTTGGTGAACTTGCAGAAATTGACCTTCCAGCCGTGGCTGGAGGCGCCCAGCATGTAGATGTTGGCGCCGGCGCTGAACGTGCGGTCCTTCGCGCTGGTAAGAACCACGCAGGCGACACTTGGATGCTCGAAGCGGATGCGCTGCAGCGCGTCGTTCAGTTCGATGTCGACGCCCAGATCGTACGAGTTGAGTTTCAGCTTGTAGCCGGGCGCGACGCCGGCGGATTCGTCGACATCGAGCGCCAGGGTGGCGATCCGCCCCTCCACGGTCAGCTTCCAGTGCCGGTATTCCGAGGGCGTCCGATCAAACAGGATCATAGCGTTCTCTTGGAATTATAATGCATATCATTGCATATGTGTTATTTTGCATACTCAGCGGTGCGCAGCAGCGCAAGCGCATCCTCCACCGTTTCATCGGGCGAACGGCCGCTGGTCATCAGCTGCGCGTCGGCGCGGGCGTAGAGCGGGGTGCGCACCTGGAGGATCCGCTGCAGATCGGCCAATGCCTCGCGGTTTTGCGCCATCGGGCGCATGTCGCCCTGCGCGATTACGCGGCTCATGTGGTCGCCCGGTTCCGCGCGCAGCCACACCGTGAAGCATTGCGACAGCAGCCGCTCGTAGGTCGCGGGATCGGAGACGATGCCGCCGCCCGCCGCGATGACGGCGCGGGGGTGGGCGTCGATCGCGCGCTGCAGCGCCTGGCGCTCCAGCCGACGGAACCCGCTTTGCCCGTAAAGCTCGAACAGCGCCGCCAGCGGCATGCCGCTGGCCTCCTCGACGACCTTGTCCACCTCGATGAAGGGCACGTCCAAATGCGCCGCCAGCCGCGCGCCCAATGTGGATTTGCCGGCGCCGCGCAAGCCGATCAGCGCGATGCGATCCTGCCGCGCGACGCCTTCGCGGCGCGCGAAGGAACGCCCGATCCAGCGGCGCACCTCCTCCAGCTCGGCCGGCTTCAGCGCCTGCAGCGCCTCGATCGCCAGCGATAGTTCCGGCGCCGCTTCGGGCCCCTCCGCGGCCAGCTGCGCCACGGGCGTGTTGAGCGCGCCGGCGATCTGGCGCAGCAGCAGCATCGACACATTGCCCTGCCCGCATTCCAGCTGCGCCAGGTAGCGCTCGGAGACGCCGGAATCCGCCGCCAGCGCCTTGCGCGTCATGCCGTGGCGGGCGCGCGCTTCGCGAACACGCTCGCCCAGCGCGCGCAGGAAGCCCTCTTCCTCCGGCGAGGGCCCGCGCCCTTCCCGCTGCGTCTCAGCCATTCCGATCACCGATTTTCGGCATTGTGAGGTGCAGAATAATGCATAAAGTGCGCGCAACGCCAGCGGCGCCTACGGGCGCCGGGCCGCGATGCCTGGGAGGAGGCGATGACCGACCCGCGCGCCGCCGGCGATGCCGGCGCGGCGAACGCTGCGGCCCATCTGCTGGGCCACAATCTGCGCGACCGGCCGGACAAGATCGCCTTCATCGCGGATGGGCGCCGGTTCACGTTCGGCGAGTTGGGGGAACAGGCGGCCCTCGCCGCCGCCGCCCTGCGCCAGGCGGGCCTGTATCCGGGAGACCGCGTGGTGCTCTGCCTGCTCGACGGCGTGAGCTTCGTGGCGGCGTTTCTCGGCGCGATCCAGAGTGGGGTGACGCCGGTCCCGATCAACACGTTGTTTCGCGCGCCCGACTACGCCCACATCCTCGCCGATTGCGCGGCGAAGGCGGCGATCGTCTCCGGGCCGCTGCACGCGGTGTTGCAGGACGCCGCGCGCCAGGCCGGCTGGGGCGGCAAGCTGATCGTCTCCGCGCCGGGCCCGGGCGGCGCCCACCCCGCCAGTTTCGAGGCGCTGCTGCAACGCGCCAAGCCGGACGACGCTTTCCATCCCGCCGGCGGCGAAGCGATCGCCTTCTGGCTCTATTCGTCGGGCTCCACCGGCAAGCCGAAAGGCGTGCTGCACCGCCACGCCAGCATCGCGGCCACCACCGATCTCTATGCGCGCCAGGTGCTCGATCTGCGCGAGAGCGACGTCATCTTCTCCGCCGCGAAGCTGTATCACGCCTATGGCCTCGGCAACGCACTGACCTTCCCGCTGGCGGTGGGCGCGACGACCGTGCTGCACGCCGATCGCATCACGCCCGCGGCGGCGTTCGCCATCCTTCGCGCGCACGGGGTGAGCGTGTTCTTCGGCGCGCCGACCCTCTACGCCGCGATGCTGGCGCATCCCGAGGCGCCGGCGGAACTGCCCGGGCTGCGCCTGTGCGTTTCGGCGGGAGAATCCCTGCCGCGCGACGTGGGGCAGGCGTGGGCGCAGCGCTACGGCGTCGACATCGTCGACGGCATCGGCTCGACCGAGATGCTCCACATCTTCGTCACCAACCGTCCGGGCGCGGTGCGCTACGGCGCCACCGGGGCGCCGACGCCGGGCTATCGCGTGCGGCTGCTCAACGAGGCGGGCGCGGAAACCGCGCCCGGCGAGATTGGCGAGCTGTTCGTCTCGGGGCCCTCCTCCGCCGCCGGCTATTGGAACAACCCGCAGAAAACCGCCGACACGTTCCGCGGCGAATGGGTGCGCACGGGCGATAAATTCCTCCGCGAGGAGGACGGCGCGTTCGTGTTCTGCGGCCGTGGCGACGACATGTTGAAAGTCAGCGGCAATTGGGTTTCGCCTTCCGAAGTGGAAAGCGCGCTCATCGCGCATCCCGCCGTGCTGGAAGCCGCGGTAATCGGCGCGCCCGACGAGAACGGCCTCACCCGCGCCAAGGCGTTCGTGACGCTGAAGCCCGGCGCGCACGGCGACGCGCAAATGGCCGAAGCGCTGCGCGCGTTCACGAAGGAACGCCTCGCACCCTACAAATACCCGCGCCTCATCGAATTCGTCGACGAGCTGCCGAAGACCGCCACCGGCAAGATCCAGCGCCACCTGCTGCGCGGGCGCTGAAAACGGAAAGGCCGCGCACGCCGGAAGCGCGCGCGGTCCTTGCCCGATTTCCCGTGCGGATCAGTTCGTGCGCTCAGCCTCCGAGAGATCGCGCGCAGCGAAGCGGCTGGCGTAGAGAAACAGCATCGCCCCGCCAAGCAAGCCGAAGGATTCGCACGCCAGGGTCCAACGCGTCGCGTGCGCGAGCGCCGCCTTGCACATGGGCAGGTGCTCCGCCGTCGCCAGCAGGCCGCCCTTGCCGCACGTCGTGACATATTCCCCGATGCCATACCCGGCGAAGGTCACGTTGGTGAATTGGTCGATCACCATCCCGAAGAAGACCGGCCCGAAGCCCAAGCCGATCAGGTTGATCAGGAAGAAAATGACCGCCGCGCCGGATGCGCGCATGCGCGCGGGCAGCAAGTTTTGCGTCATGCCGTAGAACGGCACCGAGGTGATGGCGCAGAACGCCGCCAGGAACATGAAGAACAGCTGCATTTGCCAGGTGCTCTGCATGTAGCCGGCGAAGTGCAGCACCGCCTGCACGGTGACCGCGATCGCGGGCAGCAGGCAGTACCAACGCTTGTTCCACTTCGCCAATTGGTCGGTCAGGAAGCCGCTCATGAAGGCGGTGATGATGCCAACCGCGCTCAGCAGGCCGAGCGCGAAGCCCACGGTGGTGTAGGGAATCTCGAAGCGCCGCACGAGATAGGCGGCGGTGAAGGCGCTGCCGGAAGCCGAGAACACGCACAGCACGTGGCCGATGCAGATGGCGCGGAATGTTTGCGTGGCGAACTGCTTCTTCAACACCTCTTTGAGCGGCGGGGTCTTCTCCGCCGGCTTGCCGGCGAGGCGGCTTGCGTCCCAATTGCCGCGGATCGGCTCCTTGATGGTGAGCTTGACAAGCGGCGCCAGCAGGAAACCCGGGATCGAGATGATGAGGAAGGCCGCGCGCCAGCCGTAATGCTCGGCGAGCCATCCCCCGGCGATGACGCCGGCAAGCGCGCCCACGGGCACGCCCATCGAGAACAGCGCAATCGCGGTCGTGCGCCGGTTCGGCGGGAAATAATCCGAGATGAGCGAGTGCGAGGGCGCCGCCATCCCCGATTCCCCGGCCCCGACGCCGAAGCGGTAGAACAGCAGCTGGGCGAAATTCGTCGCCGTGCCGCAGGCCGCGGTAAAACAGGACCACACGACGGCGCACGCCGTGATGATGTTGATGCGGCCGGTTTTTTCCGAGAGCCGCGCCAGCGGATAGCCGAACAGCGCATAGAAGACCGAAAACGCCAGCCCGCTCAGCAGCCCGAGCTGAGTGTCGCTCAGGTTCATCTCGGCTTTGATCGGCTGCGCCAGGATCCGCAGGACCGAGCGGTCCGCGTAGTCGTTGGCGTAGGTCACCGCGAGGAGGAACAACATCCAGGCGGTGTATTTCTTGGAATATACTGTGGGCGCCACAGGGGTCGCCGCCGGCGCCGGGCTCGCTTTATCCTCTACGTCGGTTGTGGCCATCGACACCGCCCCTCCCGCGCGCGCCCCATTATCGGGCGATGAGGCCCGCGGGGTCGTTACGCGCCCAATTTTGGCGTTGGGAAGAGTGTGTAAGTCGACGCGACGCTAGGGAATGCACAATAATGTGATCGCGAAATCCCTAGTTATTCTGTTCCGCCTCCGTCAGGTCGCGCGCGACCGTGCGGCTGGCGATCAGATAGTGCACCGCGCCCCACCAGAGGCCGATGATCGCGCCGGCCAGGGTCCAGCGCGTGCCTTCGGCCAAAGCGGTATGGCAGGCGGCCGCGATCGTGGCGTCGGCCACGTGCTTGGCCCCCTTCCCGCAGACGGCGAAATACTCGCCCATCTGATAGCTGGCGAAGAAATGCTGCGTCATCCAATCGATGACCATGCCGTTGAATACCGGGCCAAACCCCAGGCTGATCAGATTGATGAAGAAGAAGATCACGGCGGCGCCGGAAGCCCGCATGTGCGACGGCAGCAGATTCTGCGTGAGCCCGTAAAACGGCACCGTCGCGAGGCTGGAAAGCGAGCCCGAAATCAGCATGATCGCGACCTGCATCTTCCAGTCGCTCTGCGTGTATCCAAACACGTGGATCGGCCCGGCGAGGGAGAGCGCGATGGCGGGCAGCAAGGCGTACCAGCGCTTGCTCACCTTCGCGAACTGATCGGTGAGGAAGCCGCCGAGGAAGGTTCCGATCAGCGCCGCGACGCCCGACAATATGCCCAGCACGAGTCCGACCGTGGTGAGATCGATATCGAAGCGGCGGACGTAGTAAGCGCCGAGAAAAGCGCTGCCCGAACCGAAGAATCCCGAAGCGATCGTGCCGGCCCAGGCGTGCCGAAACGTCGGGATCGAGAATTGCGCCTTCACCACCACCCAGAGGGGCGGCGTTTTCGCCAGCGGCTTGCCCGCCAGACGGCTGGCGTCCCAATTGCCGCGCGGAGGCTCTTTGATTGTGAGGCGCAGAATCGGCGCCAGGATGAAGCCCGGAATGCTCACGAACAGGAACGCCTCGCGCCAGCCGAAATGATGCGCGAGCCACCCCCCGATGATCGAGCCGAGCAGCGCCCCGATCGGCACGCCCGCGGAAAAGACGGCCAGCGCCGTCGTCCGCGTCCGCGGCGGGAAGTAATCCGAGATCAGCGCGTGGCCGGGAGCGGCGTAGCCGGACTCGCCAATACCCACGCCGAACCGGTAGATCAGCAGCTGCGTATAGGCGGCGGCGGTGCCGCAGAGCGCCGTCATCGCCGACCAGAGCAAGCAGCAGATGGTGATGATGTTGACCCTGCCGAGGCGGTCCGACAGGCGGGCGATCGGATAGCCGAACAGCGCGTAGAACGCCGCAAACGCCAAGCCGCTCAGGAGGCCCAGCTGCGTATCGGTGATGTTCAGCTCATTCTTGATGGGCTGGGCCAACACTGCCAGGACCGTGCGGTCGGCGTAATTATTGGCGTACATGATGGACAGCAGAAACAGCGTCCAGGTCATGTATCCCTTGCCGTAGACCTTCGGCGGCGTGGCGCCGGAAGCCGTTGGCGCCTGTTCGTCCGCCCGCTCGATCGCCATCGGCTCTCGCCTCCCCATCACGTCGTTGTGACGGCGATAGAGAGTTTGTGATCGGGATGCAATCGCCCAGCAGAGACTTCGCAAGCGCGAGAAGGTTCAGTTCGCGCGCTCGGCCTCGGTGAGATCGCGCGCGGCGGTGCGCGAGGAAATATAGAAGTGCAGCGACGCCCAGAGCATGCCTAAGGCCGACGCCGCCAGCGTCCAGCGCGTCGCTTCCGACAGCGAGTCGTGGCAGGCCTTCGCAACCGCCGCATCCGCGACCTGCAGCACGCCTTTGCCGCACGTGGCGAAATACTCGCCCATACCGTGGGCGGCGAACAGGGCCTGCGTGCTCTTGTCGATCACGAAGCCCCAGAACACCGGACCGAAACCGAGACCCAACAGATTGATCAGGAAGAAGATCACCGCGGCGCCCGATGCACGCATCCGCGCCGGGATCAGGTTCTGCGTCATGCCGTAGAACGGCACGCTATAAACGGAAACCAGCGCGCCGGAGACCGCCAGATACGCCACCTGAACGCGCCAATCGGCCTGCAGGTAGCCCAGAATATGCAGCGGCGCAGCCAGCGCCAGCGCCAGCGCGGGAAGGCCCGCATACCAGGACTTGCTGAACTTCGCGAACCAATCGGAGATGAAGCCGCCGCCCAGCGTGCCGACGATCGAGGCCACCCCGCTCAGCACGCCCAGCACGATGCCCAGCGTCGTGAGGTCGAGTTCGAACCGGCGGACATAATAGGTGCCGAGAAACGCCGTCGAAGAGATCGCGAATTGCGCGACCACCGTGGCGATGCAGGCGTGCGTGAACGTCGGTGTTGAGAATTGCTTCTTGAGCACGGTCCACAAGGGCGGCGGCGATTCGATCGGTTTGCCGGCCAGGCGGCTCGCGTCCCAATTGCCGCGCGGGGGCTCCTTCACCGTGAATTTGAGCAGCGGCGCGAGGATGAAGCCCGGAATGCTCACGAAGATGAACGCCTCGCGCCAACCGTAATGCTGCGCCAGCCAGCCCCCGGCGATCGCGCCGAACAGCGCGCCGATGGGCACTCCCATCGAGAAAATCGCGATGGCCGAGGTGCGCGTGCGCGGCGGGAAATAATCCGACAGCAGCGCGTGACCAGGCGCGGCGTAGCCGGATTCCCCGATGCCGACGCCGAAGCGGTAGATCAGCAGCTGAATGAAATTGACCGCAGTGCCGCACAGCAGCGTCATGGCCGACCACATGAGACCGCAGCACATGATGATGTTGATGCGGCCCACCTTGTCCGACAGGCGCGCCAGGGGATAGCCGAACAGCGCATAGAACACGGAGAAGGCGAGCCCAGTGAGCAGGCCCAGCTGCGTGTCGTCGATCTTGAGGTCCATCTTGATCGGATGGGCCAGCACCGTGAGGATCGAGCGGTCGGCGAAATTGTTGGCGTAGATCAGGCAGAGCAGGCCCAGCGTCCACGTCGTGCGGCCCTTGCCGTACACCTTCGGCGGGGCCACGCCGGCTGCGATTTCGCCTGCGCCCGCGCCGGAATCCGTGTTTGCCGCCATATCCCGCCTTCAACTCCCCGCCCGCGCGCCGCGGGCTCCATGGCCGTGATTGATCCGCCGTCTGACGATCTGCGCGCGTGTGCGCCGGGCGGCGCCGGCCGCCATCTCTCCCCACCCTGCATGCGCGCGGGTTCGCGCCCGCGCCGTCCACGAAGGCGCGAGCGTTATCATGCCGGGTCATGTTGGCAATACGCGCGGGGGCGAGGCGAAGCCGCAGCCGGGCTGCGCCGCGATCAGATAATCGTGATCGAAGGCAGCGCTGCGGGACGGCGGCGCCGGCGCCGCCCCGCTCCCGGCTATTGCTGGTAGACGATCCGCCCGCCGACGATCGTCTTCAGCGGCTTGATGTCTTTGATCTGCTCCACCGGTACGGTCATGTAATCGCGGTCGAGCACCACCATGTCGGCCAGCTTGCCGACCTCGATCGGGCCCTTCTCGTTCTCCTCGAACGAGGTGTAGGCGCCCGAAACCGTGTAGAGCCGCAGCGCCGTTTCCCGCGGGATCGCATATTGTGCGCCGTACACGCGCCCGGTGGGATCCTTCCGCGTCACCGCGATATAGAGGCTCAGGAACGGGTTCATGATGTTCACGGGATAATCCGTGCCCGAGGACACGTTGTTGATGCCGAGGATGTCGATCGACATCTTCGTCGGCACCGCGCGGTCGGCTACCTTGCGGGTGAGATAGCGCTCCACCGCGGCGGCCTTCTCCCACATGAAGGTGTTCTGCTGCTCGAGGATGACGCCGAGGCGCTTGGCGCGCTCCAGCTGATCGCGCTGCAGCAGGCTGCCGTGGATCAGCGCGAAGCGCCGCCCGGCGATGGATTTCGAAGCGTTCGCCGCCTCGTATGCGTCGAGCACCCAATCGCAACCCGCATCGCCCACGCAATGGATGGCGAGACGCCAGTCATTGGCGTTGGCGACGGCGACGACGGCGTTGAGCCGCTCTTTCGTCATCGTCGTCATGCCGTGATACTTCGCATCGTCAGGATAACCGGCGCGCATATAGGCGGTGCGCAGCGTCATCCCGCCATCGATCGCCATTTCGCCGATTGCGTTCAAGCGCAGCCATTCGTTGCCGAAGCCGGAAGCGACGAGCGTGTTCACTTCCTGCGCCCATTGCTCGGGCGGCACGGTAGGCGAAGGGGCATACATCACGCCCAGGCGCAGCGTGGATTTTCCCGCCTGCGTGATGCGCTGCAGCGCGCGGATGTTGGCGATCGGCGCGCCGGGATCGAGCACGCTGGTCAGCCCCAGGCTGTTCGCGTTCTTCATCGCCGCGAGGTACTGACCTTCAAGCTCCGCCATCGTCACCGGCGGCGCCTTCTTCTCCACCATCTCGATCGCGCGTTCAAACAGGATGCCGTCCGGCTCGCCCGCCTGATCCTTCTGAATCGTGCCGCCTTCGGGATTGGGCGTGTTGCGGTCGATCCCCGCGATCTTCAAAGCGGCGGAATTGGCCATCGCGACGTGACCCACCGTCTGCAGATACACAGGGTTGTTCGGCGCGACGCTGTCGATCTCGGCGCGTGTCAGATAGCGGTGCTCGGCCAGTTGCGACGGCGGATGCCAGCTCGCGCCCAGCAGCCATTCGCCGGGCTTCTTCGCTGCGGCGGCGGTTTTGATCCGCTCCAGCGCCTCTGCCACGTTCTTCGCGCCGCGCATCGGGATTTGCGAGGCCTCCACGCCGGCGGAAAGGAAATGCGCGTGCGTATCGTTGAGGCCAGGGATGACCGCTGCGCCGGCGAGATCGACGACTTGGGTGCCTGCGCCGATGAAGGGCTGCACGGCGGCCTCATCGCCCACCGCCAGGAAGCGCTCGCCGGCGATCGCCACCGCCGAAGCGACGGAGGACTTGCCGTCCAGCGTGTAGATTTTCGCATTCTTGTAGACCACGGCCGCTTGCGTCTGCGCGCCAGCCGCGGGCGCCAGCGCCGCGCCCAGCATGAAGGCCGCCGCCGATAGCGTTTTTCTCATCTGCCCCTCCCTTTATGCGCGCGCGTGCTGCGCGCGGCGTTCAGAACGTGTCGAAATATTCCCGATGCTCCCAGTCGGAGACTTCGGCTTCGAAGCGCGCGAGTTCGGCTTCCTTGATGAAGGCGTAGTAGTCGATGAAATCGCCGCCGAACGCGCGCCGGTAGAACGCGCTGTCTTTAGCCGCAGACACCGCCTCCGCCAGCGAACGCGGCAAGCGCGGCGCATCCGACTGATAGGGCTCGGTGGTGGGCGCGCCGGCCTGCGCGCCCGAAGCGATGCCGTCGAGGCCCGCCTGCAGCTGCGCCGCCATGTAGAGATACGGATTGGCCGCCGGCTCGCCGACGCGGTTTTCCAGATGCGTCGCGGGATCGCCGCGTCCGCCGATCACTCGGATCATCGCGCCGCGATTATCGACGCCCCAATTCGCGCGATCCGGCGCGAGAGAACCCGGGCGATAGCGGCGATAGGCGTTCACCGTCGGCGCCGCGAACAGCGCGCCGTCGCGCGCATGCGCCAGCAATCCGCCCAGGAATCCGCGCCCTTCCGCGGAAAGCAACTCACCCTCGCCTGCGGCTTGGAACGCGTTCGCGCCGGATTTCCGCGCGCGCAGCGATTGATGCAGGTGCCAGCCGGAAGACATCACGTTGGGAATGCGCGGCCGGCACATGAAGGTGACGTGATAGCCGATGCGCTGGGCCATCTGGCGCACGGCGCTGCGCAGCAGCACGACGGCGTCCGCCGCCGCGACGCCGTCCAGCGGCGCGAGTGTCAGCTCGCACTGGCTCGGCCCGAACTCCACCTCCAGTGAGCGCAGCGGCAGACCGAGCGCCTGCAGGCCGATGCGAAAGCCATCGAGCACCGGCTCAAGCCTGTCGAACTGTTCCTCCGTCAGCAGCCGGTAGCCGCGCGAGGTGAGCTCCACCTCCGGCGGCGCGCCCGGCTGGCCGGAATCCTCCAGCGCCAGGCGCTCGTCCTTCAGCTTGAAGAGATGAAATTCCAATTCGACGCCGGCGATGTAATCGAAGCCCTTCGCCGCCGCCTGCGAAACCGCACCGGCGAGAAGCCCGCGCGTGGAGAACGCCACCGGGCGGCCGTCCCCGAAATAGAGATCGCACAACAGCCAGCCGGTCTTCTCCGCCCAGGGCAGGATGCGGAATGTCGATGGATCGGGCAGCAGCAGCATATCCGCTGCGCCCTGCATCTGCGCCATGCCGAGGCCGGCGCCCTCGCTGAACACAGGAAACACCGTGCGGTGCGCAGTATCCTTCGCCAGCAGGCTCGATGGCGCGCCGATGCCGCTCTCGAAGGCGTCCGCCAGCTGAGCCGCCATGATCGTCTTGCCGCGGAGAAGGCCGTGCTGATCGGCGCAGGAAAGCCGGATCATGTTGAGGCCGGCGCTGGCGGCTAGGTCTGTAATTTCTTTTGCGGCGGCGGCGCGCTCCGCGCTCCAGAGGCCGTGGCGGCGGGCGAAGCGCTCCATGGCGGCGCTCACGCGGACGCCGTTGCGCTGAAGCTCGATTGCTGCATGGCCTCCCCCAACCGGCGCGCCGGCGGCTAATTAGCGTTTCGCGCCGGGGCGGAGCAAGTGCGCCGTCACGCCGGCGCGGCGGCGATACGCGCCAGGCCTTCCAGCATCTCCTCGATGCGCAGCGGCTTGGTGAGCACTGCGCAGCGCGGCAAGTGGATGGCGTCGCGCGCGACGCGCGTTTCGCCGGTGAGGATCAAGGCGGGAATATCGCGGCCCAGCGCGGCGCGCACGCCGGCGATGGCCGCGGCGCCGTCGCCATCCGGCAGGCGGTAATCGGCGACGACGTAATCGGGCGAGAAGCCGCCGTCCAGGACCGCCGCGATCGCCGCCAGCGACGCGGCGCGCCGGGCCTCGACGCCTTCCAGCTCCAGCGAAAGCAACGTGGCGTCGGCGACGAGATCGTCGTCCTCGATCAGCAGCAGCGAGCGCCCCTGCAAGGCGGGCGCGCCGATCGGCTCGCCGCCCTCCGCGGGGGGCCGGGCTTCCGCTGCCGGCGCGGACACCCAGAACACGGATCCCGCGCCGACCACCGACTCGACGCCGGCCTCCGCGCCCAACGCACGCGCCACGCGCTGCACGATCGCCAGCCCGAGGCCGTAGCCCCGGCGGCGATCGCGCGAAGGATTATCGAGCTGAACGAATTCCTCGAACACGCGGCGCACGTCCTGCGCCGGGATGCCGACGCCGGTGTCGCGCACGTAGAAGCGCGCCGCACCGCCGTCATAGCCGATTTCGACTACGCCGGCGGGCGTGTAGCGCAGCGCATTGGACAGGAAATTCGTCAGGATGCTTTCGAGCAGGCTTTCATCGCTGCGCACTACCGCCCCGGTCGGCGCGACGCGCAGGGCGAGCCTCTTGGCTGCAGCCTCTGGCGCGCTTTGCTCGGCGATGCGCTCCATCAGTCGGGCGGCGGGAAATTCCGCGAAGTTGGGGTGAATCTCGCCTTCGTCCAGCAGGGAGATGTCGAGAAAGCGGCTTAGGATGCCGGCCACCGTCTCCAACGCGCGCTGCGCCTTGGTCCATGTTTCGCTCCCGCCCTCGGTAAGCTGCGCGGAGAGCAAGGATACATAGCCCATCGCGGCATGCAGCGGTTGGCGGATGTCGTGGCTGGCGGCGGCGAAGAATAGCGATTTCTGCGCGTTCGCGCGCGCCGTCTCGGCGTTCGCGATCTCCAGGCGGCGATACGCCTCCTGCACCTCTTGCGCGCGCCGCAGCACCTCTGCTTCGATGCTTTCGTTACGGCTCATCAGCGCGCGCGAGCGCGCATCGCCTTCCTGGCGCAGACGCCAGAACTCCGTCACGTCCTCCACGCGGTGAATGATGTAGCGGATCTCGCCATCCGCGCCCAAAACCGGCGTGTTGACCGGGCTCCAATAGCGCTCCTCGAAGCCGCCGCCATCGCCGTCCGCGCGGCGGACGTCGTATTTCTGCACAGCCATCGCATCGGCCGTCCTGGTGCGCAGCACACGGCGCAGCGAGGCGCCGAGATTGCCCACCCCGGTGGCGTCCGCATCGTCGGGATTATCGGGAAAGACATCGAACAGGCCGCGTCCGACGACGTCCTCCCGGCGCGTCATCGTCGCGCGCGCGTAGGCGTCGCTCACCGCGAGGATCGTCAGATCGGGGCCCAGCAGGAGATAGCGGTCGGGCGCGGCGTGGAACACCGCGGCGAAATCGAGCGAAGCGCTCTTATGTTGCCCATCCTGCATGTGCGAACGCGAGGATGCCCGATCCGTTTTTGGGCCGCAACATCGGTAGGTATCACCCGGCGCTTGGTGTAAGGTGGCGACATAAACCGAGCGGACCGGACATGGCCTGGACCGACGTCATGGGAGCCGAAGAGCTCACCGCCAAGGGCAAGGCCCTGATCCGGCGCGATGGGCTGCAGGTGCTGATTCTCCACACCGAGCGTGGCCTGTTCGCCTGCGCCAACCGCTGCCCGCACGAAGGCTATCCCCTGCGCGAAGGCGCGCTGAGCGACGGCTGCGTGCTCACCTGCAATTGGCACAATTGGAAGTTCGATCTTTCAACCGGCGAGACGCTGGTGGGCGGTGATCGCGTGCGGCGTTTTCCAGTGAGCGTGGAGGCGGGCCGCGTCCTGCTGGATTTGACGCCGGAGGATCCCGCCGTGCGCATCGCGCGGGCGCGCGCCGGCCTGCTGCAGGCGCTCGACAAGGAAGAACAGGACCGCCTCGTGCGCGAAAGCGCGCGGTTGCTGCGCCTCGGCGTCGGCCCCGAGACGTTCGTGGCGGACGCCGTCTGCTGGGCGGCGGAGCGCCAGGAATTCGGCACCCAGCACGCGATCGCAGCCTCCGCCGATTGGCTGGCCCTGTACGACCGGCGCGGTTCCGACGCGGACCGCAAGCTCGCCGCGATTGGGGAGGTTCTTGGCCACATCGCGGAGGATGCGCGCGGCGGGCGGCGCTATCCGTTCCCGGCAGGCGAAGCGCCATGGAGCGATGCGGCGTTTCGCGCCGCCATCGAGCGCGAAGATGAAGCCGCGGCGATTGCTTGCCTGCGCGGCGGGCTCGCCACCGGTATGACCGCGCGCGATTTCCTGCCCAGCCTGGCGGCGGCGGCGCTCGAGCATTACGCCGACTTCGGCCATTCGCTGATCTATTCCGTGAAGACCGCCGCCCTCGCCGCGCGATTGGATGGGGAAGCGTCGGGACCGCTGCTGCTGATGCTGGCGCGCCATCTGATCTACATGACGCGCGAGGACGAGCTGCCGGAATTCCGCGATTATCGCGCGCGCCGCGCCGAGTGGGGCCGCGCCGGCAAATCGCCGCCGCTGGAGAAGGACTCAGTGCTCGGCGTTCCCGCGAAGACGGCGATGGCGACGGTTGCGGCATGGAGCGCGCATCACGCGCCACGCGATATCTACGCCGTGCTCGTGGAGGCCGCGGCCTGGATGCTGCTGCATGTGGATGAAGGCGCATTCCACCGCACGGACGGCAAAATCGCCGACAACGTAAACTGGCTGGATTTCACCCACGCGCTGACGTTCGCGGAGGCCGGCCTCGCCGCCGTGCGGCTCGACGAAGCGCTATGGCCGCCGCTGCTGCTGCAGCTCGCCTGCTTCATCGGCCGCAACCACGCCCATGTGGATCGCAGCCAGGACGTCTCGGCGTTTGCGGCGCCCGATCCGCGCCAGTTTGAGGCCGAAGCGCTCGACATCGTGTTCGATCACGGGGCCGACGGCTTCATCCTTTCCGCGCACCTGCTGAAGACGCTGATGGCGGGCCTCGCGCTGGCCGCGGCGCTGCCAGAGGCCGCGGCGACGATCCGCGCCGCGCTCAACCGCCTGCTGCATGCGCGCGTGAAGCGCCGCCACATCCTGCGCGCCGCCCGCCAGATGCGCGCCTTCGTGGCGCAGGAATAGATCAGCCCATCGCGGCCTTGATCGGCGCGATGGCCTTCTGCCAAGAGGGCCGCGCCTCGAGTTGCGCGATCCAGCGCTCCACCTGCGGCGTCGCCGCAAGGGAGATGTCGGCCTGCGCGCGATACTGGAAGGTGGTGGCGATCGCGAAATCGGCGATGCTGAGCGCGCCGGCGACCCATTCCTTGCCAGCGAGCGCGCCGTCGAGCACGCCCAGGAATTGCGTGACATTCGCCATCTCGGTTTTCACGACCGCCTCGTCCGGCCCGCCGCGCCCGAAGCGGCCCTTCATGTAGCGCTCGAACGCCACGCGCTGCATGGCGGGACCCAGATGGATCGCTTGCCAATAGGACCATTGATCGACGACGGCGCGCGCTTTCGGCTCAGCGGGATAAAGCCCGCGCTCGGGCCGCTTGCTCGCCAGATAGCCGTTGATCGCGCGCGACTCCCACAGCACGAAGCCGTCGTCGTCGAGCACCGGCACCTTCGCGTTCGGATTGAGCGCGAGGAAAGCATCCGCCTTGTTCTCGCCGGTGCGCAGATCGACGTCGATGATTTCGGCTTCCAGGCCCAGTTCGAAAAGCACGGCGCGAACACGCAGCGCGTTGGGCGAGAGATTGGCGTTGTAGAGCTTCATGCGGACGCTTCCTTCCAGTTCATTTCTTGCCTTTTTTCCCCACGGTTACGCCGGGAGCCGTTTCGTTCACCGCTAGCGCTGTCAGCGTGCGCGACCATACGATGCGGCAGCCTGGCGCGCCAAGCGTGCGCGTGACATGCATCATGCTGGCGAGATTGTCGCGTCGCAGCTCGACAGGCGCCAACGCCGCGCCGTTGCGCAAGACGCTGATGGCGACGGTGGAGCCGATGGGCCCGCGCGCCTTGCCGACGAAAGTTTGCATCGGTAGGCCGGCCGCACTTTCCCCGTCCAGCGCCACGATGACATCGCCCGCCTGCAGGCCCGCGTTCGCGGCCGGCCCGCCGGCCGTGACGCCGTTGATCACCAGCGCCCCGCCGTCCTCGCGCAATTGCACGCCGATGCCGCCGACCGCCTCGCGGATATCCACGATGCGCAGCGCCGGCGGCGCAGCGCCTTCAAGCTTGGCGGCGTGGAAATAGAGTTTCTGGGGTAGATTGTCCCAGCGGCGCAAATCGGCCGCCGGCGTCATCTTCGCAGCCATCGCCGAGGCCAGCAGCCCGCCCAGCATCAGCGCGCCGCCGGCGCCGGCCATGTTGTTGTTGCCGCTGAAATAGGATTGCTGGGCCATCGCGGCGCCGACCGTGGCCATCGCCTGGCCGGCGGCGGCCGTGCCGGCCTTGGTCTTCGCCTTGTTCGACAGCAGCGTATCCATCTGGCGATGACCGCGCGAGGTGGCCTGCCAGAACAGGTCTTCCGCTTCGACCGCCGCAATCTGCGCCCCGTTCACCGAGAACACGCCATAGAGCGGCGCGGCGTTTTCCTCGTAGGTGAGCGTTTCCTGATATTTGCCTTCGCCGACCTTCACCGGCGCGCCGCCGGTTTCGATGATGAAAAGCGTGTTGTCATCCGCCGTAGGCGGTGCGAGCGCCGGCTTCAGCCGCTGCGCTTCGGCGAAAGATTCCTCCGCAACGCTCGCCATCCCGCCGCATTTGCCGGCCCAGCCGCGCAAATAGGCGAGCGAAGCGAAATCCTGGCTGTTCTCGACATTCTCGGTCAGCGCGTCCTGCAATTGGCCGCCCTTGAACGCGGCGGCCGCGTTCTCGAAATCGCCGGCCTCGAAGAACAGCAGCCCGCGATAATAATACACCATTGCGCGTTCATAACCCTCGCCCAGGAAGCGCTTTGACGATTCCTTCGACCAGACGGAGCGCGCCTTCTTCGCATCCGGCGTGTCGGAAAAGACCGACTCGATGGCGCCGCGCGCGTCATCGAAGGCGCCTGCCGCGACGCGCGTCTCGCCCATCTCGAACGCAGCGAGCGCCGAGCGGACCTCGTTCAAAACGGCGGAGGTCTCCCCATCGTCGATCACGTGGGCGAACAGTACGCGCAACGTGGGCGGCTTATCGGCCAAATACGCTTCCCGCTCAGCGGCCGCCTGCTGCTGTTCCGAAGCCGGCTTCGCCGCGGCCGGCGCCGCCATCAAAGCGGCGAGCAGCGCCGCCTGCAGAACGGTTCGAGTCTGCATGATCACCCCCTCCCGTCGGCGTCAGCATTAAGCGCAAGCGCCGCCGCCCACAATCGCGAACGCGGCGCGCGCCTCGCGTACGGCGAACGCAAGGCTTGTTTCCCCGCCGCTCCCGGCGGACAATGCGAGAGCACTTGTCGATGGGGTTTGCATGCGCGTGTTCCTGGCCGGCGCGACCGGCCTTCTCGGCGCCCGCCTCGTGCCGCTGCTGACGGCGGAGCGCCACGAAGTCTGCGCCATGACGCGCACGCCCGCGAAGCTGGCGGAGTTGGAGCAGCCGGGCGTGACGCCGCTGTTGTGCGACGTGTACGACCGCAACGCCGTGATCGCGGCGGTGAAGAAATTCCGCCCCGATCTGGTGATGCACCAGGTCACGGATCTGCCCGACGATGTAGAAAAGCTGGGCGAGCATCGCACCGCCAACAGCCGTGCGCGCTCCATCGGCACGCAAAACCTGATCGCGGCGGCAATGGCGGTCGGCTATCCGCGCTTCATCGCGCAGAGCATTTCCTGGCGCACCGATTCCGTGCTCGCCGCGCACGAGGAAACGGTGATCATCGCGAAGGGCGTGGTGCTGCGGTACGGGCAGTTCTGGGGGCCAGGCACCTGGAACGAACGGCGCCCGCCGCCGGAACAGCCGCTGCACGTCGACCGCGCCGCCACCGCCACGATCGAGTTCCTGACGGCGGCTTCGGGCATCTATGAAATCACCGACGCGGGCGAGCAGAAGCTGAGCTAGCGCGCCAACCGGCGCAGCACTTCTTCCTTCGACGGCATGGATTGCGCTGCGCCCCGGCGCTCCACCGAGATCGCGGCGGCCGCGTTCGCGAAGCGCACCGCGCGCTCCATCTCCCAGCGCGCATCGAGGGCTGCGGCCAGCGCGCCGGCGAAACAATCGCCCGCCCCGGTCGTGTCGACCACGGCGGCGGGCAATCCCGGCGCCGCCACCACGCGGTCTGCCGCGACCGCCAGCGCGCCGCGTGCGCCCAGCGTCACGATCACCCAGCCCGCATCCGACGCCAGCAACGTGCGCGCGATCTTCACGACGGCGGCGTCCGTCATCGAGTCATCCGCCGGCGCGCCCGCATAGCCGCACAGCTCCACTTCGTTGACCAGCAACACGTTCGCCATCGGAAACGCCGCGCGCCCCGCCGGCACGAACGGCGCGGCGTTGATGATGCGCCAACGTGCGTCGCGCGCGCCGGCGAAGGCGCGTTGGATCAGCGGGATCGGGCGCTCGAATTGGGCGAGCAGCACATCGCATCCGGAGGCGTCGTCCTGGAGGACGCTCTCAGCCGCGTTCACGCCCGGCGCCACGACGATGGTGTTTTGGCCCTCCGCATCGACGAACACGAAAGCCCGGCCTGAAGCCTCGTTCTCGGCGACCGCCACGGCCCCCACGCCCACGCCGAGCCGCGCCAATTCTTGCAGCAGGAACGCGCCATCCTGATCGCCGCCCACGGCGCCGATCAATCTGGTTTCCGCGCCGAGCTTGGATGCGGCGGCGGCCTGGTTGGCGCCCTTGCCGCCGAGAAAATAATCCACCCGCCGCGCCAAGGCGGTTTCCTTCGCGCGCGGCAGCGCATCGAGGACGCACACGACGTCGAGATTGATGCTGCCCAGCACCGCCACGCTCATCGTTCGCGCTTTCCTTCGCCGGGCGGAGTTTGTCCGCGCGTCAGCACGGACCAGGCGAAAATGGGATCCTCCGCCGGGCGGATGCGATCGCCCAGCAGCGGCAGCGCCACGGCGTGCACCGCCGCGCCGTCCAGTTCGCCAGCGGGCGCGCGGCGCAGCGCGTGCGCCACCGCGTCGATCGCGGTCCACACGCGGGCGGCGCGCATATGCGCGCGCAGCGCCTGGAAAGCCGTGCGCAACGTGCATGCGGCCGCATCGGCGCCCACGCCGCCGACACTCAGCACGTATGCGAGCCGCCCCGCATCGCCGAAGCCCAGCATCTGAATCGGATCGGCCCAGTCGTGCTCAAGCAGGCGGCGCACGTCGCCCGCCTGGCGCGCCGACGCCGCGTCGATTGAGCGCCGCCCGGCGCGCGCCTCGGCGTATTCGCCCGCCATCGTCACCAGCAGGTTGCGGCTCAAGCGGCGCTCCAGCACGTGCCGCTGGCCGGTTTGCAGCAGGAATTCGATCTCGGCGCGCGCCGGCGGGCGCAGCGACAGCACGGCGCGGCCCACCGTATCGCCCGCCGCGTCGCGCGCAGGTGCGGATGCGCCGCCCGCAAGCGCATGGACGCGTTCGCCCAGGGCGATGGCGGTCACCGCGTGACCGGCTTCGTGAAAGGCGGTGGCGAGGCTGCCGGCGCGCCGCATGCCGCCATGCTGGCCGAGGCCAGCCGCCGTGGCAAGCGGGCCGGCGCTTAGGCGACGGCGGCGAGGCGGCTCGCCTGATCGATCGCGCGTTTGGCGTCCAATTCCGCCGCCTCGTAGGCGCCGCCCACCAGGGTGACCGCGGCGCCCGTCTGGGCGAGATCGTCATACAGGCTGCGCTGCGGCGTCTGCCCGGCGCAGACGATCACCGTGTCGACGTCGAACACGCGCTCCTGGCCATCGACGCGCACGTGCAGGCCCGAATCGTCGACGCGCTCGTATTCGACGCCCCCGATCATCGTCACGCCGCGGCGCTGCAAGCTCAGCCGGTGCGTCCATCCCGTCGTGCGCCCCAGCCGCCGGCCCAGCGCTTCCGCCTTGCGCTGCATCAGCACGACCTCCCGCCCTGCAGCTGCGACCTGCGGGGCAACGCCCGTCACCCCGCCGCGCGGATGGTTTTCGAAATCGACGCCCCATTCGCGCGCGAACACGCCGATATCCGTCGCCGCCGAGGGCCCGGCATGGGTAATGAGCGTGGCCACGTCGAATCCGATGCCCCCGGCGCCGATAATCGCGGCCTTCTTACCGATGGGGCGGCGGGCGAGGATCGCATCGATATAGCCCATCACCTTCGGATGGTCCGCGCCTTCGAGGTCCAGCCGGCGCGGCTCGACGCCGGTGGCCACGACGACTTCGTCGAACCCCGCCGCGCGCAGCGCGCCCGCGTCCGCGCGCGTGTTGAGTTTCAGTTCGACGCCGAGCACGTCGATCATGCGCCGGTAGTAGCGCAGCGTTTCGACGAATTCCTCCTTGCCGGGAATGCGCTTGGCTAGATTGAACTGGCCCCCGATCTCGCCCGCCGCCTCGAACAAGATGACCTTGTGCCCTCGTTGCGCCGCGACCGTGGCGTAGGCGAGGCCCGCCGGGCCCGCGCCGACCACCGCGATGCGCTTCGCCCGCGCCGCGGGAAGATAGTTGAGCTCCGTCTCATGGCAGGCGCGCGGGTTCACCAGGCAGCTCACCAATTGGCCGGTGTAGCCGTGATCCAGACATGCCTGGTTGCAGGCGATGCAGGTGTTGATCTCGTCTTCGCGGCCCTGCATCGCCTTCAAGACAAGATCGGGATCGGCCAGCATCGGACGCGCCATCGACACCAGATCCGCATCGCCGCGCTGCAACACCGCTTCGGCAACGTCGGGCATGTTGATGCGGTTGCTCGTCACCACCGGCACGGTGACCGCGGCGCGCAGCCGCCCGGTGACCTGACTGAACGCCGCGCGCGGCACCATCGTGGCGATCGTGGGCACGCGCGCCTCGTGCCAGGTGAAATGCGTGCTGATGATGCTGACGCCCGCCGCCTCCACCGCCTGCGCCAGCATCGCCACCTCCGCGCGCGACATGCCGCCTTCCAGCATGTCCATCGCCGGCACGCGGAACATCACGATGAAATCCGGCCCCACGGCCGCGCGCACGCGGCGCACCGCCTCGACTGCGAAGCGCATACGGTTTTCGAACGCGCCGCCCCAGCGGTCCGTGCGGAGATTGGTTTTCTCCACGAGAAACGTGGAGATCAAATATCCCGCCGAGCCGATGATCTCGACGCCGTCATAGCCGGCCGATTGCGCGAGCCGCGCGCACGCGGCGAAATCGCCGAGCTGCTTTTCTATGCCCGCCTCGTCAAGTTCGTTCGGCGTGTGCCGGCCGATGCGCGAGCGCACGGGCGAAGGCGCGACGCACGCGGGCGTTCCCGCCAGCGCGCCGGCGTGGAGAATCTGCATGCAGATTTTCACGTCGGGATCGGCCGCATGCACCGCGTCGGTCACGATCCGGTGGTGTTCGGCTTCCTCCGGCGTCGACAACTTTGCACCGCCGCCGCCTTCGTGGTTGGGCGCGACGCCGCCGGTGATGATCATGCCGACGCCCCCGCGTGCGCGCTCGGCGTAGAAGGCCGCCTGGCGCGCGAAGCCGCCAGGCGCCTCCTCCAGCCCGGTATGCATCGAGCCCATGATGACGCGGTTTTTCAGCCGCGTGAAACCGAGATCCAGCGGCGAAAAAAGCCGCGCATAGCGATGGGCGTCGGCCACGGTCGGAGGCTCCCTATGGGTGGGCGCGATCCGCCCCTTGTTTCCCGCGAGGTAGCCTGACGCGCGCCCGCCCAGCAAGGCGCCCGCGTTGAAAATGACGCGCCTTCCCTAGCGCCGCCGCCCGCCGCTTACCGCGGCCGCCGCGGCAGGCGATCCTGCAGCCGCTCGCGCGCGAAGCGCGAAAACGGCAGCCGCGGATGGATCACGTCGCGCACCGGCAGAACGCGGCGTGCGGCGTCGATGCTGGGAAATATTTCCGCGTAGTCCGCTTCGCGCGTTTCGCGGCTGCCCAAACGCTCGAGCAGACGCAGCACGATCTTGCGTTCGCGGCCGTCTCGTTCCGCGTCGGCGTTTGCATCGTTCGTGTGATCGCGGCCGTCAATCTCGCGCAGCATGCACTTCTCCGGGCGCGCGCGTTCAGGCGCACAAAACGCGCTGAACGCCGCCAAGTTGAGCCCCATGCGGTCGAGACTAAGCCGGAAAAATCGACGCCGAAAGCTTTCGCTTCACGAAAATGAGTGCTAACGGAAAAGCGCCTGCGTCATGCGCGTAAACAACGCCGCGCGTAATGCGCTGAATTTCCACACATTCCGATTTACAGATTCCGATTTTCTGTGCGCCGATTAACCGGCGCGCGCCCTTCTGCGGCGGCGCGGCGCGCGCGTAGGTTGCGCATTTTGCGCATGCTCTTCGCGCCGGCGTCCATCACGATGCGCCGCCTGCGGCGGTTTGTGGCTGCTGCGCTGCGGCGCGCGATGCGCGCCAGGACGCGCCGTTTTACTGGGCGTGCGCTCCGGCGATGACGGCGCGGCGAGCGAATGATCCGTTTCCTGCACGGGCACGCGCTGCGCGATCAGCTTTTCGATGTCGCGCAGATACGCACGCTCATCCGGCGCGCAGAACGATATGGCGCGGCCGCCGTTGCCGGCGCGCGCCGTCCGCCCGATGCGGTGAACATATTGTTCCGGCACGTTGGGCAGATCGAAATTGATGACGTGGCTCACGTCGTCCACGTCGATGCCGCGCGCGGCGATCTCGGTCGCCACCAGCAGACGCGCCTGACCCTTCTTGAACGCATCGAGCGCGCGGGTGCGCTGGCCCTGGTTCTTGTTGCCGTGGATCGCGGCTGCGGAAAATCCCGCGCTGGAAAGCTTGCGCTCCACCCGGTCGGCGCCGTGCTTCGTGCGCGTGAACACCAGCGCGCGCGTCACCGCCTGATCGCCCAGGAGCGCGTGCAACAGGTCCTGCTTTTTGTTCTGATCGACATGCACGACGGATTGCTCGACGCGCTCCGCGGTGGATGAAACCGGCGCCATCGCGATGCTTTCCGGCGCCGTCAGGAATTGGCGCGCGAGCGCTGCGATCGGCTCCGGCATAGTGGCCGAGAAGAACAAGCTCTGGCGTTGGCGCGGCAGCAGATCGGCGATCCGGCGCAGCGCATGGATGAAGCCCATGTCGAGCATGTGGTCGGCTTCGTCGAGCACCAGGATTTCCACGCGGTCGAGCCGCAGGGAGCGCTGCTCGACGTGATCAAGCAGACGCCCGGGCGTCGCCACGAGAATGTCGACGCCGCGATACAGCGCCTGCTTCTGCTTGAACAGGGATGCGCCGCCGAACACGACGGCGGTCGAAAGTCCGAGGAAGCGCCCGTAGCGGCGGAAGCTTTCACCGATCTGGCCGGCCAGTTCGCGTGTCGGCGCGAGCACGAGCGCGCGGCAGGCGCGATCGCCGGCGTAGCGGCGGTCTTCCGCGAGGCGGTGCAGGATCGGCAGCGCGAACGCCGCGGTCTTTCCGGTGCCCGTCTGCGCGAGGCCGATGAGATCGCCGCCGCGCAGCACGATGGGGATGGCCTTGGCCTGGATCGGCGTCGGCGCAGCATAGCCTTCGCCGGCCAGCGCCTTAAGGATAGCCGGCTGCAGGGCGAAGTCTTGAAATTGAGTCACGTATCATCTTTCAGCCGGGCGCGCGGAGGCGCCGGCATGGAGTGTCGGGAACGATGCGACTGCGAGAAAGGCGGCGAGCGAAAGCTCAAAGCCGAACGTCGATGGTGCGTTCCGGGGACCGCGTTCGCCAAAGCATGCGAACGGTCGCTGCCCGTCCTATCGCTGTAAAACGTTAAAAAGTCAATACACGCGGGATCATAACAAGCAGCTCGCCGCCGCCGAGAACCAGACGGCGCGCAAACGCGTGCTGGGCGCGCTCGCCGAAACGCTCACCGCCGGCCCGCCGCTATGAAGCGGCGATGCGCGCGCATCAACTTGCGCGCCGGCGTTGCGTCAGACCGATGAATGCGCCAGCGCGCAGCGGCTGCGCAGGCCCTCCGGGGAATAGCCGAACATCTTCTTGAACGACTGGCTGCACGAGGTGCGCGAGCGGTAGCCGTTCTGCGCCGCGATCACCGAGAAGGAGAGATCGGTGTGCATCAGCGACCGGCGGACGCGATACATCCGCCAGCGCATGAGATAATCCGCCGGCGCCATGCCCACGCGCTCGCGAAAGCGTTGCGCGAAGGAAGACCGCGACATGCCCGCGGCGGAGGCGAGCTTCGCCACCGTCCAATCCGCGGCGACATCCTCATGCAGCCGGCGCAGCGCGCGCCCGAGGCGCGGATCGGCGAGGCCCGCGAGCCAACTCGCCTCCTGCGGGCCCGCGCCGGCCAGGTGCGCGCGGATCGCCTGCACCAGCAGGATATCCGCCAGGCGATCGACGATCACGGCCTCGCCCGGCGCACCGACCTGGCGTTCAACGTTCAACAAGCGAAGCGTTTCACGCAGCGGCGCCGCGGCCGGCGAAGAAGCGGCGATATGGATCACCGGCGGCAGCGCGCTGCGCAGCCACGCCGCGCCCTCCTCGTCGAATACGAAGCCGCCGGCGAGCACGACCTTGTCGTGCGGGCCTCCGCCGAGGCGGACGACGCCGTCTTCATCCCGGCCCTCGGCGAACAGCGCGTCCCCGTCGAGTGCGGGACCGCCTTCGCCGCTGTCCGAGCGGTGGGGGCGGCCGTCCGTCAGCAGATAGCAATCGCCGCTGTGCAGATCCAACGGCGGCAGCCCTTCGAGAAGAATACGCATCCGCCCGCACAGCACCGCGCCGAACTTCATGTGCTCGTACGGCGCGAAGCGCAGCGTGTAGGGCCCGCGGCTCTCGAAACGCGCCTGCGCCACCCGGCGCACGGTGAGCATCGTCAAAATATCGGAAAGCGGGTCCATGAGGGCCTTTCGGACGATAGGATACGCATTATGGACTGATGAAGACGCGCCGTCCATTTCGCCGCGACCCGTTTCGCCGCATACACCGGACGTTACGTCGCGAGACAAAAATGCATTCCAGTTTCGATTAGCGCAATACGCCGCGCACGAGCCGTTTCGGCGCAGCAGAACTTATGACCAGATACGCTCCGTATACGGAGCGAATGCGTCGGCGCGCCCAACCATTTCCGGAGATTTCATGCACGCACGCGCACTCGCGCTGCTCGCTGCAGCCTGCCTCACGCCCAGCGTTTCCCTGGCGCAGACCCGCGCCGACGAGAACGTCACGCGCACCGCCGATGACGCCTTCGGCGTCGCCGTCGGCAACGAGCGCATCGGCCTCTATAACGATCGCGACGCGCGCGGCTTCAATCCGCTGACCGCCGGCAATGCGCGCATGGAAGGCCTCTATTTCGACATGCGCTCGGCGATGGTTTCGCGCGTGCTGGCCAGCACGACGATCCGCGTCGGCCTCACGGCGCAGAATTACCCGTTCCCCGCGCCCACCGGCATCGTGGATTATGGGCTGCGTACGGTCGGCGCGCGGCCGACCTTCTCCACCGTCGTCCAGGCCGGACCGAACGACGGCTATTCCGTGGAGTTCGACGCTCAACGCCCGATTGCTGGAGAAAAGCTGGGCGTTTCCCTTGGCGCGCTGTGGCGCAACGACGATTCCGTGCCCGGCGACGAATTCGACTCGCGCTCGGCCGGGATCGTGGCGCGCTGGCGGCCCACGGAGGGCGCGGAGGCGACGGCGTTCTACGGCTATGGCGCCGCCATGAACGACAAGATCATGCCGCTGGTGTTCATGGCCGGCCCTTATCGCCCCCCGGCGATCGATCCGAAATTCTTTGGCCAGGATTGGGCCACGCACAACAACCACAATCTCGCCTATGGCGCGCTGGGTCGCGTGGCGCTGGGAGACGACTGGACGCTGCGCGCCGGCGCCTTCCGCTACCATGTGCACAGCCAAGGGCCGATTTCCGATCTCTATCTCACCACCGACGAGAATGGGCTCACCGGCCAGCACCTGATGACCAACGAGCGCCCGCAGGATCAGCCCAGCACCTCCGGCGAAGCGCGCCTCACCGGGCGCTTTCACGGCGAACGCTTCCGCCACACCGTGCACCTCGCGCTGCGCGCCCGCGATTCGGAGCGCAATTTCGGCGGCGCTGCATCGGCGGCGCTGCCGGCCAGCATCGTCGGCCAGAAGGCGTATCTGGACGAACCGACCTGGGCTTACGGCGCCTCCTCCTTGGATAATGTCCGGCAATGGAGCGCCGGCGCGCAGTATCAGCTGGCTTGGCGCTCTCTGGCGGAGGCGAGCATCGGCGTCCAGCAGGTCGATTACGAAAAGACGATCACACGCGCTGGCGTGCGCAGCGTCACGCGCGACAAGCCGTTGTTTCCCAGCGCCGCCCTCGCGGTGAGCGCCTCGCGCCGGCTGGCGCTCTACGCGAATTACACCGAAGGCCTGGAGGAAACACCCGTCGCGCCGGAAAACGCCGTCAATGTGAACGAGGCGCCGCCCGCGATCCACACGCAGCAATACGATTTCGGCTTCCGTTACGCGCTGACGCCGCAGCTTCGCCTGCTGATCGGCTATTTCAGCATCGAGAAGCCCTATTTCAATCTCGACGGATCGCGGCTTTACCGCGAACTCGGCGTGGAAAATCACAGCGGCTACGAAATTTCCTTGAGTGGCGCGCTGACCCCGCGGCTCAGCGTCGTGGCGGGGGCCGTCCTGCAAGACCCGGCAGTTTCCGGCGAAGCGGTGCGCAGCGGCGCCATCGGCGCCAAGCCGGTCAGCCAGCCCAGCGCCACGCTGCGGCTCAATCTGGATTACCGCCTGCCCTGGATCGCGGGCCTCTCGATCGATGCGGCGGCGCTTTATGTGGGCGAGCGCGCGGCAAGTTCGCGCCCTTTCGCGGCGCTGGGCGGCAAGCAGCTTGACGCGGCGGCGTACGCCACGCTGGATCTCGGCCTGCGCCAGCGCTTCCAGATCGCGGGGCGCCCCTCCACCTTCCGTGCGCAGGTGCTGAACGTGTTCGACGACTTCTCCTGGAAGATTTATCCCTCAGGCGCGTTCTATCTCACCAATCCGCGCATTTTTCAGGTGAGCCTCGCGACGGATTTCCAGAAATGACGGCGCCGGCGGCGGGCATTGCCGCAGCGCCGCTCAATCCGCTCGCGCTGCCGGCGATCAGCGCAAGCTATTTCGCGCTCGGCGTCAACATGCTGGCGCCTATCGGGCTGGTCGCCGAGATGGCGGGCGATCTGGGCGTCTCGACTGGCGCCGTCGCCTATTTGCTGAGCGCCTCGGCGCTGGCCTACGCCGTGACCGCGCCCATCCTGCAGATGCTGATCGGCGCATGGGATCGGCGCGGGCTGATCATCATCGGCTTGGCCCTCGCGGCGGCGGGATCGCTGCTTTGCGCGGCTGCGCCGGTGTTCGCGGCGGCGCTCGTCGGGCGTGCGATCATGGGCGCGGGCTTCGCGCTGATCGGCCCAATGGCCACGGCGATGGCCGCCAGCATCGTGGCGCCGCAGCGTTCAGGCCAGGCGATCGGCGTCGCGCTTATGGGCATGAGCATTGCTTCCGTCGTCGGCGTGCCGTTGGTGACGTTCGCCGGCGCGCAGGCCGGCTGGCGCCTCGCGATGACGGGCGCCGCGGCGCTCTGCTTCGCCGTGATCGCGATGCTGCGCTGGAGCGCGCCGTCGGGATCGCGCGGGGCGCGCGCCACCCCGCTGGCCATGCTTGCAGCGCTGAAGGATCCGGTGCTCGCGCCGGCGCTGCTGTCGCCCTTCTTCCAGTTCGCCGCGCAATACGCCACGCACGCCATGATCGCGGTTTTCCTGATGGAGCGCTTTCACGCGCCCGCAGCACTGATCCCGATGGCGCTGATGACGATCGGCGTTTCCGGCGTGCTGGGCTCCACGCTGATCGCGTGGCTGCAAGGGCGCGCGCGCGCCGACGTGCTGATCACGCTGGCGCTTGGCGCGCTTGGCCTTGTGTTCGTGGCGCTGCTGTTTGCGCCGGCCGCCCCGTGGCTCACCTTCGTGCTGCTGGTGTGTTGGGGCGCCGCGGGCGCCACCGCGCTGCCGCCGATGTCGGGCCGCCTCGTCGCGCTGGCCGGCGAGAGCCGCAATATGGTTCTGGCCCTCAACTCGGCGCTGCTGCAGTGCGGCATCGCTGCGGGCGCCGCCATCGCCGGCTTGGCCTATGACGCATTCGGCGCGCGTATGCTGCCGCTGGCTTCGTTGGCGCTTCTCATCCTCTCCGCGCTCGCCTACGGGATTTCCCGCCATTGTGAAAAGCGCCGCGCCGCGGCGCCGCCGCCTGCAGCAGCGTGAGCGGCGCTAGTCGCTGGTAGAAGCTGCGTGCCCGCCGCGGCTAAGGCGGGCGTGCCACTCCCGCCAGAAGACGCGCATGTCCAACTCGGGATAGGGCGCGTTGCTCTTCATGCTTCGCGAAATATCCGACCATTCGACTTCGGCGACCGTGGCGAAGCCCATCTGGCACCCCTCGAGCCCCTCGACATCATCCGGCGTTGCGAAGCCGCCGGGCCCTTGGAATCCCAAATACCAATCCAGCCGCGCCTTTCGAAGCTCGGGCGAATCCTCCTTCGGGAAGGCCGCCCAGGCGTTTATTTCCATATAGTCAGGAGAAGTCGGGTAAAACGTCCTGAAGGTCCGCCAGCCATCGATGATCAAAAGATTTGGGAAGATGAGGTAGTTTCCTGCCCCATTCTCGATCATCGTCGCCTTTTCCCGCCCGTGCCGGGCCGTCAAGTCGCTTCGAAATTTTTCGATGCCGCCTTGCGAGTATTTCTCCAGATAGCGGCGCTGGCCGCCGCCGTCGCCGCCGAAATTCACATTCGTGGTCGGCATGTTGTTTGTCGTGTGGCCATTGCCGAGCGGCGTTGGCGCAGGACGCGATCCGGTGCGCGCGGTTGCGCCGTCACGCGCCATGGGTGCGCGCCCATCGCCCAAGGCGACGTCTTTCATGAAATGCGTGAAGAAGCGCTCATGCGTGAAGGCGGCGTGATAGCCGTCCAGACTGTTTTCAACGAGCAGCTTCCAGTTGGCGCGCATCGAATATTTGAACTGCCCCTCGACGAACTCGACATCGCCGATGTCGAGCGTGTTGTCGATCAGCGCGAGCGCATCGCCCATATAGTCGTGAAAGCTTTCGATGTTGGGATCGAAGCTGATGAAGATGAGGCCCCGGTGGTTGTGCATGCGTGGGGCCGGCTCCAAGCCCAGCGCCTCGCGATCGAACGCATCGCTATACGCTTCCTCGCCGGGAATGCCCTTCAGCTCTCCCCGCGTATTGAATATCCACCCGTGATAGAAACAACGGAATACTTCCGCCCCCCTTCCTTTCGCCTCGCGGCATACGAGGTTGCCGCGGTGGCGGCAGGTATTCATCATCGCGCGCACTTGCCCGTCGTCACCCATTGCCAGGATTAGCGGCCGCCCTGCGACCGATCGGGTGACGAAATCCCCGGGCCTCGGAAACTCCGACGTATGCCCAGCAAACAGCCACGATTTGCCGAACACCCACTGCTTTTCCAGCGCAAGAATATCCGGATCGACAAAGGCGCGGCGATGCACCCGAAAGATGCCGGCTTCGCGGTCATCCAGGATAAGGCCCGCTGTATTCCCACCCTCTGCCATTTCGCCCTCCGCGCCGATCGTTCGCAGATCGGCTAGGCCATTTTTATTGGTCTGACCGATTATCTCCCACGTTCACGGGTGGTCAAGTGACGGCCGAATTCGCGACCGCGCCGCCCCAAGCAGCCTCTCCGCACGTTTACACGATCAATATCTGATCGCTCCGCGCAATCCGCCGCTCAAAAAGGATTCTCCATTGACCGCCGCGCTCAATGGCGAGGCGAGCACGGTGACGAGCCACGCGATTTCCTCCGCACGCACCGCGCGGCCAATCGTTCCCTCTTCGATGCCGTATTTCTCCAAGGCATGATCGTCCGGCCCAACGCGCGTCGTCCCGGGGTGCACGGTGTTTACAGTTATGCCGTGACGGCCCAATTGCTCAGCGAGGTTTCCCGACATCGCCGCGATTGCGGCGTTCCGCAACGCCGTGGCCATCGCGCCGGCCCGGCGTACGGAGATGCCTCCAATATTGATGATGCGCCCCCACTTGCCTTCGATCATCGCCGGAGCGGCAGCCTGCGCCGCGCGGAGATAGCCGGCCACCTTTATGTTGGCGTCGCTCATCAGCTGCCCGGTGGAAATTTTGGGGAAGCGGCCGCCCGAACCGCCCATTGTGGCCGCGTTGTTGACGAGGATGTCGACGCGGCCCAGCACGCCCGTCGCATCCCGAACAAGCGCGGCGACCGAGGCGTCCTCACCCATGTCGGCCGTAATTGGCACGATGCGCCGGCCGCTGTTCTTGGCGATCTCTTCCGCGGCTTGCGCCAATGCGTCCATCCCACGCGCGGCGATGACGACATCCACGCCTTCGCACGCCAGGGCTTGCGCAATCGCTTTGCCGATGCCCCGGCTCGCCCCAGTGACGACCGCGCATTTCCCCTTCAACTGCAAATCCACTCTCATGCTCCCAGAGCCAAAACCTCGGCGCTTAGACCGCAGGGCATCGGACATCACAACCCGCCCGATCACCGCGCGCATTCCACGCCGAAGGCCAATGACGCGCGCCCGCATCTAGCAGACAGTCGCGATAGCAGGGGCGATAGCCGACTATTCTTCGCGCTCAACGCGCCGCGCGCGGGATTCCGCTTGCACAATTCCCAAACTGGTGCCTCGATCTCAAAAGGGATTTCCCGGCGGTTTCCGCCGGGCTTCAACGACCAGAAAATGCACGAGGGACCGAGATGGCCGCAGCTCGTCAAATGTGGTTGGCGTTCGCATCGGCGGCGGCGCTTCTCGCCGCCCCATCCGCGTTCGCGCAAGGCGCCGCCCCGGCTGAAGCCTCCGCCGGTGCGGAGATCGTCGTCACCGGCACGCGCGCCGTAGGCCGCACGCGGCTCGATACGATCGCCCCCGTCGACGTGATCACCGGTGAATCGCTCGCGCGCGACGGCACCGGCACGGAAACCGCGAAGGCTCTCGCCGATATCGTGCCCTCGCTGAACTTTCCGCGCCCGGCCATTTCAGACGGATCGGACCACGCGCGCCCCGCCACGCTGCGCGGCCTTCCGCCCGATCAGACCCTCGTGCTCATCAACAGCCAGCGCGGCCATGTCGGCGCGCTCGTCAACGTCAACTCCGCGCTGGGCCGCGGCTCGACCGCGTTCGACCTCAACACCATCCCCTCCGTCGCGCTATCGAGCGTCGAAGTGCTGCGCGACGGCGCTTCCGCGCAATACGGCTCCGATGCGATCGCAGGGGTGATCAATCTGCGCCTGCGCGAGGCGCGCGAAGGCGGCGCCGTCACCGCCAGCTACGGCTATTACGACACCGACTATGACACCGCGCGCGGATCGCACAGCCGCCGGGACGGCGCGCAGACCTCCGTTTCCGGCTGGGCGGGTCTGCCGCTCTGGGGCGGCGGTTTTGCAACGATTTCCGCCGAACTACAGCACCGCGAACCGACCAACCGCTCGGATTTCGCCGCGCCTTCCGCGGTGAATGGCGGCGACGCGCGCACCGTGCTCGCCCGCTTTGGCGATCCTGAGGTCAACAGCGCCTCGGCCTATTTCAACGCCGGCGCGCCGCCCAACGACGCATGGTCCCTCTACGCCTTCGGCGGCTTCCAGAGCAAAGGCACGGAATCGGCGGCCACCGCGCGCGCCTTCAACGATGCGCGCAACGTGACCGCGATCTATCCGAATGGCTTCACGCCCATCATCGCGACCGACATCTTCGATATGAACCTCTATAGCGGCGTCAAAGGCGCCGCCGCGGGGATCGATTGGGATTTCTCGATCGGCTACGGCAAGAACCAGCTCGACTACGACGTCATCAACACTCTCAACGCCTCGTACGGCGCGGCCTCGCAAACGACCTTCCAGGCCGGCGTACTCGCCTACGACCAGCTCACTGTCGGCGTCGACGGAGTGAAGCCGTTCGATTGGGGCTTGGCCGAACCGGTCAATCTCGCCTTCGGCTTGGAATACCGCACCGAGAATTTCTCCATCGAGAGCGGCGAAGCGGCCTCGTACAATGCCGGCCCCGTCGCCGGGGCGGCGCTCGGCTCTCAGGGCTTCCCGGGCTTCGCGCCGCGCAACGTCGTCGATAAGAATCGCGACAACTGGGCAGCCTACCTCGATCTCGAAGGCGCCATCACGCGGGACTTCACCGCCGGCGCGGCCGCACGCTACGAGAGTTATTCCGATTTCGGCGATCAGCTCACCGGCAAACTTTCCGCACGCTACGATTTCACGCCGAATTTCGCGGTGCGCGGCGCAGTGTCGACCGGCTTCCACGCCCCGGCGCTGCAACAGCAATTCTTCAGCTACACCGCCACCAACCTCGTCACCCAGGTGATCGGCGGCACGCCGGTCACCAGCCTGATCGAAGCCGGCACCTTCGGCGTCGACGATCCGGTCGCCATCGCGCTGGGCTCCAAGCCGCTCGAGCCCGAAAAGTCGCTGAACTATTCCGCCGGCGTCGTGCTGCGCGGGGGCGGTTTCGAACTGACGATCGACGCCTATCAGATCGAGGTGGACGATCGCATCATCTACTCCGAAAGCCTCGGCACCAGCCGCCCGAGCCAGAGCACCGCCACCACCTCCGCGGTGCAGGCGCTGCTCGCGCCCTACAATGTGAGCGCTGCGCGCTTCTTCCTGAACGGCCTCGACAGCACGACCAAGGGCCTCGACATCGTCGGGCGCTATCGTCTGCCTACGGATAGTTACGGGCGCTTCGATTTCACGCTCGCTGCGAACTTCAACGACACGGAAGTCGACAAGATCCCGGAAACGCCGCCGATCGGCATCCCCACCTCCCCCTTCTTCCTGTTCGACCGCTCCAACATCCTGGCGTTCGAGGAAGGCACGCCCAGCACCAAGCTGTCCGGAACGGCGGATTGGGCTCTCGGCGGCTGGGGCGCCACGCTCAAAGCCACCTATTATGACAGCGTTCTGGTCGCGAATAATTCGCCGACGCTCGATTATTCCACGGGCTACAAAACCCTGATCGACATCGAGGGGCGCTATGAATTCACCCAAGGCGTGTCGCTCGCCCTCGGCGTCGACAACGTTACGGACGAATATCCGGAATACACGCCCAGCGTAATCAACGGCTCGACGGGCTCCGTCGGCTTCCCGCAATACTCGCCCTTCGGTTTCAACGGGCGCTTCGTCTACGCCCGCGCGACATACAAATTCTAGCGCCGCGCGGCGTGAGGTCCGCCCCGGCGGCGGCGGCGGCGGCCCCGCGCACGCGGTCAGGATCCAAACACGGCGCATGCTGGCGCGCGCTCGGGGTAGCCTTGCGCGGCGACGCCCGCACCGGCGCGCTTCGCCCGTATCTGTATGAAAAACTGGCGCGCCCGAAGAGATTCGAACTCCTGACCCCCAGATTCGTAGTCGGACGGAAAGCGAAGAAAATCAGTCCGATGCGCTGAAACCAGCTGCAAATCCGTCCCCTAAAATCAAATACTTGCGGCCGGTGGTGAAACTGATTCAGCGCCGCCTCGGCTTGATCGTCATGGCCGCGACGACGGTGCTGGTGGTCGGCGTGACGCTGTTCGAACCCCGCGGCCTCGGCCTGCTTCTGGTCGCCCTGCTGGTCGGCATCATCCTGGCCGATCTGATCAAGCAGCAGCTGCGGGGGCCGCGATGAGCCGCGCGGCCCCGCCGATCGAGATTGAAGTCCGCCGGGCGCCCAGCCGGCGCGAAAAGCTGGAATGCCTGGAGGCGCACGCCCAGCGCGCGGACGCGGGCGGCTTCCGGGCGGTGCCCTGCGTCGATTGCGGCGAGACCGTCGCCCTGATCCGCGGTGAACGCTGGGAGCCCGTCAAACGCTTCGAGTTTGATCACGACAAGGCGCGGGCCCTGGGCGGGAAGATCGAGGACGGCGTCCTCGTGCCCCGCTGCTACCGCCCCTGCCACAAGATCAAGACGCGCCAAGATCGCGACGCCATCGACAAGGCGAAGCGCCAGGGCGGCCGGGAAACCGGCCAGTGGTCCCGGCGCGCGCGCGGCGCGCAGCGCTATCGCTGGCCGCGTCGGCCTTTCGGGAGCTGATGATGGCCTTCAATCACAAAGAAGCGTTCGCGCACATGCTGTACGCGAGCGCCGACAACAGCTTCATCGTGCGGCTTTGGAATAGCCGCGATGGCGTAGCGCCTTTCATCCTGTTGTGGCCGCTGGACGAGAAGGCTGGCCGCTTCATCGAATTGAAGCATGTGCTCTGGGGCGCCGATCTGCGCGACGTGCTCTATGTGCCATTTGTCGGCGAACGCATCTTTACCGGGTTGACGCTGGAAAAGGCGCTTGAGCGCCAGACGCTGGGCGCGCGCGAGCGGCCGGAAATGTTCAGTCCGGGGCTTTCGGTCGAAGAGATCGCGGACGCGATCAAGGACATGGCCGCGCGGGATTGGGATGAAGGTCGCACGCCCGATGTGGTCAAGGTCGACCCCGCGCTGCGGCAGCACTTCCTCGATCAGCGCAATTCCTTTCTGCGCGATCAGCTGGCGAAAGCGAATGGCGGCGTGATCCGCCCCAGCGCAGACGACGTGAACGCGATCAATGGCGGGCGGCGGCCGTCGTGAAGGCGAAGGCCCTCCCTGCGCCGTACGAGACCGCGACGACGCGAACCGTCGCGGATTTTCTCGATTGGGCTCTGCCCGTCGGGTCGCGCTATTCGCATATCCCGCATGGCGAGAAACGCGCCAAGGCGACGGCCGGCAAGCTGCGCGGCATGGGCGTGCGGCCCGGCCCGCCCGATTTCATCATTTTTGCCTGGCTGCCGAAGACGCCATGGCATCGCACCGCAAACGCGGTCGACATTTGGATTGAAATGAAGCGCAAGGGCAGCGGGCGCCTGAGCGACGATCAGAAGGACTGGCGCGAAATCATCGTCGCGGCCGGGCGCAAGCATTTCATCTGCAACACCGTCGATGACGTCCGCGACGCGCTGATCAGCTGCGGCGTGGTGCTGCGCGCGCGGCTCGACGGAAATCCATCACGGAGGGCTGCATGACTCTGCCAATTGAAGGGCCAGGATCGAACACCGGCCATGGATATGTCTGGGAGCGCCCAGATGGCGTGCGCGCGCGCTGCGGCGGAACCGCAATCTGCGTCGCCTGCGCGACGGATCACGCGCGGTGGAGCCAAGCACTGGCGAAGAACGCGCCGATCCCCGGCCTCATGACTACCGCCGATGCGCCGGCGACCGAATTCGTCGACGCGTCGCCTGAGCTGCAAAGAGCCTTCGATCTTGTCGTCAAGGCCCTGATCCAGGACATGGCGAGGCGCGAGGGCAGCCCCTTCGGCCACAAGGCGCATGTGCTGCATTCGGCTCTGATGCAGACGCAGAACGCCGTCTTCCGCGTCGTGGGGCGCATGACGATCGGCGCCTATGTCGACGGCATCGCGAACTACGTCGCGCAGGCGCTGGCCATCGGCCCGCCCGAACGACTCCAAGCGCAATACGACGAATTCCAGGAGGTCTTGCCGGCGATCTTCGCCAACGCACGCACCGCGGGATGGGGAGCGGGCGTCAGCTTCGACGATGTGAAAGGGCGCAGCTGATGACGGACGCCGAGCTTGCGACCTTGCTGCGCGGGCGCGCGCTTGCGTTCGACAATCAAGCCGAGCGCTATCAGCACAAGGCGCGCCGCCTGCGGCGCGAACCGGGCGTCAATAACGCCCTCCCCCATGCAGAGGTTTTGCGCTTCGCGCGCGCCGCGCAGGCGCGAGCGCAAGGCATGCGCGACGCTGCGCGAACCTTGGAAATGGAGCCCCTGCCATGAGCCTGCCAACCCAAGCCCAGATATGCACGCGCTGTGATGGCGAAGGCGGCCACATGCCCGAAGGATCGCGCGCCTTCGTCGTCTGCCCGCAATGCGATGGCGGCGGATATTTCCCGCCGCGCACATTCCTTCAGCGCTACGGCGTGGGCGGCGCAGCCGCGGTGGTGCTGGGCGCCTGCATCCTCGCCGCCGGCGTGATCATGCTGCTTTGCGCGGGCCAATATTTCTACTGGCGGCTGACCCATGGCGGGTAAGACGACCATCGAATGGGCCGCAAACGCGGACGGCACGCCGGGCGCGACGTGGAATCCGATCCGCGCGCGCGACCGCGAGACGGGCAAGGTCGGCACGTTCTGCGTCCATCATTCGCCCGGCTGCGAGCATTGCTACGCCGAGACTTTCCAGGGCCGGCAGCTTCCCGGCAACGGGATCGGCCTCGCCTACACCGCGCAGAATCTGCCGCGCGTCGACTTCTATCTCGACGAGAAGATGCTGCAGGCGCCGCTGCGTCGGCAAAAGCCGACGACATGGTTCCTGTCCAGCATGACGGACGTAGCGGCCGATTTCGTCACCGATGAAATGCTGGACCGCATCTTCGCGGTGGTCGCCGCCTCCCCGCGTCATCTGTTCATCCTGCTCACGAAGCGGCCGGATCGCCTGCGCGTCTATATCGAAGCCGCCGCGCTGCGCATCGATGAGCGTGTCCTTGAGCTTTCGCTGCAGTGGAATTTGGGCACAGTTTTCCAGCCGTCCTTGTATTGGCCGCTGCGGAATTTGTGGGTGATCACGTCGATCGAAGATCAGCGCCGTGCGGATGAGCGCATTCCCGAATTGATGGCCACGCCGGCGGCCGTGCGCGGCGTCAGCTGTGAACCGCTGCTCGGCCCGATCGATTTTCGGAAGGTGCCTGGATTCAACAGGCCGGGCACGGCGCTCTGGAATTTCTGGGTGATCGTCGGCGGCGAAAGCGGCGCGAAGGCGCGACCGATGCATCCGCAATGGGCGCGCGATCTGCGCGATCAATGCGCGATCGCGGGCGTGCCTTATTTCTACAAACAGACTGGCGAGTGGGTGTCGATCCTCGACCGCGACACACAAGACCCGGATTGGCGTTGCGATTATTCGGATCAATTCGCCGAGGGCCGCAACGTCCAATGGCTGAATCTCGCCGGTGGGCGCGGCTTCCACGGCGAGCGCCTGCAGGTCATGCGGCGCATCGGGAAGAAATTCGCCGGCCGGATGCTCGACGGCCGCGAGCACAACGCACGCCCGGAGATCCGGCATGGCTAAGAAATTCCTCGTCGCCGATCTGCTTTGCGGAGCCGGCGGATCATCGACCGGATGCGCGCAGGCCCTGGCCGAGCTGGGCCTGGAAATGGACCTCGTGTGCGTCAACCACTGGGGCACGGCGATCGAGACGCACAAGAAGAACCATCCGCACGCGCGTCATTACGTCGAGGACATCGCATCCGTTCGACCGCATCTTCTGGTCCCGGAAGGCTATCTCGATCTGCTCATGGCTTCGCCGACGTGCACGCACCATTCGGTCGCGCGCGGCGGCAAGCCGACATCGGATCAGCAGCGCAGTGATCCCTGGCACATCATCACTTGGCTTACCGAGCTTCGGGTAAAGCGCATCATCATCGAGAACGTCTGGGAATTCACCAGCTGGGGGCCGGTCAATGCCCGCACCGGCCGCCCTGTGCGCTCGCGCAAGGGCGAATACTTCCACGCGTGGATCGAGACACTGAAGCGGCTGGGCTTCGATCCTGCGTGGCGAAAACTGAACGCGGCCGACTTTGGCGAGGCGACCACGCGGGCGCGCTTTATCCTCGAAGCGCGAAGCGATCGACGGAAGGTGGCTTGGCCGATGGCGACGCACCGCCGCCGCGTGCAGGAGAAGGCCGAGCTGTTCCCCGGCCTGCAGCCTTGGCGCCCGGCGCGGGAAATCATCGACTGGGGGATTCAGGGCAAATCGATATTCACACGCAAGAAGCCGCTCGCGATGAAGACGCTGCAGCGCGTCTACGCCGGCGTCGAGAAATTCCAGTGGCCAGAACCGTTTCTGGTGATCCTGCGCAATCACATGGCCGCGCAAAGCGTGGACGCTCCTGTCCCCGCGATCGCCGCCAATGGCTCGCATATTGGGCTCGCGCAGCCGATGGGGCCCGCCCCTTTCATCCTGGCGCCCGGCAGCTGGGGGCAGCCGCGGGACACGCAGGAGCCGCTGCCGACGATCACCACCGGCGGCGCGGGCTCGGAAGAAAACCAGGGCTGCGCCCGCCCCATTCTGGTCGAGCCGTTCATCGTCTCCGTCGCCCATGGCGTCGATGCAGGCGAAGCGCATCCGCATGATCGGCGCGTCCAGAGCGTTGACGATCCGCTGGGCACGATCCACGCCGGCGGCGGCAATTTCGCGGTCGCCCAGCCGTTCATGTTGTCGCGCCAGGGCAATGGCGCGCCGCGCGGCGTCGATGATCCAACGCCCACACAGGTAGCGAAGCATTCGCACGTCCTCATCGCACCCTACTACGGCTCGGGATCGGGCGAGAATTGCAGCAGCGCCGACGATGATCCGCTC
>JBFWWB010000003.1:0-5037 GCA_050246435.1 Hyphomonadaceae bacterium
AGCCTGGATCCAGGAGCGCATCGAAGGGCCGGACAAGGAGATTTCCTTCACGCGCGAAGGCAAGCGCGCGATCCTCAAGAAGCTCGTCGAAGTGGAGACCTTCGAGCGCTTCCTGCATCGCCGTTATCCGGGCACGAAGCGCTTCGGGCTCGACGGCGGCGAAGCTTGCATTCCCGCCATGGAGCAGATCATCAAACGCGGCGGCGCGCTGGGCGTCGAAGAGATCGTCATCGGCATGCCGCACCGCGGCCGCCTGAACGTACTCGCTGCCGTAATGGGTAAGCCCTACCGCGTGATCTTCCACGAGTTCAAAGGCGGCTCAGCCACGCCGGATGAAGTGCTGGGCTCTAGCGACGTGAAATATCACATGGGCGCCTCGTCGGACCGCGAGTTCGACGGCAACAAAGTGCACCTTTCGCTGACTGCGAATCCGAGTCACCTCGAAATCGTCAACCCCGTGGTGCTAGGCAAGGCGCGCGCCAAGCAGGCCGCCAATCAGCAGTGGGATGGTCAGGAAGACCTGTTCAAATTGCGCGCGCGCGTGATGCCGGTGCTAATGCACGGCGACGCGGCGTTTGCCGGGCAGGGCGTGGTGGCGGAGTGCTTCGCGCTTTCCGGCCTGCGCGGCTACCGCACGGGCGGCACGGTGCATGTCATTGTGAACAACCAGATCGGCTTCACCACCAGCCCACGGCATTCGCGCTCCAGCCCGTATCCGTCCGATGTGGCGCTGATGGTGCAGGCGCCGATCTTCCACGTGAACGGCGACGATCCGGAAGCGGTCACGTTCGCCGCCAAGGTGGCCACGGAGTATCGCCAGAAATTCGGCAAGGACGTCGTGATCGACGTGTTCTGCTATCGCCGCTATGGCCACAACGAGGGCGATGAACCCTCGTTCACGCAGCCCTTGATGTACAAGAAGATTAAAGATCACCCGACGACGCGGGAAATCTATTCCCAGCGACTGGCGCGTGAAGGCGTGGCGACGCCGCCCGAGGTCGACGTTTGGATCAAGGAATTCGAGGCGTTCCTCGACGCGGAGTACGAAAGCGGCGCCAATTTCCGCCCGAACAAGGCTGATTGGCTGGACGGCGTTTGGTCAGGTCTGGGCTTGCCCGACGACGACGACCGCAAGGGTCAGACGGCGGTGCCGGCGTCGAAGCTGCGCGCGCTCGGCGCGGCCTTTACCAAGGCGCCGGCCGGCGTCGACATGCACAAGACACTCGTGCGTGTGGTGGAAAACCGCCGCAAGTCCATCGAAACGGGCGAAGGGATCGATTGGGCCACGGCCGAGCATTTGGCGTTCGCTAGCCTGCTCGATGAAGGATTCCCGGTGCGCCTCTCCGGCCAGGACTCGGGCCGCGGCACGTTCAGCCAGCGCCACTCGCATTTCATCGATCAGACCACCGAGGCGCGCTACACGCCGCTCAACGCGCTGCGCGCCGGCCAGGCGCATTATGAGGTGATCGACTCGCTGCTGTCGGAAGAGGCGGTGCTCGGCTTCGAATACGGCTACTCGCTGGCCGATCCGAATACGCTGACGCTCTGGGAGGCCCAGTACGGCGATTTCGCCAACGGCGCCCAGGTGGTGGTGGACCAGTTCATCTCATCGGGCGAGCGCAAGTGGCTGCGCATGTCGGGCCTGACGATGCTGCTGCCGCATGGCTACGAAGGAGCGGGGCCGGAGCATTCCTCCGCGCGCCTGGAGCGCTACCTACAGCTCTGCGCGGAAGACAACATGCAGGTGGCGAACATCTCGACGCCGGCGAACTATTTCCACGCGCTGCGCCGCCAGATTCACCGCGGCTTCCGCAAGCCGCTGATCCTGATGACGCCGAAGTCGCTGCTGCGCCACCGGTGCTGCGTGTCGAAGCTGGCCGATCTCGCCGAAGGCACGACGTTCCACCGCGTGCTGTGGGACGATGCGGAGTTGAACCCCGGCAGCCACGCGCTGAAGCCGGACGGTGAGATCCGCCGCGTGATCCTGTGCGCCGGCAAAGTTTATTACGACTTGCTAGAGGAGCGCGAGAAGCGCGGGATCGACAACGTCTATCTGTTGCGGGTGGAGCAATTCTATCCGTTCCCTGCGAAGTCGCTGATGGCGGAGCTAGGGCGCTTCAAACAGGCGGAAATCGTCTGGGCGCAGGAAGAGCCCAAGAATATGGGCGCATGGTTCTTCATGGAGCCCAACCTCGAATGGACGCTCGACCGCATAGGCTCGACGTATCGCCGTCCGCGTTACGTCGGCCGCCCGGCCACGGCGTCGACCGCGACGGGGCTTATGTCGAAGCATTTAAAGGAAACCGAGGCGATCATGGCGGATGCGTTCGCCTGAGCGCCCTCTGATCGTCAGCGCGGTTTCCCGCGTCACCCAACACTGGATAAAGGAGCCGCGCGGGTCGCGGAGCAGAACAGATGACCGATGTTGTAGTCCCCACCCTGGGCGAGTCCGTCACCGAGGCGACCGTGGGGCGCTGGAACAAGAAGCCCGGCGACCGGGTAGAGCGCGACGAGGTGCTCGTCGAGCTGGAAACCGACAAGGTCGCCGTTGAAGTGGCGGCACCAGAGGGCGGCGTGCTGGCCGACATCGTGGCGCCGGAAGGCGCGAACGTGCAGATCGGCGCGCTGTTGGCGCATATCGGGCAGGGCGCCGGAGTAAGCGCGTCGCCGCGCGCCTCGCAGCCGGTTGCGCCCCCGCCCGCGCCCGCCGCTGCGCCGTCTTATGCGCAATATGCCGAACCGCGGCCGCAGGAAGCCTCTCCGCACGCATCGTCGCCCTCGGTGCAGCGCATCGTGGCGGAGAACAATCTGGATGCAGATTCGCTGCGCGGCACCGGCCGCGACGGCCGGGTGACCAAGGCCGATGTGCTGGGCGCCGTCGCGAGCGCCGCGCCCCAGCCGGCCCCGCAACCGGCCCCGCAACCCCAACAGGCGGCGCAGCCGCCGCTTCAGGCCGTGGCGCGCGCCGCCTCTGTCTCGCTCGCGGCGATCGGCCCGCGCGAAGAACGCGTGAAGATGACGCGCCTGCGCCAGACGATCGCGCGTCGCCTCAAAGAAGCGCAAAACACTGCCGCGATGCTCACCACGTTCAACGAGGCGGATATGACCGCCATCATGAGCGTGCGCGCCAAATACAAGGATCTGTTCGAGAAGAAGCACCATGTGAAGCTCGGCTTCATGAGCTTCTTCGTGAAGGCCTGCATCGTGGCCCTCAAGGAGGTGCCGGACGTCAACGCCGAGATCGACGGCGACGACGTGATCTACAAGAACTACTACGATATCGGCATCGCCGTCGGCACGGAGCGGGGGCTCGTGGTCCCCGTTCTGCGCGACGCGGACCATCTGAGCCTGGCCGAGATCGAGAAGGGCATAACCGACCTAGGCGCGCGCGCGCGGGACGGCAAGCTCAAGCTGGAAGACCTGCAGGGCGCGACGTTCACGATCTCGAACGGTGGGGTCTATGGCTCGCTGATGTCGACGCCGATCTTGAACGCCCCGCAATCGGGCATCCTGGGCATGCACAAGATCCAGGATCGCGCGATCGTCGTGAACGGCAAGGTCGAAGCGCGGCCGATGATGTATCTGGCGCTGAGCTACGATCACCGCTTGGTCGACGGCAAGGATGCGGTGACCTTCCTGGTGCGCGTGAAGGAATGCCTGGAAGATCCCGAACGCGTTCTTCTCGAGCTTTGAGCGCTGCCTGCCGCATCCGCTGAACGAGCGCCGGCGTGGCGACCCTGACTATCGTCGATCTCGCGGCCGCCGCGCTGCGCCTTATGGGCGTGCTTTGGGTGGTGGGCGGTCTGATGCTGATGCGCGAGCTGCGGCGCAATGCGCAGCTCGATTCCATCATCGAAACGCTCGACAAGCTGGCGGAGGACGCCAGCCGGCCCAATGCGCCAGACTGGGCGGATGCGGGGCGCGACCGCTGGCTGTTCGCCGGCGGCGTACTGACGATCGCCTCCGGCGTCGCCATGGCGCTGGCCAGCCGCTTCGCGGTGCCGTTGCTCGCCGGCTCCATCGTTCACCAGCTCCTTTATTTCGTGCGTCAGCGCCGCCGCGAGCTACGCGCGCCGACGCCAGAGGCCGCCGCCGCCGAACGGCCCACCGCGCACACCGTGAACGGCTTCTTCATGGCGCTGGCGATGGCGGTGCTGGCCGCCTGGCTCTACCACGCCGGCAGGCTGCATTGAGCCGTTTTGAAATCCGGATGGATGCCCTTTATACGCTGCTGCGCGCAGTGCGGGCGGGCGGGCGCAGCCATTTCCTGACATGACAACTTGCAACGCGAGGCCGCTTCAATGAGCGAACCGTACGATTTGGTGATCATTGGCGGTGGCCCCGGCGGCTACAATTGCGCGATCCGCGCCGGCCAACTCGGCCTCAGGGCGGCGATCGTCGAGAGCCGCGGCAAGCTGGGCGGCACCTGCACGCATGTGGGCTGCATCCCCTCGAAAGCGCTGCTACACGCTTCCGATCTCTACGAGGCGGCGCGCAAGACGTTTCCCACGATGGGGATCGGCGTGAGCGGCCTCACGATCGATCTCGATCAGATGATGCGCCAGAAGCAGGAGGCGGTGGACGGCCTCGCCAAGGGCGTCGAATTCCTGATGCGCAAGAACAAGGTCGATTTCCGCCCAGGCGCTGGCCGCATCCTGGCGCCCGGGCGCGTAGCGGTGCGCGGGCTGGACGGCGCCGAGACCGTTCTCGAAACGCGCAACATCGTGATCGCAACCGGATCGGATGTCGCGCCGCTGCCCGGCGTGTCCATCGACGAAGCGCGCATCGTTTCGTCCACCGGCGCGCTGACGTTGAGCGCCGTGCCGCAGCACATGGTGGTGGTGGGCGGCGGCGTCATTGGGCTGGAGCTCGGTTCGGTATGGCGCAGGCTCGGCGCCGAGGTGACCGTGGTGGAATTCCTCGATCGCATCATTCCGGGCATGGACGGCGAGCTTTCACGCCAGCTCCAGCGCATCCTGGCCAAGCAGGGTATGAAGTTCGAGTTGGCTCACAAGGTGGCGCGTGTGGAGCAGGGCG
>JBFWWB010000003.1:5047-53345 GCA_050246435.1 Hyphomonadaceae bacterium
AGCAGGGCGAGCGCCTCGACGTGGCGATCGAGCCGGCCGGCGGCGGCGGCGGGAAGATTCTCACGGCGGATGTGGTGCTCGTGTCGATCGGACGCCGGCCCTTCACGCAAGGGTTGGGGCTTGAGGCCCTTGGCGTGGCGACTGACCGCCGAGGCTTCATCGAGACCAAGCATTTCAAGACGAACGTCGAAGGCATCTATGCGATCGGCGATTGCACGCAGGGGCCCATGTTGGCCCACAAGGCGGAGGAAGAGGGCATCGCCACGGCCCAAATCATTGCCGGGCGGTGGGGGCATGTGAACTACGATGTGATCCCAGGCATCATCTACACCAACCCGGAGGTCGCCGGAATCGGCAAGACCGAGGAAGAATTGAAGGCGGCGGGCGCCGCCTACAAGGTCGGGAAATTCCCGTTCACGGCCAATTCACGCGCGCGCACGAACCACGAGACGGAGGGGTTCGTGAAGATCATCGAGGATACGGCCTCCCGGCGCGTCGTCGGCGCGCACATGATCGGCGCGGGCGTGGGCGAGATGATCGGCGAGGTCGCCGTTGCGATGGAGCTTTCCGCCAGCGCCGAAGACATCGCGCGCACCTGCCATGCTCATCCGGGCATGGGCGAGGCCATCCGCGAGGCGGCCAAAGGCGTCGACGGCTGGACGATGCAGATGTGAAGTCGCGCGCACGAGTGGTTGTGCGGGACCGCAGGAGTTTTTGATGGGCGGATGACTGGTGCGGGCCGGCTTCGCCTGGCTTCACTTGCGCTCTTGTGTCCTGGAGAGCGCTTCCGGGTCTCCGTCCGCGCACGCGAACCTGGTCGATGCCAAGCCCGCGTGCGCGAGGAGAACTAAGACCCCGCGGGCGTCCCGGAAGGCAGCCCGCGATGGTTTCTTACTTCTTCTTCTTGGCGGGAGCCTTCTTCGCGGCGGGCTTCTTAGCCGCCATCTTCGGTTTCGCCGCCGCCTTGGCCGGAGCCTTTTTGGCGGCTTTCACTGCCTTAGCCATCGTCGCGCCTTTCCGTTGGTTGAATGCGCGCCGCAAATACGCGCGAATCGGAAACGAAACGCAAGACCCTCCATGCCGCGAGACCTTCCGGACGGCTCCTCATGAATAAATCCGTGTACGGATAAATGCAGGTGAGGGGCGGTGCTTGGGCGCAAAAAGTCGGCGTGGAAGCGCGCGCCGCGCGCTGCGGGATTTATGCACGGGAAGCCAAGAAAGATGCGGCCTTGACGCACGCGCCTGCCGCGCGATCGGGTGCGAAATTTCGTCCGGTTACGGAACAAGCAATCGCGCGGGCGGCGCTCGCGGGGCGCGTGGCAAGACGTCCACAGCCGCGGAAAAAATTTTTCCGCAAGCCTTGCGCGCGGCCAAAAAGCGGGCGGCTGCGGACCGCTTCGACGTGATTCGCGAGGCGGTGATTCGGCGATGATTCGGCTTGCCGGCGGCGACCCCCACGCCCACTCTCACCGCACTTGGCGTCGCAGCGAAGGCTGCGTAGCCACGCAAGAGGAGGGGATTGCGCATGAGCATCGACGAGGTCCGTGAGGCGTTGCTCGCGCAGCGCGAGGAAGGCCGCCCCGGCGACATCGCAGAGATCCGCGCGCGTGTGGAGGCGCTCGCGTCGCCGCTCCCCGAGGGGTGGCGCGCCGCGCCGATCGATTTGGGCCGCGGGGGTGAGCGCCTCGTCGGCCCGCAGACGAAGGCTGGCCGTACGATCTTTTTTCTGCATGGCGGCGCCTATTGCGCAGGATCGATCGTCAGCCACCGCGCGCTGGCCGCATCGCTAGCGATGGCCGCCGAAGCGGAGGCGGTGACGCTCGACTATCGCCTCGCGCCTGAAGATCCGTTCCCAGCCGCGCTTGACGACGCGATTGAAGGCTATCGCCGCCTGCTCGCCGAAGGCCGCGCAGCGGAGTCGATCGCGTTCATGGGGGATTCCGCCGGCGGCGGCCTCGCGCTCGCCCTGGCCGCGCGTGCACGCGCGGAGGGGTTACCGCAACCGTTGGCGATCGCCGTGATCGCGCCGTGGGCCGATCTTACGCAAAGCGGCGGCAGCTACGGTTACAAGGCCGAGAGCGATCCGGTGCTCACGAAAGAGGCGCTTGATGCATGCGCCGCGCTTTATCTTGCGGGCGCGGATGCGCGCGACGGCCGCGCCTCGCCAGTGTTCGCCGATCTCGCCGGCCTTGCGCCGGTGCTGATCCAGGTTGGCGGTGATGAGGTGCTGTTGTCCGACTCCGAGAGCTTCATCGCCGCGGCGCGCGCTGCCGGCGTGGATGCGACTGTGGAGATCTGGCCGGGCCTCTTCCACGTCTGGCACATCCATCTGGCGCTCGAAGAGGCTCAGGAGGCGATCGGGGAATTCGGCGGTTGGCTGAAGCGCCGCTGGAAGGCCTGAGTGGCAAAACGAAAGCGCCGCCGATTGGATCGGCGGCGCCTTGCCGTTTCGCAAGCGGACGCGGGAGGGCTCCCGCGCGCCTCTGACTAATGGCGCGCCAGCCCGTTCGGCTTCGTCGCGGCCTTCGTCTTCTTCAGCGAAGCGATCATCGCAGCGGTCGGCTTGCGGCTGACCTTCTTCGCGACCTTGCGAACCGTCTTCTTCGCGGCGGGCTTGCGCACCGCCTTGCGGGCGGCGGGCTTGCGGACCGCCTTCTTAGCGGCGGGCTTGCGCACGACCTTGCGGGTCGCGGCGACCTTGCGGACCGCCTTCTTCGCGGTCGGCTTGCGCACGACCTTGCGGGTCGCGGCAGCCTTGCGGACCGCCTTCTTCGCGGCCGGCTTCTTCGCCATCTTCTTCGCGGCGGGTTTCGCCTTTACTGCTTTAGCCATCTTCATTTCCTTCCGATTAACAGTAGTGTTTCGACGTTTGTGCGGGCGACGTGGTGTTTCGCCGAGCGCGAGAAAAACATTCTTGTGGTTGTCGATTGGTTTATTTGCGTGATTACTTGCGGCGCGCGAAATCGCAGCGCGCGCCTCGCAAAAACATGCGTTTTGCAAGGATTTTCACGCGTTTTTGCGTGTTGAATGCGTTCAAAAATCGCGTTGCGTGAACCGCCGTCACAAAAAAAATCACGAGAGAATGCCGAAAAAAGCGCGTGCGCTGCAGGTGCGAGCGAATCTCTTTGCGCCGAATTGCGCGTTCACGCGCGTGGATGCGCAGCGGCATACGCCTCGATAAGGCGCGCACTTTCGACGTCGGCATAGCGTTGCGTCGTCGAAAGCGAGGCGTGGCCGAGCAATTCCTGGATCGCGCGCAAATCCCCGCCATGCGCCAGGAGATGCGTCGCGAAGGCGTGGCGCAGTGCGTGCGGCGTAGCGCTTTCGGGCAGGCCCAACCGACCGCGCAGCCGCGCCATCAAGGCCTGCACGATGCGCGGAGAGAGCGCCCCGCCTCGCGCGCCGCGGAACAGCGCGGCGTCGCGCGTCAGCGTGTAAGGGCACAGCGCCGCATAGGCGGCGATGGCCTCGCGCGCAGCCGGCAGTAGCGGCGCGATGCGCTCTTTGCCGCCCTTGCCGCGCACGCGCAGCGCTTCCGGCGGCGGGCAATCCTTGCCGGTGAGAGAGAGCGCCTCTGAGATGCGCAGGCCGGCCGCGTAGAGCAGGGTGAGCACCGCGGCGTCGCGCGCGGCGATCCACGGCGTTTCGGATTCCGCTTCCGCTTCCTCGATCAGCGCGAAGGCGGCATCCTCGCTCACCGGGCGCGGCAATGAGGCCTTCAAGCGTGGACCACGCACCAAGCCGATGCGCGCGTTGGAAATGCCGTTGCGGCGTTCCAGCCAGCGGAAGAACGATCGGATCGCCGCCAGCGCGCGCGACAGCGAGCGGTCCCTCAGTACATGCTCGCCATGCCGACGCGCGGCCAGATAGGCGCGCAGATCCTGCGGTTCCAGCACGGCGAGGGCCTGTGCGTCTGGTTCGCCGCCCAGATGGTCTGTGAGGAAGTGTAGGAACGCGGCCAGATCGCGCGCGTAGGCTTCGACTGTGCGCGGGCTGAAGCGGCGCTCGTCGGCGAGGTGCGTCGTCCAGGCGGCCAGCAACGCTGGCGCGGGAGTCCGGCTCGCCTTACCTAAGTCCTGCATGGCCGCCGCCGATCGCCTCCGCCGCTCCCGCCAGAAATTGGCGGACCTGAGCAGGCCGTCGCTTCCAGGCTTAGAGGAAGAAGGCGAGGAATTCTTAAATGACGCCACCACCGCTGGGGTCGACCGCGTGCGCGTGCTGTTCCCGATGCCGCTGCCGGAGCCGTTTGATTATCGCGCGCCCGCCGCGTGGCGGCTGGAGCCGGGCGCGCACGTCGCGGCGCCGCTGGGGCCAAACGTTTATCGCGGCGTAGTGTGGAGCGTGGAGCGCGACGCGCCAGGCGCCGCCAATCTGAAGGCGGTGGAGGAGGTGGCGTGGGGCGCGCCGCCGCTGCCGGAAGAAACGCGCCGCTTCGTCGACTGGGCGGGAAAATATGTGTGTGCGCCAGCGGGGCTGATCCTACGCATGGTGCTGCGCTCGCCGGATGCGCTGGCGCCGTCGCCGACGATCGCCGTGTATGCGCCGGCGGAGGCGTTCGAAGGCCGGATGACGGATGCGCGTTCGCGCGTGCTGGCGGAGGCCGCGCGCGAGGCGGACATACCCGCAGCGCTCGCGCGCCGCGCCGGCGTCACCGGCAGCGTCGTCAAAGGCCTGATCGATGCCGGCGCGCTCATGCGACTGGAGCGGGCGGAAGATACGCCATTCGACGAGCCGGACGTGGATGCCGTGCACGGCGTGGCGGCGCGCAACACCCTTTCAGATATTCAGCACGCCGCCGCGGAGGCGCTGATCGAAGCAGTGCGGGCCGAGGAGTTCCGCGTGAGCCTGCTCGACGGCGTCACCGGCTCGGGCAAGACGGAAGTGTATTTCGAGGCGGTCGCCGAGGCGCTGCGCCGCGATCCCCAGGCGCAGGCGCTCGTGCTGCTGCCGGAGATTGCGCTGACGCAGGCGGTGCTGGAGCGCTTCGAGCGGCGCTTCGGCGCGCGGCCCGTCGAATGGCATTCCGCGATCGGCCACAAGCAACGCCGCCGCGCCTGGCGCGAGGTGGCGGCGGGCAGGGCGCGGCTGGTGGCGGGCGCGCGCTCCGCGCTGTTTCTGCCGTTTCCGAACCTGAAGCTCATCGTCGTCGATGAGGAGCACGATCCGTCCTACAAGCAGGACGATGGCGTGGCCTATCAGGCGCGCGATCTCGCCGTGGCGCGGGCGAAGATGTCCGGCGCGACGGTGGTGCTCGCCTCGGCGACCCCATCGCTGGAAACGCTCGTCAATGCGCAGGGGGGGCGGTACGCGCATGTGAAGCTGCCGGCGCGCCATGGCGTGGCCGTGCTCCCCGATATCGAACTCGTGGATATGAAGCTGGAGCCGCCGGAGCGCGGGCGCTGGCTCTCGCCCAAGCTGGTGCGTGCGGCGGCCGAGGCGCTGTCGCGCGGGGAGCAGGCGCTCTTCTATATGAACCGGCGCGGCTACGCGCCGCTCACCTTGTGCCGCGCCTGCGGCCACAAGATGAAGGCGCCCGATACGGAGAGCTGGCTCGTCGAGCACCGCTACACTGGGCGGCTGGTCTGCCATCTCACCGGTTTCTCGATGCCGAAGCCGAAAGTGTGCCCCAACTGCCTCGCGCCGGATTCTTTCACCTCCATCGGCCCCGGGGTGGAGCGCATCGAAGAAGAATTGCGCGACCACTTCCCGGATCATCGGATGGAGATATTCTCCTCCGACACGGCGCAGACCGGGGCGGACGTGCGCGCCATCGTGGAGCGCATGGCGGGCGGTGAGATCGACATTCTCATCGGCACCCAGATCGTGGCGAAGGGCCACAATTTCCCGAATCTCACGATGGTCGGCGTCGTCGACGCTGACCTCGGCCTGAAAGGCGGCGACTTGCGCGCCGGCGAGCGCACATTCCAATTGCTGAGCCAAGTTTCCGGCCGCGCCGGCCGCGCCGACCGCCCTGGGCGTGCGTTGATCCAGACCTACGATCCGGAAAGCGAAACGATGCAGGCCCTGGCGCGGCAAGACCGCGACGGCTTTCTCGCGGCGGAAGCGCGGGCGCGCGAGGAAATGGGCATGCCGCCGTTCGGCCGGCTCGGTGCGCTTATTATCGCGGCGCCGGGAGATAAGGAGGCGAACGCCGCGGCGGACGCGCTGGGCGCGGCCGCGCCTTCCGCAGACGGCGTCGACGTGTGGGGCCCGGCGCCAGCACCGCTGGCGGTGATCCGCGGCATGCACCGCCGCCGCTTCCTCGTGCGTGCGGATCGCGGGGTGGATCTTTCCGCGTATGTCGCGGCGTGGGTAAGCCGCGTGAAGCTCGCCTCCAACGTGCGCGTGCAGATCGACGTGGATCCCTATTCGTTTCTGTGAGGCGCGGAGACAGGGGCCGCCGCGCCATCGCGCGCCTGCGCCTGCGCGCGGCGCTTATCGCGGATCGAGCGGCCCCACATATTGAGCGCCTCGATGCCGGCGGAGAACGCCATCGCGGCGTAGACGTAACCCTTCGGCACGTGGAAACCGAACCCCTCGGCGATCAGCATCACGCCGATCATCAACAGGAAGCCGAGCGCTAGCATCACCACCGTGGGGTGGCGGTGCACGAAATCGCCCACGGGATCGGCGGCAAACATCATGACGCCCACCGCGATCAGCACGGCCACCACCATGATCGCCAGTTCGTCGGTCATGCCGATGGCGGTGAGGATGGAGTCGACGGAGAATACGATGTCGACCAGCACGATCTGCACGATGACGGCGGCGAACCCGATCGTCGCTCCGCCGGCGCCGCCGGGCTTTTCATCCGGCCCTGGATCGATGTGGCGGCGAATTTCGCCCGTCGCCTTATAAATAAGAAAGAGCCCGCCAGCCGCGAGGATGATGTCCCTCCAGGAGAAGGCATGGCCGAATGCGGTGATCACCGGCTCGCGCAATTGCGCGATCCAGGCGATCGAAGCTAGCAGCACCAGCCGCATGCCCAGCGCAAGGCCGATGCCGATGCGCCGCGCCATCGGGCGCTGGGCCGCCGGCAATTTGTTCGTCAGGATGGAAATGAAGAGGAGGTTGTCGATGCCGAGAACCACCTCCATCGTCACCAGGGTGACCAGCGCGAGCCATGCCTCCGGGCTCTGAGCCAAGGCGATGAAATGATCCAAGCATGTCCCCGTGCGGCGCGGCGGCCTTGCTAGCAGGGTGGCGCGAGGCGCGCCTGCGCTGCTACCTTCACAATGTCGTTAGCACATTCGGCCCCTTGAAGGATCCGCGATGGAATTGATCGCCACACCGGCGTTCTGGCTTAGCCTCGTCACGCTCACCTTTCTGGAAATCGTCCTTGGCGTCGACAATCTGCTGTTCGTTTCGATCGCGGTCGCGAAGCTCAAGGGCAAGGAGCAGAGTCGCGCGCGGCTTGTGGGCATCTGGGGCGCCATGGCGCTGCGCATCGCGATGCTGGGGACGATTTTCTGGATCATCCAGCTCGACGACAATCCCTTGTTCCGCTTGCCCGAGGCGTGGGCGGGGGTGCTGGGCGGCGAGGCGGCGAAGCATCGCGAGGAATTCCTCGCCTTCACGATCAAGGATATGATCCTGCTGGCGGGCGGGCTCTTCCTGCTGTGGAAGGGCACGCAGGAAATCCATCAGGCGGTGCAAGGCACGCATCATGAGGAAGCCGGAGCGAAAACCGCCTTCGCCAGCGTGGTGGTGCAGCTTTTCGTCATCAATTTCGTGTTCTCGCTCGACAGCGTGATCACCGCGATCGGCATGACGACGATGCTGCCGGTGATGATCCTGGCGGTGGTGCTCTCCACGGTCGTGATGGCGGTGGCGGCGCGGCCGCTGGGCGCCTTCATCGAAACGCACCCCACCACCAAGATGCTGGCTTTGGCGTTCATCCTACTGGTCGGCGTGGCGCTGGTGGCGGATGGCGCCGGCTTCCACATCCCGCGAGGGTATCTTTACTTCGCCATCGCCTTCTCGCTGGCGGTGGAGCTGTTGAACATCAGCGCCCGCCGCGAGCCGGCGGACGCTGGCAAAACCAGACCCGGCTGACCCTGCGGGAGGCGCTCTAGGCCTGAATCGGGGCGCGTGCGCCCCCTTTGGCGGCCGCCACGGCCTGCTTGTTCAGCCGCCGGGCGGGGGCCGGCGATCCTGCGGCGAACCGGCGATTGTCAACGCCGAAAAGGCCATGTTATCCCCCCGCGGGCGTTCGGAACGATTCCGGACAGGCAGTTTCCCCCGCCGCTTCAGCCTTGCCTGCGCGGGCCCCTAGAGGCCCCGCGCGCCACGCAAGGCGAGAGGCGGGGCCTTGAGCGTGGATGGAGCTTTTCGTGGCGAAGGACGGGCAAAGCGCGCAGGCGGCGGAACGCTATGCGGCAGCGGCGCTCGAGTTGGCGGAAGAGCAAACGGCGGTTGAGGCTCTGGAAAGGGACTTGTCCAGCTTCAGCGAGGCGCTGACCGAGAGCGCCGATCTTGCGCTTGTCGCCGCTTCGCCGCTGATCACTCCGGAAGAAAAGAGCCGCGGGCTCGTCGCCGTGGCTGACAGGCTGGGCCTTTCGCCTCTGGGGCGCAACCTGATCGGCGTCGCCGCGCTGAATGGACGCGCCGGCGATTTGCGTGCGATCGCTCAGGCGTATCGCCGGCTGCTGGCGGAAAAGCGTGGCGAGCAGGCGGTGGAGATTGTTTCTGCGGCGCCGCTGGAGCCGAAGCAGTTGGCCGCTCTGGTCGACAGCCTTGCCAAAACGCTGGGCCGAAAGGTGCAGCCCGAAGTGCGCGTGGACGACCGCTTGATCGGCGGCTTCATCGTGCGCGCCGGGTCGCGCCAGTTCGACGCCTCGGTGAAAACCAAACTCGATAACTTGCGGCTCGCTTTGCGGGCCGGCTGACCTTCAACGAGAGAGAAGCCAATGGACGTTCGCGCAGCGGAAATCTCCGCCATCCTGAAGCAGCAGATCAAAGGCTTCGGCGCCGAGGCGGAAGTCGCCGACGTGGGCCGCATCCTGTCCGTGGGCGACGGGATCGCGCGGATCTACGGGCTGGACAGTGTCCAGGCCGGCGAGATGGTGGAGTTCCCCGGCGGCGTCAAAGGCATGGCGCTCAACCTGGAGCGCGACAATGTGGGCGTCGTAATCTTCGGCGAAGACAGCAAGTTGAAGGAAGGCGACACGGTCAAACGCCTAGGTGAGATCGTGGACGTGCCGGTCGGCAAGGGGCTGCTCGGCCGCGTCGTCAATCCGCTGGGCGAGCCGATCGACGGCAAGGGCCCGATCCAGGGAACGGAGCGCCGCCGCGTCGACGTGAAGGCGCCGGGCATCATTCCGCGCCGTTCCGTGCACGAACCGATGCAGACGGGTATCAAGGCGATCGACGCGCTGATCCCGATCGGGCGCGGCCAGCGCGAGCTGATCATCGGCGACCGCCAAACCGGCAAGACCGCTGTCGCCATCGACACGATCCTCTATCAGCGCGAAGCGCACGATAAGAACGCGTCGGAAACCGAAAAACTCTACTGCATCTATGTCGCCATCGGTCAGAAGCGCTCGACTGTGGCGCAGATCGCCAAAACGCTCGAAGAGCGCGGCGCGCTGAAATACACGGTCATCGTCTCGGCTACGGCCTCGGAGGCAGCGCCGCTACAATTCATCGCGCCGTTCGCCGGCTGCGCGATGGGCGAGTGGTTCCGCGACAATGGCATGCACGCGCTGATCATATATGACGATTTGTCGAAGCAGGCCGTGGCCTATCGGCAGATGTCGCTGCTGCTGCGCAGGCCGCCCGGCCGCGAAGCCTATCCGGGGGACGTCTTCTATCTGCACTCCCGCCTGCTGGAGCGTGCGGCGAAGCTGAACGACGACAACAAGTCCGGCTCGCTCACCGCGCTGCCGATCATCGAGACGCAAGCGAACGACGTTTCGGCCTACATCCCGACGAACGTCATTTCGATCACCGACGGGCAAATCTTCCTCGAAACCGACCTGTTCTACCAAGGCATCCGCCCGGCGGTGAACGTCGGCATCAGCGTCAGCCGCGTCGGCGGTTCGGCGCAGATCCGCGCGATGCGCCAGGTGACAGGCCCGATGAAGGGCGAGCTCGCGCAATACCGCGAAATGGCGGCCTTCGCGAAGTTCGGGTCCGATCTCGATGCGGCAACGCAGCGTCTACTGAATCGCGGCGCACGCCTCACCGAATTGCTGAAACAGGACCAGTTCTCGCCAGTGCCGGTGGAGGAGCAGGTGGTGCTGATCTTTGCGGGCACTCGCGGCTATTTGGACCGCGTGCCCGTGGGCGATATCCGCGCCTTTGAACGTGATCTGATCGGCTATCTCCGCGCGTCCAATCCGACGCTGCTCGCGGAGATCCGCGAAAAGGGCGACATCCGCAAGGATGGGCTGGAGGACAAGATCGCCAAGGCGATCGACGCCTTCGCCCCGACCTTCGCGGCCTAGCGCGCATGCGCGGGGGCATCCTCCTTGCGGCGGCCGCGTCGCCTCGACTTGGCCAGGCGATTTCGCGGCCTGGCGATCGCGCCGTGCAGGGCGGGGCGCTCATCGCGGGCGCTGGCGCACAATCGGCGCAGGATGAACAGGTTGCGATCGCTGGGGCCGCCGCTGCGGCCGCTTTGAAATAGGAAAACGCGGTGCCGAGCCTTAAAGATTTCCGCAATCGCATCGCCAGCGTGAAGAGCACGCAGAAGATCACTAAGGCTATGCAAATGGTGGCCGCCGCCAAGCTGAAGCGCGCGCAGGATGCGGCGGTGGCGGCGCGGCCCTACGCGGACCGCATCGCCGCGGTGATCGCCAATCTCGCGGCTACAGTGAAGGGCGAGGGCGCCCCGAAGCTGCTCGCCGGCACGGGCAAGGACGACGTGCATCTCCTTGTGGTCGCCACGTCGGAGCGCGGCCTTTGCGGCGGCTTCAACACGCAGATCGTGCGCCTCGTGCGCGAGCATGCGGCCGCCTTGCTGGCTGCCGGCAAGACGGTGAAAATCCTTACTGCTGGCAAGAAAGGGCGCGATCAGTTGCGACGCTTCTACGGCTCGCTTCTGATCGACCATATCGATCTCTCCGGCTTCCGCGACGTGACGGCGACGCCGGCGCAGCTCGTCGGCGGCAAGGTGCGCGAACTTTACGAGGCGGGCGCGTTCGACGTGGCGACCTTGTTCTATTCGCGCTTCAAATCGGTGATCAGCCAGCAGCCCCAGGCGCAGCAGATCATCCCCGCCACGGCGCCGGAAGGCGCCCAGCCGCCGGACCTCGGCGGGGCGGTGTACGAATACGAGCCCGAGGAAGGCGAAATCCTTGAGGCGCTGTTGCCGCGCTATATCGACAGCCAAATCCTCAAGGCGCTGTTTGAAAACAACGCCGGCTTCTACGCTGCGCAGATGACCGCGATGGACAACGCTACGCGCAACGCCGGCGATCTGATCAAGCAGTTGACCCTGCGTTACAACCGTCAACGCCAGGCCAATATCACCAAGGAACTGATCGAGATTATCTCCGGGGCGGAGGCGCTCTGAGATGACCGCGGCCCATGCCACGGCGCAGGATTTCGCGCGCACGCTGCACACACGAGGCGGCGCGGTGCTCGATTTGAGCGGCGATCCCACCGTGCTGGCGCTGTGCGACGTGGCGATCGCGGAGGCGAAGCCCTATGCGGACGCGGGCTGGAACCGGGTGCAGGATTTGTGGCGCCGCGGGCCGGCGGTGCGCGCGCTGGCGGGGTTGAAGCCGATCACGGATGCGCTCGCCGAAGCATACGGCCGCGAGCCGTTTCCGTTTCAGACGCTCAATTTCCACTATGGCAGCCAGCAGCGCGCGCATAGTGACACGATTCATTTCACACCCGATCCGGCGCATCTGATGTGCGGCGTGTGGCTGGCGCTGGAGGATGTTTCGCCTGATGCCGGCCCGGTGGAGTATTATCCGGGCAGCCACACGCTGCCGGTGCTGAGCCTGGCGGATGCAGGCGCGCCGGCGGACATGACCGCGCAGGAAGCCTATGTCCGCTATTACGAGCCCGCGGTCGCGGCGCGCGTGGCGCACATCACGCCAGAGCCGGCGCTTCTGAGGAAGGGGCAGGCGTTCGTGTGGGCCGCTAATCTCGTGCATCGGGGGTCGGCCCGCCGCCATCCCTCGGCGACGCGCCGCTCGCTTGTCACGCATTATTTCTTCGCGGATTCCCAATATTACACGTTGATGGGCTCGCGCGCCGACCGGCGCGCCGTGCGTCTGCCTTCGGATGCGCGCACGGGCCGCTTCATGTGGCCGCGCATGCGCCCGGGCGATCGCTTGCGCACCCGCACGCTCGCCGCCGCAGCTGTGTATCGCGCGGCACGGCATGTCTTCAGATTTAAGGGGTAGCAGGATGGCCGGTCCGACTTCCGTTCTCGCACGCACCTCGGCGACCTCGCATGGCGGGCGCGCCGGCGGCAAAGCCTCGCTCGATGAAGGCGGGCCCTGGTTCCATATGGAACATGACAAGGGCCTCGGCGGCACGGGGCAGGGCTGCACGCCGGAGGATTTCTTCGCGATCGGCTACGCGACGTGCTTCAACTCCGCGTTACTCTTCGTCGCCAGCCAGCAAAAGGCGAACGCCGCGGGCGCAACGGTGACATGCGATGTCGGCATCGGGCGCAATGACGCCGGCGGCTTCGCGCTCGAAGCGACGCTCAAAGTGCATATCCCGGGCATGCCGGCCGATCAGGCGAAAGCGCTGGTCGAGGCCGCCCACCAAGTTTGCCCCTATTCGAATGCGACGCGCGGGAACGTTCCCGTGACGCTTGAAATGATCTGACGAGGACGAAGCAATGACCGCACCCATGAAAGGCCGCGTGGCGCAAGTGATCGGCGCCGTGGTGGACGTCGAGTTCGACGGCGAACTGCCCGACATCACCTTCGCGCTAGAAACCTCCATCGCGGATCGCCGGCTCGTGCTCGAAGTCGCGCAGCACTTGGGCGAGAACACCGTCCGCACGATCGCCATGGACTCGACCGATGGTTTGGTGCGTGGGCAGGACGTAGAAAACACCGGCGGCCCGATCGCCGTTCCGGTGGGCGACGCCACCCTCGGGCGCATCATGAACGTGATCGGCGAGCCGGTGGATGAAGCCGGCCCCGTCATTGCTACCTCCAAGCGCGCGATCCACCAGCCGGCTCCGGCCTTCGTGGATCAAAAGCCCGCGCCGGAAATGCTGGCCACCGGCATCAAGGTCGTCGATCTGCTGTGCCCCTATGCGCGCGGCGGCAAGATCGGCCTATTCGGCGGCGCCGGCGTCGGCAAGACCGTGGTCATCCAGGAGCTGATCAACAATATCGCCAAGGCGTATGGCGGCTATTCGGTGTTCGCCGGCGTGGGCGAACGCACGCGCGAAGGCAACGACCTCTATCACGAAATGATTGAAAGCGGCGTGAACAAGCATGGCGGCGGTCAAGGCAGCCGCTGCGCGCTGGTGTTCGGCCAGATGAACGAGCCGCCGGGCGCGCGGGCGCGCGTGGCGCTGACGGGCCTCACGGTTGCCGAATATTTCCGCGATCAAGGGCAGGACGTGCTGTTCTTCGTCGACAACATCTTCCGTTTCACGCAGGCGGGCTCGGAAGTGTCGGCGTTGCTGGGCCGGATACCTTCCGCGGTGGGCTATCAGCCGACCCTGGCGACGGAAATGGGCGCCATGCAGGAGCGCATCACCTCGACGACAAAAGGCTCGATCACCTCGGTGCAGGCGATCTATGTGCCGGCCGACGACTTGACCGATCCGGCGCCCGCCACCTCGTTCAGCCACTTGGATGCGACGACCGTGCTGAACCGGGCGATCTCGGAAAAGGGCATCTATCCGGCGGTGGACCCGCTCGACTCCACGTCGCGCATTCTCGATCCGCGCGTCGTCGGGCAAGAGCATTACGACGTCGCCCGGGCGGTGCAGGAAACACTGCAGCGCTACAAGGCCTTACAGGACATCATCGCGATCCTGGGGATGGACGAGCTTTCGGAAGACGACAAGCTCGCCGTCTCCCGCGCGCGGAAGATCGAGCGCTTCTTGTCGCAGCCCTTCTTCGTGGCCGAGCAATTCACCAACACGCCCGGCGTGCTGGTGGACATCAAGGATACGATCCGCGGCTTCAAGGGCCTCGTCGCTGGCGAGTACGACCACCTGCCGGAGCAGGCGTTCTACATGGTCGGCACCATCGAGGATGCGATCGCCAAGGCGCAACGTATGGCCGCGGAAGCAGCGTAAAGCCGAAATCAACCGCCGCGATCCCCAGAGGGGCGGCGGCGTTCGCTTGGCGCCTGTGCGCCGATCTTCTAGCATCGCCCCTGGACGGTTAGCGCATGGCCGAAAAGCTTCATTTCTCCCTCGTCGCGCCCGAACGGGAGCTGATCAACGAGGAAGTCGACCAAGTAGACGTGCCGGGCGCAGCCGGCGAGTTCGGCGTGCTGCCGCGGCATGCGCCGGTGATGGCGGTGATCAAGCCGGGCGCGCTGCGCGTGTATAATGACGGCCAAATCCGCCGCATCTTCGTCAATGGCGGCTTCGCGGACGTGACGCCTGCTGGGCTGACCGTGTTGGCGGAAGAGGCAGTCGATCTCACCGACGTCGACGCCGCCGCCATCGAGCGGCAGATGCAAAGCGCCCGCGAGGAATTGGCGGGTGCGCCTGACGAGACGCGCCGCTTCGTTGCGCACGCCAAGATCGCCCGGCTTGAGGCGATGACCGCCGCTTTAGCGCGTTAGCCCGCCGGTGGAGATTCAGAGCGCCCTCCACCTGCTCGCTCTGATCCTCGCGGTCGCCGGACCCGGCGTTCTGTTGGCCTATGTGGCTTTCCATCACGCGTTCCCGTGGCGCACGCTGTTGGTCGTGGCGGCGCCCGCGGGGCTGCTCGTCTGGTCCGTCTTCGTCGAACCGCGCATGCTGGAGGCGCGCCATGTCGCGATCACCGATCCGGATTGGCGTGCGCCGCGGCTGCGTATCGGCGTGATCGCCGATACGCACGTGCCGGGCCCGAACGTCAGCCCCGAACGCGTGCAGGAAATCGTCGCCCGGATGAACGCGATGAAGCCGGACGTCGTGTTCCTGCTCGGTGATTATGTGGAGGGCGAGAGGCCGGCCGCGCGTCGCGCCGCAAGCGAGCGCTCGCAGGTGCTGCGTGGGATTGACGCCTTCTCCGATCTGGATGCGCCGCTGGGCGTCTACGCTGTGCTCGGCAATCACGATTATTGGTACGATCCGCATGCCGTGCGCCGCGCGCTGGAGCAGGCGGGCGTTATCGTGCTGGAGAATGAAGGCCATATGATCGCGTGGCAGGGCGCGCCGGTATGGATCGGCGGCCTGGGCGACGTAGAGGGTGTGGGCGCCGACATCCCGGAGACGCTCAAATCCGCCCCGGGCGAGGCTTCCGTGGTCATGCTGGCGCATCGGCCAGACGTGTTCGCCGACATGCCGGCCCGCGTGGCGCTGACCCTCGTGGGCCACACCCATTGCGGGCAGATCAATCTGCCGCTGTTCGGTCGAATTGTGCCCGCCTCTTACGGCTCGATCGCGTATCCGTGCGGCAGCTACGACACCGATGGGCGGAAGCTTTACGTATCCGGCGGCGTAGGCACGAGTATAGCGCCGGTGCGATTCCGCGCGCCGCCGGAGATCGCGCTCGTCACCTTAGGCGGCGTCAGCGCACCGCCGCCGGCGCCGCCCTCGCCGCCCGCGGAAGAGCAGGTCGCGCATATCGATCCGGCGTTGCCGTTGGCGCAGCGCGAAAGCGCGCATGCGGCGGTTTCCGCCGCGCCGCCTTCTATCGTGGCGTCGCCCGTCGTGGAGAAACCCCAGGTCACGAAGCCGAAGCCGCCGGCGGCCGTCGTCGCCAAGCCCGCCGCGCCGCCGCGCCGCTACGCCGCGCCGCCCAGCGTGAAGCCGGAACCGCCGCCGCGCACCGTCGCCGGGCCGCCGCTCTAAGATTCGGTCAGGCCGCGCGGCCGATGGCGTAGTAGCGCTCGCGCCGCTGCTGGCGAACGGCCTCCGGCGAAAGCGCGGAGAATTTGTCCAGAGACTTCGCGATAGCGGCGCCGACGGCGGCGATTGCCTTCTCCGGCGCGCGATGCGCGCCGCCGGTGGGTTCGTCGATGATCTGCTCGATCACCTTCGCTTTCAGTAGATCCTGCGCGGTGATTTTCATCGCGGTAGCCGCTTCCTTGGCGCGCCCGGAATCACGCCAGAGGATGGAGGCGGCGCCCTCGGGGCTGATCACGGAATAGATCGCGTGCTCCAGCATCAGCACGTGGTTGGCTGCGGCGATGCCCAGCGCGCCGCCCGACATACCCTCGCCGACGATCACCGCAACCATCGGCACGCCCAGCGTGAGGCAGCGTTGGGTAGAGCGGGCAATCGCTTCGCCCTGGCCGCGCTCTTCAGCGCCCATGCCGGGATAAGCGCCCTGCGTATCGACAAGAGAAACGACCGGCAGGGAGAATTTCTCCGCGAGGTCCATCAGGCGCACCGCCTTGCGATAGCCCTCGGGGCGGGCGGACCCGAAATTGTGCTTCAACCGCTCCGGCGTGGTGCGGCCCTTTTCATGGCCCATGATCACGCAGGGGCGGCCCATGAATTTGCCGGTGCCGCCCAGGATGGCGGCGTCTTCCGCAAATTTGCGATCGCCCGACAATTCCACGAAGTCGGTGACGAGTGCCGCGACATACTCCCGAAAGCGCGGCCGCTCGGGGTGGCGCGCCACCAGCGTCTTCTGCCAGGGATCGAGCTTGGCGTAGATATCCTCAAGCTGCTTTTGCGCCTTCAGCTTGAGCTTGCCGATTTCAACACCCATCGCTTCCGCGCCGGCTGAGGATTCGGTCAGCGCGCTCAATTCTTCGATCTTGGCTTCGATCTCGGCGATCGATTTTTCAAAGTCGAGATAGGTCTGCACGGCGTCCTTGCGGGGCGGTGGCGGAAAAGCGCGGAACATGGCCTCTCGCCGCTGGAGGGGCAAGGCTTTACGCCTGCCGCAGGCGGCTGCGCTTGCATCGCGGGGCGCGGCTGGTTAACGCCGCAAGAGGCGAATGGAGAACGTAATGAAAACACCGCGCGCTTTTTTCAAGCCGCTGGCCATCGGCGCGCCAACGCCGCTGCGCGAGCTGCCGGTGAAGCTCGAGCGGATGATCCATTTCGTGCCGCCGCATCTGGAGCGCGTGCGCGCCAAGGCGCCGGAGGTGGCGCGCGAGGCGGACGTGATCCTTGGCAATCTGGAGGATGCGATCCCCGCCGACGCGAAAGAGGCCGCGCGTCGGGGCTTCGTCGAAATGGCGCACATGACGGATTACCGCGCGCTCGGCGCCGGCCTGTGGACGCGCATCAATTGCCTCAACTCGCCCTGGCATTTGGATGACGTGACGCAGATCGTCGAAGGCGTCGGCGACAAGCTCGATGTGATGATGGTCCCGAAGGTCGAAGGCCCATGGGACATCCACTACATGGATCAGCTCTTGGCGCTGCTGGAGGCGCGCCACGGCCTCACGAAACCCATTCTGCTGCACGCCATTCTGGAAACCGCTGAGGGCGTGGCGAATGTCGAGGCGATCGCCGGAGCCAGCCCGCGCATGCAAGGCATTTCGCTTGGTCCAGCCGATCTCGCCGCTTCGCGCAAGATGAAGACGACGCGCGTCGGCGGCGGCCACCCGGGCTATCGCGTCATCGAAGACCCGGTGGGCGAAGGCGCGTCGCGCGCGGCGGCGCAGCAGGATCTTTGGCATTACACGTTCGCCAAAATGGTCGATGCCTGCGCCGCGCACGACATCAAGCCGTTCTACGGCCCGTTCGGCGCGATCGACGATCCGCAGGGCTGCGAACAGCAGTTCCGCAACGCGTTCATCATGGGCTGCGTTGGCGCGTGGAGCCTGCACCCGAGCCAGATCTCCATCGCGAAGAAAGTGTTCAACCCCGATCCGGCGGAGGTGGCGTTCGCCAAGCGCATTCTCGAAGCCATGCCGGACGGTTCAGGCGTGGCGATGCTGGACGGCAAGATGCAGGACGACGCGACCTGGAAGCAGGCGAAGGTGATCGTGGATCTCGCGAAGCTGGTGGCGGCGAAGGACGCGGAGATGGCGGCGATTTACGGCCTCTAGCCGCACCGCGGCGCTTCGTGCGGCGCGCGACCCGCGCTATAGAGGCGATGCGTGTGAGAGGGGTGGAGGGAATGGGCGTTCTGAGCATTTTTCCGCTGCTGTCGCTGCCGGCGTTGATCTACGCCATTTTGGCTGCACCTTCCGGAACGAACGCTGCGGCATGGCTGGCTACGAAGGCGCTTTCGTTCAAGATGGCGGGCGGCGCGGAATGGCTGCTCACGCGCGGGCATCTGATCACGATCTTCGCGGTTTTCTGCCTCTTTCTTGAAATCCTGAAATCGACGCGCGCCACGACCCTGGGGATGATCGACACGGCGCTTTCCGTCGGGGTCTTCATCGTCTGCCTGGTTCTGTTTCTGCTGGTTCCCGGATTCGCCACCACCGAGTTCTTCCTTGTGATGTTGATGGCGATTCTGGATTTCCTCGCCGGCTCCACGGTCATGGTGTTCGCCGCGCGGCGCACCATCGGGGTGGAAGAGCGCCACTAGGGCGTACCGGCCGAGCTTTTCCGCGTTGATCCGGCGCCACGGAGATTCCCCGATGAGCGCCGCATTCCGCGCCTTTCCTTGCTGCTGCCGGCCCTGCTCTATGCGGTGTTCGCGATCGGCCTGGGCGACGCCAGCGTGCGCGCAATGATGGCGGACGCCGCCTTCACCATGACGCTGCCGAGCGGCGCGGCATGGATGATCGGGAAGGGGCGCCTGCTCACTGCGTTTGCGGCGGTGATGCTATTCGTTGAGGTGATGAAGGCGGCGCGGCCGACGACGCCTTCGCTCGTGGAAAATTGCATTGGCGCTTTTGTCCTTTGCCAGCGCGCTCATCGTGTTTCTGCTTGTGCGCGTTCGGCACGATGGAATTCTTCCTGATCACCACCATGATGGCGCTCGACTTCCTCGGTAGCGCGACGGTGATGGTGTTCACTGCGCGCCGCACGGTGGCCTACACCTGGGAGGTTAGGCAGGCTGGTGGGACAATAATCGCCAAAGACCGAAGCCGCTGCGCACCGTGAACCACAGCATCACGACAAAGCCGGCCGCCCAAATGAGCCATAGGAGCGGGATACCGATCAGCACCAAGGTGAGAATCCACGCCGGGATGGAAGCGAGGAAAAGCAGCGCGCCCCAGGCGAACGCGATCCAGAAGATGCGGATCTGATCCTCCAAATGCGTGCGTGAGACGCCCACAGCGCGCCAGCGGCTGGCATAGGCGATGACAAGGCCGACGGGTGCGAAAAGCGCCGCGCTGGGGATGCTCAGGAGATAGAGGCCGTAAGCAAGAAGGGCGGGCGTCCGCCCTCCATCCTGCACGGCGTTCACGGGAACGGATGGTTCGCTCATACCCTATATATAGAGCTTCTTCTTCAGCGCCGCAGGTTGCCGAAGATACCGCGCATCAGTTCGCGCACCACCGTGTTGGTAGCGTTGGAAAGCACACGCCCGCCAACCTGCTTCACCACCCGCTCTGTCGAGGTGACGCGCGTGCGCCCGCCGCCGGAGAGCCGGCGCGCCCGGTCGCGCGCGGCCTCAGCGCGCGCTTCCGCCGCCGCGGACTTCTCACGCGCCTGCGCTTCCGCAGCGGCCGCCTTTTGCTTGGCGGCTGCGTCCTTCGCGGCTTCATCCTGTTGCTTTTTCGCCAACGCCTCCGCGCTCGCCTTCGCGGCTTTGCCGGAAAGAATTTCATAGGCGGACTGGCGATCCACCGCGGTTGCGTATTTCACGCCCATCGGCGAAGCGGAGACGATCTCCGCGCGCTCCAGCGCCGTGATCGGGCCGACGCGCGAGGATGGCGGGCGGATCGCCGTGCGGGCCACCGGCGTCGGTGCGCCTTTCTCATCCAGCGTGGAGACGAGCGCTTCGCCGACGCCCAATTCTTGGATCGTCGCATAGACATCCATGCCGTCGGCGGCGCGGAAGCTTTGTGCCGCTGCGCGCACCGCTTTCTGATCCGAAGGCGTATACGCGCGTAGCGCGTGCTGGAAACGGTTGCCCAACTGGGAGAGCACGATCTCGGGCACGTCCGTTGGCGATTGGGTGATGAAATAGATGCCGACGCCCTTGGAGCGGATAAGACGCGCCACCTGCTCAATGCGCGCGAGCAGTGCTTTTTCCGCGTCGCGGAACAGCAGGTGTGCTTCGTCAAAGAAGAACACCATTTTTGGCTTGTCGAGATCGCCGACCTCCGGGAGCTCCTCCCAGAGTTCGCTCATCAGCCAGAGCAGAAAGGTGGAGTAGAGTCCCGGCGATTGCACGAGCTTGTCGGCGGCTAGGATGTTCACGACGCCCTGGCCGTTGGCGCTACGGATCATGTCGTTGAGATCCAGCGCGGGCTCGCCAAAGAATTTATCGGCGCCGTCCGTTTCCAGTTGCAGCAGTTTGCGCTGCAACGCAGCCACCGTGGTTGGCGAAACGAGGCCGTAGGTCTTGCCGATCTCGTCGGCGTTATCGGAGAGGTAGCCGAGCAGCGCGCGTAGGTCTTGCAAGTTGAGCAGGAGGCCCTCCGGTTTGCCCTGCTTGGCCCAATCGTCCGCAAGCTTGAACGCGACTGCGAGAGCGCCTTCCTGGGCTTCCGTCGCTTCCAGGATGCGACCGATGAGGATCGGGCCCATTTCAGTGATGGTGGTCCGGATGGGGTGACCCTGGTCGCCGTACAAATCCCATAACACCACCGGCGGCGCGGCCGGAGCGTAGTCGGTCAGGCCAATCGCTTGGGCACGCTCGATCGCCCACTTCGGCGCCGGCTGGCCTGGCTTCGCTACGCCGGAAAGATCGCCCTTCACGTCGGCGGCGAACACGGCCACGCCCTCGCGCGCTAGCGCTTCCAGCAGCACCTGCAATGTCACGGTCTTGCCGGTGCCTGTCGCGCCGGCGATCAGGCCATGGCGATTGGCGCGTTTCAGCGCCATGGTGACCGGGCCGTTGGGCCCTCCGCCGATCAGGATGTCCACACCCATAGGATTCTCCTCACGCGAATCGGAACATGCCTTCGCGCAGCCGTTAGGCCAAGGTCGCGCGCGCGGGCGGGGGCGAAGCCGGCGCAATTGGCGAGGAAGTGCGAGCCATGACCAAGGCGGCCATTTGGGCGATCTTCATCCTGACGCTAGCGGCGGTGCTGGCCATGCTGAAAGTGTTCAGCGAGATGCTAACGCAAGTGGCGCTGGCGATGATCCTGTGGCTTGCGATCGAGGCGCTTGCGCTGCACATCCGCCGCCTCTTGCCGCGCTGGCCGCATTGGACGGCGATGGCCATCGCCATCGTCGGCATCATCGCGCTGTTCGGCTTCGTGCTCTGGCAGCTCATCACCAATGTCAGTGGCATGGTTGCGCAATGGCCGCGCTATAGCGAGCGTTTCGAAGACCTGATCCGGGAGTCCTACGCCGTGCTGCACATAGCCGGCGAGCCGCCGAAAATGGCCGCTCTGCTGGCGAAGGTGAATGTCGGTTCGCTGCTGGGTACGGCGGCCGGGGGCGTGCAGAGCCTTATCGGCTTCACCATCTTTGTGCTGATCTATCTGGGCTTCATGTTTCCCGCCGCGGCCCGTATTCACCAGAAACTGGACCGCATCTTCGGCGACGAAAGCGACCGCGCCCAGGTGCGCGACGTGCTGACCGCGATCCGCCGCTCGATGGCGCAATATCTGTGGGTGCAGACCGTGCTTTCAGCGATGATCACAGTGCTGACAGCGGTATCACTCGCGGCGCTCGGCCTAGATCACTGGATTTTCTGGTCGTTCCTGATCTTCTTCTTGAATTACATTCCAACGATCGGCTCGATCGTGGCGGTGGCGCTGCCAACCTTGTTCGCCGTGATCCAGTATCCGGATTTGGCGCACGTGGCGCTCGTGGCGGCGGGCATCGGCGTTTGGCAATTCGTAATCGGCAATCTCGTGCAGCCGCGTTTGATGGGCGAATCGCTCAACCTTTCGGCGCTGGTGGTGCTGATCTCTTTGGCGCTGTGGGGCTACCTGTGGGGCATTGTCGGCGCATTCCTCGCCGCCCCCCTGACGGTGATGATCATGCTCACCTTGGCGCAGTTCAAGAGCACGCGCTGGATCGCCATCCTGCTGTCAGAAGACGGCAATCCCGGCGTGCCGCGGCGGGCGCGGACAGACCCCGCCGCGCAGGATGCGCAATGATTTGCGCATAACGGAGTTGTGAGCCGGAAGCGCCCTATGCAAAGCGCTGAGGCTTCCTATCTACAGCACATCTTCGGGTGGCCCCTCCCACCCGAGTTTGGGGCTCCCGGCGCTAGCGTCCCCCACCCCAGCCTGCAAGTCGGGGCCTCTGCGCCGCCGCATGGTTCGTCCGTGCGGCGGCGCTTCTTTTGCGCTGCATCCGCGACGGGCGGGTCGAAGCCAAACCTGCGATCTTCGGCATGGGCGGGTATGCGACGCCGGCCGGCCAACGTGGTTAATCATCGCTTAACGACACCCTCGTCAGCATGGGCGCTCCGGCGCGCGCGCCGGCCATGCAGACTGAGCAGGTGGATGCGGGCGTTCGATCTAGCGAGCCGAGCGACGCGAACGGCGTCTTGCGCTGCGATCGCCTGCGGCCTGCTGCCCGCCGCCGCCTCGGCGCAGCCGGCGAATCCCGTGCGTCTCGAGGGCGCCGACAACTCCATCCTCAAGGCGATCGCGCAGACGCTGCCGGAGCGTGAGCGACCCGCAACCCTGTTCGACGCCGAGCGCCTAGCTGAGGAAGCGGCCGGCCGCGCCGAGGCCTGGATGCGCTCGGAGGGCTATTACGAGGGCGTCGCCGACGCGGTGGGAGAGGACAATCCGCCCGTCGCGCGGGTGAAAATCACTCTGGGTCAGCGTTTTGCGTTCGCGCCGCCAGTGATCATCTTTGAAAGCGCCCAGCCGGATGCCGAGGCCGCGAAAGCGGCGGGCGAGGCGCTCGCGTTGGTGAAGGATGGCGCGCCCGCGCGCGCCGGCGACGTGCTCGCCGCTGAAGCCGCCGCCGAGGCCGCGCTGCAAAGCGGCGGCTATCCCCGCGCGAAGGCCGGGCAACGCGAAGCGATCGTCGATCACGCGACGGGTCGGATGACGGTGACGTTCCGCTTCACGGCCGGCGATCCGGTGACGCTCGGGAGCGTCATCGTGCGGCCCGAGGGCGTTGTTTCGCCCGATCTGGTGCGCAAGTTCGCGCACTGGAAGGAGGGCGATCCCTACAGCCCCGAAGCATTGTCGGAGCTGCGGCGCGGCCTTTCCGGCACCGGTGCGTTCGCGCGGGTGGGCGTCAGCCTCTCCGATGAGACCGATGCGCAGGGCGACCGGCACGTGCTGGTGCGTCTCGAACCCGCCAAACCGCGCACCATCGCGCTTGGCGCTTCCTATTCCACCACCGAAGGCGCTGGCCTCGATGTGGAGTGGACGCTGCGCAACGCCACCCATCGCGCCGACGAATTGAAGCTGTCCAGCACCCTGGCCGAGAAGGAGCAGAAACTTGCGGCGAGCCTGCTGCGCCCGAGCGGCGCGGGCCGCCAGCTTAACCGGCGCTACGGCGTCGAGCTGGCGCATGAAGACACCGTCGCATTCGCGCGCACCGGGATCACTGTGTCCAGCGGCGTTGAGGCGGATCCTGATCTGCGTCGTGCGCTGATCTATGGCGTGACGCTTTCAGCCTCGCAATACGACAAGAGCGAAGGCATCGAAAACGCGATCGTGGCGACAGTGTATGGCGGCGCGCGTTTCGATCACACGGATGCGAAGTTCGATCCAACGCACGGCTATATTTTGGAAGCACGAATTGAGCCTTCCGCCGCCACCGGCTCGGCCACCACCACGTTCGTGCGCGCCACCGGCGGGGCGCGCGGGTATTGGTCCCCGGCGAACCGCGTGACCTTCGCCGGGCGCCTCAATCTCGGCTGGGTCGAAACGATCACCGGCTCGGATTCCGATCTGCCGCTGGATCGGCGCTTTTATGCCGGCGGCGGGGGCTCGGTGCGCGGCTACGAATATCGTTCAATCTATCCCTTATCTTTGACGCGTAGCGCCGATGAGCCGCCGGGCGGAAGAGGCCTAGTGGAAACCTCTGCTGAGGCGCGGTTCCGCTTCGGCTCCATATGGGGCGCGGCCGCCTTTATCGACGGCGGCGCGGCGTTCGACACCTTGAGCGAAGCCGGAGACATGCGCTGGGGCGCCGGTTTGGGCTTGCGCTACAATCTGGGCTTTGCGCCCGTGCGCCTCGATGTAGCCGCGCCGCTGAACAAGCGCCCGGGCGATCCTAACTTCGCCTTCTATGTCAGCCTCGGGCAGGCCTTCTGATGGCGGGCGCGGAAAAACGCCGCTGGTGCTGGGCGCTGCTCGCGGGCGGCGGCGCGGTTGCGGTCGCGCTTGGCGCGGTGATCGTGGTGCTGGGCCCGGCGGGTCCGGTAGTCGCGGCGGCCGTCGCGGAGGGCGTGTCCGTCTGGCGGCTCGGCAAGCTGCACGTAGAAGGCGTCTCAGGCGCGGGCCTGGGCGATCTTCGCGTTACACGGCTGAGTTTGAGCGATGATGATGGCGTGTGGGCGATCGCCGAGGACGTGCGCCTGCATTGGCGACCGCTGCGCCTGCTCGTCGGCGATGTGGCGTTGCGCGACGTCTCGGCCGGCGCGCTGCGTGTGATGCGCCGCCCGCGCCTGGCGCCGCCGAAGGATGGCGAAGGCGCCGGCGTGCAGTTCGACACTGAGGCGCCGGCCATCGCCATTCAACGCCTAAGCCTGGCGGAAGGCGTCGCGGGGCCGGCGTCGGTGTTTCGCGCTGCCGGCGGCGCGTTGGTGCGCGAGGGGACAATCAAATCGCTGCATCTCGATGCGACGCGCCTGGATAGGGCGCTTGACGTCATCCGCCTGGACTACCGAACGGCGCCGGATGTCTCGCTTGACGTGAAGGTGGAGGGCGCCGCCGGCGGCATGCTCGCTTGGCTCGCGCAAACGCCCGATCGCGCGGTGGCCGCGCATGCGCGGGCTGCTGGCGATGCGACGAGGGGCGATGGCGCACTGGACGCCGCGGTCGCAGGCGCGGAGGCGGCGCGCGGCTCGTTCGCGTGGCGCACGGAGGGGTGGAGCGGCGAAGGTGTGGCGCGCCTCGCCGCTGTGCCCGCACTCGCCGGTCTCGTCGCGCGATTGGGTGATACGGTGCAGGTATCCGCCTCAGGGGATCCGTTGCGCGCGGTCGGCGCGCCGTTCCGCGCCGAGCTGAATTCTTCGACATTGCATGCTGAAGCGCGGGGCAAACTCAATGACGCTATGGCGCCGATCGGCCCCATAGCGCTCGCGCTCGATGCGCGCGATACGGCGCGCCTGCTGCCGGAGCTGAAACTGGAGTCCGGCGCAGCCGCATATACCGGCGCGGTCGAGTTGGGCGATGTCACGCGCCTATCCGGGCGTCTAGCGCTGCGCCGCGCGCAGCGGGACGGTTTCGCCGTCACCGCAGAAGGTCCCGCGGATGCACAGATCACGCCGCAACGGATCAGCTTCACGGCGCGCCTGGCGGCGCAAACCGTCGAAGCGCCGGAGGCTTTCCGGCCCTTGTTCGCGAATGTGCGCGTCGACGCGGCGGGAACCTATAACCGCACGGAAGCGTCGCTGCGCTTCTCGCGCTTGATGATTGCGGGGCCGAACGCATCGGTGCGCGGGACCGGCGGTTACGATAACGGTGCGACGCGGCTTGAAGGTGAGTGGGAACTGCCACGCGTCAGCGTGCTGCTGGATGGTGCGCGCGGCGCCGCTCGCGGGCGTTGGCGGTTCGAGGCGCCCGATGCGCAGCAGCCGTCCTTGGTGATCGACGGCGCGGCGCGCGATTTCGTGGGCTATGCGCCGTTCGGCGATCTCATCGGGCGCGCGCCGAAATTCGAGGGCCGCCTAGCGTTCACCCCTACTGGCGTGTTCGTGAATCGCGCGATCGTGGATGGGTGGCAACTGCGCCTGGGCGCGCGCGGTCCGATCCGCGGCGCGATCGCCGATTTGGCGCTGGAAGCGACGGCGCGCGGCCCAATCGACATCGCAGGCGCACGCATCTCTGGCGCTATAGACGCGACGGGGACGCTGCAAGGCGATCTCAGCCGGCCCAAGATCGCGCTCGAGGCGCGGCTGGATGCCCTGGACGCGGCGGGTTTGGCTCTGCGCAAGGTGCGCGCGACTCTGGAGCTTGCGCCCGAGGGGAGGGCGCAATCCGGCAAAATCGGTCTCGAGGCAGATCTTTTCGGCTACCCCGCCGCCGCGACTGCGCATTTGGCGCTGATCGGCGAGCGCGCCGCTTTCGAGGAATTGGCGGTCAGCTGGGCTCGCGCGACGGCGCATGGGCGCGCGGAGATCGCCGGTGGCGCGATCACGGCGGACGCGGTGATCGGCGGCGCGCTCAACGGGCTCGCGCCTGACATCAGCGGCGTGCTCAGCGGCCGCGCGAACTACGCCGCGTCGCGCGGGGACGAGGGTGCGCTTTCGCTCGATCTCGTACTTTCCCGCGCGCGCCTTGGGCCGGCGATTACGGCCGATCACGCCAATCTGTCCGTACACGGCAAGCTCAGCGCTCTGCGCGTCTCCACGGCGCTGGATGGCTGGGCGGGCGCGCAGCCCTTGCAACTCGCCCTTGACGGAACAGGCGCCGTAACCGACGCCGGGCTATCCTTGACCGCGCAAGCGCAGGGCGCATTCGCCGGTCAGTCCATCGCCTCGGAAGGACCGCTCGCTGCAACCTGGAAGGATGGCGTGTCGACGGCGCGCGGCGCCGTGCGCCTGGGCGCGGGGCGCGTTGAGGGCGAATGGCGGGGCGGCAAGCAGGATGTCGCGGTCACCGCGAAATTCGACACGGCGCCCCTCGATGTGTTGACCGCGATGCTGGAGACGCCGGCGGCGGGATCGCTCTCCGGCGAGGTGCGTCTTTCCGGAGCCAAGCAATCGCTGTCCGGCGCGGCGGATTTGACTCTCACGCAAGCGCGTCTTGCGCGGCGCTCACGCGAGGCTGTTGATGCGCACATGGTCGCGACCCTGGGCGATGGCGCATTGCGCGGTCGGTTGGAGGCGCGCTCGCCCAGTGGGCTCTCCGCGTCGATCGATGGGCAGGTTCCCGTCATCGCGCAGGCGGCGCCGTTCCGGCTCGCCGGCGCGCCGGGCGGCGCGTTCGCGGCGACCTGGAAGGTGAGCGGGCCCGTGGATGCGCTCTGGTCGCTGCTGGGCCCCTTGGATCAATCGCTCACCGGCGCAATCGAGGGCGGGGGCGCGTTGCGCGTTGCTGAAGGTGCGGTATCCGGGCAGGGCTTGGTGACGCTGGCCGGCGGTGCGTTTGAGGATAAGGCTTCCGGTGTGAAGCTGCGCCAGATAGAGGCGGCGCTCGCGTTCGACGATCGCGGCATGTCGCTGTCGAAATTCTCCGCGACGGATGGGCGAAACGGCGTTGTCACCGGGGAGGGACGCCTCAACGGACGCGACAATGGCCGCCTCGATCTCAAGCTCGCAAACATGCGCCTCGTCGACCGGCCGGACGCCACAGCGACGGGCGACGGCGACTTGACCTTGCAATGGCGTGGCGAGAGCGCCGTCGTCAGCGGCGATATCAAGCTGGATCACGCCGAAGCGCGTCTGGTGGATAGCGTCGCCGCCGCCGTGCCGCTGATCGACGTCGTCGAGATCAACCGCCCCGGCCCGCCGCCGCGTCAGGACGGCAAGCCCGCTGTGCCGTTGAAGGCGCGGCTCGACGTGCGGTTGACGGCGCCAGGTCGCGTCTACACACGCACCCGCGGGCTGGAAGCGGAATGGTCGCTGGACGTGCGCGTGCGCGGAGATGTCTCCAATCCCGGCATCTACGGAGAGGCGCAATTGGTGCGTGGCGACTTCGATCTCGCCGGCCGCCGCTTCGCCTTGCAAACCGGCGCAGTGCGGTTCAGCGGCGATCCGGCCAGCGCCGAACTCGATGTCACAGCGCTGGCGGAAACGCCAGATCTCACCGTCACCGCGACCTTGGGCGGGCGGGCGCTGGATCCCACGGTGACGCTGACGAGCAATCCCGCGCTGCCAGAAGATGAAGTGCTGCCGCAATTGTTGTTCGGCCGTACCTCGCGCGAGTTGTCGCCGTTCGAGGCGGCGCAATTGGCGGCCAGCCTCGCGCAGCTCGCTGGGCGCTCCGCTTTCGACATCGCGGGCGCGGCGCGCGCGTTGGCGGCCTTGGACCGTCTGGAGGTGCGCTCCGATGCGAATGGGGTGATGATCGCGGGCGGGAAGTATCTTTCGCGCAACGTTTATGTCGAAGTGGCGAGCGGCGCCGCCGGGCAATCATCCACATCCATCGAATGGCAGGTGCGCCCGCGCCTTTACATCATCTCCAGCTTCTTGCCGAACGCGGACCAGCGCGTTGCCGTGCGGTGGCGGCAGGATTATTGACCACTCACTCCAAATAGAGCGAAGCCGGACCGCATAACGGCCCGGCTTCTAAGCCCGGAAGCGTCGCAGGCGGTGGGGGGATCGACCGCCGCCGGGCCTATCTCGCATTTTATGCGAGACCAAAAACTAACACGCAGAACGCGTTTCGGTTCGCCTCCTCCACGTGAAAAATATTTTAGGCGACAGGTCCGCCGCGCATCGCACGCGCCACGAAGCTGACCACCAGCAGCACCAGGAATACGAAGAACAGGATCTTTGCGATCGAAGCCGCTGCGCCGGCGATGGCGAAAAAGCCGAAAAAGCCGGCGATCAGCGCAAGCACCAGAAACGTTAATGACCAACCGAGCATGAGGAGCGTCCTCGTTGTTTATGTTATTCAACCAACGTTGATGCACACGTCCGCGTTCCACGCGACGCTCACATTCGCTTTACGGGCGTGACCAAGATCACAATATGGCCATCGAACCCAATCTCGCCACGCAGTTGACGGGCGAGTTCGCGCGCCAACTCGCGGTCGAGTTCGACGTGCTGCTCGCCGGGTGAGATGTCCACGGTCAGTGCGCTCGCGCCGTTCGGCTGCATGGCAAAATCCAAGCGGGCGGCGCCCTTGGCGGCAGCATTGGCGTAACCGCAGACAAAGGCTTCCGCAACGACAAGGCCGAGGTTGATCGCGTCATCCACAGGCATGGGCTCGCCCTTGGCGGAAACCTGTAGGGTCAAGCCGATGCCTGGTCCGCCGAGCGCCGTGTGCAGTTGCTGCGCGAGTTCTTCGAGATAGGCGTTCGCATCGATCACCACGCGCTCTTCCGGCGGGTGGATGAAGCGATAGGCGAGCGCGACCGGGGCCATGCGCGCCCGCGCCTCGCTCAACGCCGTGCGCACGGCCGGCGCGCCGGCGCGCCGCTGCTGGCGGCTGATGAGGCTCGACAGCACCTGCAGATTGTTCTTCACGCGATGGTGCAGCTCGCGCGTGAGGCTCACATTAGCGGCGAGCGCCGCCGCCACTTCGTTCTCTCGCGCGCGCGATTGCGCCACGGCCGCGTCGAGTGCTTGCGCCAGCGCCGCGATCTCCGCCGGGGCCCCTTCCATAGGTGCAGGCGCATAGCGGCCCAACGCATAATCCTGTGCGGTATCTTGAAGCCGTGCGAACCAGCGCAGCACCCAGCGATGCGTTGCCGCCGACATGGCGATCACCATGAGCGCCGCGACAAGCAGGGGCGCGAGCAGGATCAACGCGGCGCGCACGCCGAGTTCCGCTTGCCGCGCGCGCGGCGTGATCGAGACAACGGAGAATTCGCCCGGCGGCCGCGCGACGCGCTGAGCAGCGAGACCCTGAGTGGCGGCATGGCCGGTCGGCGACGCCAGTGCGGCTTGCGCGGCGGCGAGACCGGTTGTGCTGTCGGTCGCGCGCAGCAGCATGGAGATGGCCGCTCCCGTTTTGTCGAATACCGCGACCCCGCCGGCCTGCGGGCCCACGTCTTCTGCCAGCATCGCGCTGAAATATGAACGTGGGATGGTGAGCAGCGCCGCGCCGAGGAATTGATCCCCGCGTTCGATGCGGTGCGCCACGATTAGCACAGGTTGCACATCGAAGGGCGTGGCGCGGATGCCAGTTTCGGCACGGGGCGCGCCGGCCTTGATCGCCCGAAACCAATCCGCGCCGCTGAAGTCGACGCCAGGGCGCGTGGCGCCTGTCGCGCACACGAGCCGCCCGCGCGCGTCGACCCGCGCGACCGCGGAGAACAGCGACTGCGTACCTACGATGTTGCTGTAGAACGCGCGGCACCCGGGCGAGCGGATCACATCCGTGATGGCGATCGCGGCGGCGCGCTCCTGCATGGTGCGCAGGGCGTCTTCCAGGCGCACGGAAATGCGCACCGCGTCGTCGATGCGGACGGTCGCTTCCTGGCGCGCAGAGGTTTGATAGGCGTGCCACGCCAACATGGCGCCGAACACGACGCCAGGAGCCCCCGCCAGCAGGATCGCGCCGAAGAGAAGGGCGCGAACACTCAACACATGGCGGCGCGGCTTCGGACCTTCAGTTTCGTGCCGCAAGGCGTTTTGCGTCCTCGATCAGCGTCGAGAGAGCGTCTTCCGCCGGCGCGTCCGGCGGTGGCGCCGCCCCTGTGTCCACGATGTCGAGCAACGCCTTGCGCGCCCTGTTGACGCGGCTTTTGATGGTGCCGACCGCACAGTCGCACACCGCGGCCGCTTCCTCGTAGGAAAGACCGCCGGCGGTGACGAGCACGAGCGCTTCACGTTGATCCGAAGGCAAGCGGTTCAGCGCGCGGCGCACGTCGTCGAGATCGAGCGTATCGGCTTGCGCGCTTTCCTGGCGCAGGGTGCGCTCTGCCGCTTCCTGATCGAGGGTTACGGAGCGCCATGCCTTGCGCCGGTCGGAATAGAACGCGTTGCGCACGATGACGAACAGCCAGGCGCGCATCTGACTTCCGGGCTGGAAGGAATCGCGCGCCGCCCAGGCGCGAACGAGCGCATCCTGGGCCAAATCGTCCGCGGCGGCGCGGTCGCCTTGGCAGAGGAAGCGCGAGAATGCGCGCACCTGCGGTAGCAGGGCCAACATCTCCGCCTTGAACGCCTTGTCGCCGGCGCGGGCGTCAGCGTCGGCCATTGCTGTCCTGCCCTTCGCCGCCGCCGCCTCTGTCGAGCTTGTCCAGTAGATCGAGGAAGTCGTCCGGAACCGGCTCTTCCACGATATCTGAAAACAGCGACCTGAGCCGCACGCCCAGGGCGCGTTGCCGATCGAGCGCCTCGGCGTCGGGCGGTGCGCCCTCAACCGGGCGCTCCGCCGCGTCGCGCTTGGAATCCTCCGCCATGGTCCTGCCCGCCGATGCGTTTTGTGTCTTCGCCATGATATCCTGTGGCGATACCGACGCGCGAGCCGCGCTTTTGTTCCCTGTCCTATGGAACAGCCGAACGCCTTGCGGCGTTGCTGCTGAGCAGCGGACGGCCGGCATAGCCGCATGCGGGCCGCATAGGGCAGGAGTTTTCGGATGAGCATGAAGGAGCGGCTGTCGCCGCATCTCCCATATCTGCGGCGTTACGCCCGTGCGTTGACCGGCTCGGCGCGCAGCGGCGACGCATTCGTGCGCGCGACGTTGGAGGCGCTGATCTCCGGCGAGGTGGCGATTCCCCAGGACGACCCAGTCCGTGTGGCGCTCTACCGCGTGTTTCACAAGATATGGGCCGCGCCGGCGGTTGCGCTGGAGCGCTCCGAGGCGGGCGCGCTGGCCGCGGGACGCTCCCCCGAGGAGCGTCTCAAGGGTCTCGAAGTGGCGCCGCGCCAAGCGCTGCTGCTCTGGGCCGTGGAGGGCTTCGGCTTCGCCGACGTGGGCGCGATCCTCGGCGTCAGCGCCGCGGAAGCCGAGCGCCTTGCGGAGGAAGCCCAGCACGAGATCGAATCCGAGCTCAAAACGGACGTGCTCGTCATCGAGGATGAGGCGATTATCGCGATGGACATCAAGGAGTTGGCCGAGGAGCTTGGCCATCGGGTGACCTCCATCGCCCGCACCCGGGACGAAGCCGTCAACGCCGCGCGCGCGAAGCCGCCAGGGCTGGTGCTGGCGGACATTCAGCTTGCCGACGACTCCTCCGGCATCGACGCGGTGCGCGACATCTTGGGCATGTTCGACGCCCCGGTGATCTTCGTGACGGCGTTTCCCGAGCGGCTGCTCACTGGCGATCGCCCGGAGCCTGCTTATCTGATGACCAAGCCGTTCGAGCGTCTGACCCTGAAGGCGACGATCGGCCAGGCGCTGTTCTTCCATCGCAGGCAGGCGGCTTGAGGTCTGCGGACAGGGAACGCGCCAAGAGGGAAAGACGTTGAGCGCCGGCCGTCGGCCGGCGAGGATCGGGAGTAACGCGCATGTCGGATAACACGATCAGCTCCGTGGTCGACGAGGCCAAGAAAACCGCCAACTCGCTGAAGCGGGAGGCGGTTAACGGTCTGCACGCCACTCAGGACGAATTGCGCCGTCGCGTCGAGGAATCGAAGGTGCGCCTCAACACCGCCATCGATGAAACAGCCGACCGCGTCGACGCCGCGCACATGTATCTTAAAGAGCAGGCGCGCGAGCGCCCGATCGCGGTGACCCTTGCGGCCGTCGGCGCGGGCCTTGTGATCGGCATGCTCCTTTCGGGCGGCAGGCGTCGTTGATCGGCGTAACCGCGGCCGCCCTTGCTGCAGCAGTGGCGCTCGCGGCGGCGGCGGCCCTATTCGTATGGGCCGCCGCTTTTGCTTTGTACTCAGCGCTGGCGCCGACGATGGGGTCTGCAGCCGCCGCCGGTATCGTCGCCGCCGTCGATGGGGCGGTTATCCTCGTGGGTTTTGGCATCGTGCGCTTGATTTCGGCGCTCAAGGAAAAGAAGCAGGAAGCCGTTCAGGAAGAAGAGCCGCCTTCGATGGTCGGCCTCTTCATGGATGCGTTCAAGGACCGCCCGCTGGTCACGCTGCTCGTCTCCGCGGCCACTGGCTTCGCGGCGGTGCGCAATCCGCAGATATTCAAGGATCTTGTGGCGGACGTTCTACGCCGCCGAAAATGATCGCCCGCCGGCGTGCACGCCGGCGTTTACCTTAAACGCGCTCCAGCACATCCAAGCGGAAATACGGAGTCCGCCGGCGTGAAATTGGCGCGAGCGCTTCGCCGGCGAGGCGGATGAAGTCCGCCGCGGCGTCATCGGCGCCGGAATCGTCCGTCCACGTGGCGACAACAAGATGCGCGCCCTGGCGCATCGACGCCACTAAGCTTTCCGCGAGCGCGGCGCGCACCTGCGCCGGCGCGCCCGCGACGTCGCAGGCGATAACCAAATCGAACGCCGCTTCCGGCAAGCGGCTCGGCGCGCCGCGAGCGATGCCGACGCGCTCGCAGCGGCGGGCCAGCTTGCGCGTCAGCGCCGCTTCGGCGCCGAGTACGAGCGCTTCGTCGTAGCGCAAATCGGGCAGGGCCTCGCAGATGCCGTCGACCCGGCTGTCGACCAAGGTTTCATGGCCAGCCGCATACGTAGCGGCGCGGGCGTCCGCCTCCAGGCTGGCGCCTGCATCCACTGTCGCCGAGAGCATCGCGTCGATCGCCATTTGCGCTACCCACCTTCTGTGCTTTCGCCCAGTGAAGGCAAAAAGCGTTCCACTCGCTCTTTTGGCGAGTTCGATCGTTTTGATGCACCGCGAAATAATTTCGGAGGCGTTTACGCAGATGCAGCATCGCCTCGCGCTTTTCAAGAGCTCGTTAAGGTTTCACGACAGCGCGCGCATGCGGCAGGCTGCGCCGTGCCAAAACGGCTCGGAATTCAGGCGACGTTTCTTAACCTTGCCTTGTCGCCGCCATGCGCATGAGGCAGCATCCGCGCGCTTCGGCGTGGGGATAATCCGTGAACCGGAACGTCATATTGGCGGCGGCCGTGGCCTTGATGGCCGGCCTGTGGGGCGGCGTTGTTTTGGGGCGTGCGGGAGGCGGTGCGCCGCAAGGCGTTTTCAGCGCCGCAACGCCCGGCAATCAGCCGATGCGTGCGGCGGATGCGCCGCGGCCTGGGCCGCAGGCGTTCGCCGGCATGGCGTTTCTGCGCCTGCGCATCGATAGCTCGGCCGCCCAACCGAAAGCGTGTCTCGAATTCAGCCGCAACCTCTCCACGGATCCGCAAATCCGGTACGCCGATTATCTAGCGATCGACCCCGCCGCGGCGGTGACGACGGAGGTGGCTGGCAATCAACTGTGCCTTTCGGGTTTACCCTACGAACCCGATCGGCAAGTGACGATCCGCCAGGGATTGCCGTCCGACAAGGGCGAGCGCACCGCGCGCGACGAAACGATCACGCTCTCCTTCGGTGATCGGCCGGCGTTCGTGGGCTTCGCGGGCAACGGGGTGATCTTGCCGCGCACTGAAGCAGACGGCCTAGGCATCGAAACGGTAAATGTCGCGAAGCTGAAGATCGAGGTCTTAAGGGTTTCCGACCGCATCCTGGCGCGCCAGGACATCGATGTCGGCCAGGCGATCGCCGAAGGCTCCTGGGATTGGTATTCGTTCGAGAACGCCGGCGATGATCTCGGCGCACCGGTTTACAAGGGCGAGCTTGTCGTTGCTAAGGACGCAAAAGCCCTCGCGGATAATCGCAACCAAAGCGTCACGACCGTCTTCCCGCTCGGCACGGCGCTGAAGCAATTCAAGCCCGGCGCCTATGTGGTGAAGGTGTATGACGTGTCGTCTGGCGCCGGCGCGCGCGGGGAAAACAACGATCGCCCCGCCGCGGCGCACCGCTGGATCCTGTACACGGATATGGCGCTGCAAAGCTTCTCCGGCGCGGGCGGGATGGACGTGGTCGTGCGCTCGCTCGCCACAGCCCGGCCGATGCAGAACGTCGCCATGACGCTGATCGCCGCCAACAACGACGAGCTGGCGCGCGTGCGCGTCGATTCGCAGGGCCGCGCCCGTTTTCCCGGCGCGCTGCTGAAGGGCGAGGGGGCGCTGCGCCCGCGCTATGTGATGGCCTACGGGCCGGCCGGCGATTTCACTGCGCTCGATCTCGAACGTCCGACACTCGATCTGTCCGATCGCAACGTTGCCGGTAGGCCGGCGGCGGGCGACGTCGATGCCTTCCTCTACACCGATCGCGGCATTTATCGGCCCGGTGAAACGGTGCGGCTTGCGGGCCTCATTCGGGATTCCGTGGGCCGCGCGATCTCCGATCGGCAAAGCGTGCTGGTGGTGTATCGCCCCAACGGCACGGAAGCCCGCCGCCAGCGCCTCGCGGAAGCGCGCGACGCCGGCGCGATCATTCAATCCGTTGCGATAGATCGCAGCGCGCCGCGCGGCCAATGGCGCGCGGAATTGCTGGTCGACGGACAAGACGCCGCCGCCGGAACGGCGTCCTGGGCGGTCGAGGATTTCGTGCCGCAGCGCCTCAAGGTCGAAGCGAAGGCGGATGAACGCCCGATGCGCGTGGGCGAAACGCGCGCGATCGAGATCAATGCGCGCTTCCTCTATGGCGCGCCGGGGGCTGGACTGCCCATCGAAGGCGAGGCGCGTCTGCAGGTCGATCCCTCGCCGTTTCCGAACGAAAAGGATTTCCGCTTCGGCAAGGAAGACGAAACTTTCGAGGAAAAATTTGTTCAGCTCGATCCCAGCGTCACCGACGGCGACGGCAACGGTCGTTTGATGCTGCATTTCCCGGATGCGCCAGCGACAACGCTGCCGCTGCGCGCGAAGGTGGTCGCGTCGGTTTCCGAGCCTGGCGGGCGCACGGTGCGCGAAGGCCTGGATGTGCCAGTGCGCGCAAGCGAGCTCTATCTCGGCGTCAAGCCGATGTTCGACAGCGATCATGTGCAGGAGAACACGCGTGCGGCGTTCGAACTGATCGCGGTGGATCCGGCAGGGCGGCGCATTGCGGCGCGCGGCGTGACGTGGCAGCTCGTCGAGGAAGACTGGAGCTACGACTGGTATCTCGAATATGGCCAGTGGAAGTGGCGCCGAACCGGGCGCGACATTCCGGTAGCTGGCGCGAGCGGCCGCATCGATCTGGGCGGGCGGCCGGTTACTGTCGCACGTGATCGCTTGGCGTCCGGCTCCTACCGCCTCGTGCTGCGCGATGCCGCTGGCACGGCGGAAACGTCTTACCGCTTCTACGCCGGCTGGGGCGCGACCGGCGGAGACGCCGATACGCCCGACGCGGTGACTGTCGCGGGCCCGGCTGATGCGGTGAAGCCCGGTGCAGGCGTGCGCGTGGAGATAAGGCCACCTTACGCCGGTGAGGCGCAGATCGTCGTCGCCACCGACCGCGTGCTCGAAATGCGCACGATGCGCGTGAGCGACAAGGGTGCGGTGGTGAACCTGCGTGCCGACAAGAGCTGGGGCGCGGGCGCTTACGTGTTGGTGACGGTGATGACGCCGCGCGCGCCGGCGACGGCGCCGGTGCCGCGCCGCGGCGTCGGTGTCGTGTACGTGCCGGTGGATATGAGCGCGCGCACGATCAAGGTTGATCTCGCGCAGAATCTCTCCGTCGTGCGGCCGCGCCAGCGGGTGAGCGTTCCGATCACGGTGAGCGGCGCGCCGGGCGGCGAGAATGTGCGCCTCACGCTTGCCGCGGTGGACGAGGGCATACTCGGCCTCACGAAATTCAAGAGCCCGGATCCCGCGGCCTGGTATTTCGGAAAAAAGGCGCTGGGCGTCGGCTTGCGCGACGATTACGGACGGCTGCTCAATCCCAATCTTGGTGCGCCGACGGCGCCGCGGCAAGGCGGTGACGGCATCGGCGGCGAAGGTCTGACCGTGGTGCCGACAAAAACCGTCGCGATCTGGACGGGCCTCGTGCGGCCCGACAAGTCCGGCAAAGTCTCCATCCCGCTCGATCTGCCGGATTTCAATGGCGAGCTTCGCCTGATGGCGGTGGCATGGAGTGAGTCGGCGGTGGGCTCGGCGTCCAAGCCGTTGACGGTGCGCGATCCGGTGGTGGCGGAGTTGACGCTGCCGCGTTTTATCGCGCCGGGAGATAGTGCGTTCGCGACGTTGGAGCTTTCCAATGTGGAGGGTGGCGCGGGCGCGTACACTGTGCGCGTATCGAGCCAAGGCGCCGTCAGCGGTGCGCCCTATCAGCAGACGTTCAATCTCGGCCGCGGCGCGCAATCGCGGGCGCGTGTGCCGGTGTCTGGCGGCGCGGCCGGCCTCGGCAAGGTATCACTCGCGGTGGACGGGCCGAATTTCCACGTTGAACGCGCCTACGACATCCAGTCACGCACGCCGTTCCTGCCGGTGACCGATGCGGAGACGCAGGCGCAAGCCTCCAATGTATCGTTCACCCTGGCGCCGAACACGCTCGATGCGTTCGCGGCAGGCGAGGCGCGGGCGACGGTTTCCTATTCCAACCTTCGCGGCCTCGATCCCGCCCCGCTGCTGGACGTGCTGGAGCGCTATCCGTACGGCTGTTCCGAGCAGCTGACATCTACGGCGATGCCGCTGCTGTATGCGAACGCGCTCGCCGCAGCGGCGAAGCAGCGCGGAGACCCGCGGTTGCGCGCACGCGTGCAGGATGCGGTCAACAAATTGTTGGACCGCCAAGGGTCGGACGGTTCGTTCGGGCTGTGGCGCGAGGGCGACCGCGCGGCGTCGCCCTGGCTTGGCGCTTATGTCGTCGATTTCCTGCGCCGCGCGAAGGCGAGCGGCGCAGTGGTGCCGAATGCGACGATGGATATGGCGTATCAGGGCCTGCGTGCGGTAGCGCGGCTCGATGATTTCGCCAACGTCTCGTACGATTTCGACGTCTATCAATGGCCCGGTAGCAACGATTCGAAGGAATTGCTGCGCAGCCGCGCGGCTGCCTACGCGCTCTATGTGCTCGCGAAGGGCGGCAAAGTAGACGTTGGGCAAGTACGCTACTTCCACGATGCGAAGCTGAAGAGCGAGCCGAGCCCGCTGGCGCGTGCGCAAATCGGCGCGGCGCTGGCGCATCTGGGCGATCGCGCGCGCGCCGCCAACGCGTTCCGCATGGCCGAGCAGGCATTGGGCTATCGCAACACCGGCGATTATTACCAAACACCGCTGCGCGATCTGGCAGGCGTGCTGGCGCTGGCGGCGGAAGCCGGGCAGACGCAGCTTGTTGAACGCCTCGCCGCGCGACTGGAGCGTGAGCAGCCGGACGCGGACCGCCTGATGACGCAGGAGCAGGCGCAACTGCTGATCGCGGCCGATGCGCTGCTGAGGCGCGCCGGGCCAGTTTCCATTTCGATGAACGGCGCGCCGCCCGCGGCCATCGCGCCGGTGATCGCGGATGCGGCGCGCATCGCGCAGGGGCTCGCGTTCCGCAATGCGGCGGCAGGTCCGGTGTGGCGGTCGGTGACCCTCTCCGGCGCGCCGAAAACGGCTCCGCCGGCGAGCTCCAGCGGTTTCTCCCTCGACAAGCGATATTACACGCTGGGCGGCGCTTCCGTGGATCTTGGCGCGTTACGCCAGGGTCAGCGCGTCGTGGTGGTGATCTCGGGCGCGCCGGAGGGCCAACGCCTGCATCCCACCGTGCTGGTGGATCTGCTGCCTGCAGGCCTGGAGATTGAATCCGTACTGCGCCCGGAGGATGGCGAGGGCGAACCCGATTACCGCGGCGAACGCCGCGATGGCGCGTTCGGCTGGGTCGGCAAGCTGACGCCGCCACGCGTGGCTGAGGCGCGCGACGATCGTTTCGTCACCGCCGCCGATGTGCGTGGGCAAAGCTTTCGCTTCGGTTACATCGCACGCGCGGTGACGCCGGGCAGCTATGCGGTGCCGGGCGCGCAGGTAGAGGATATGTACCGCCCTGGGGTGTACGGCCGCACGGGTGCGGGGCGCGTGACCATCGCCAGCGGGCAATAGGATGAAAGCGCCGCTATGAAGCGCGGCCGCAGCCTGGATTGGACGCCGAACGCCGCGGTGCAGAAATGTTGCGCCGCGTTCGCCGTCGCAGCGCTTTCGCTGTTCGCGCTGGATGTGGCGTTTCCCCCGCCGCTGGAACGCGCCGCGCAAGTGTCCCCCGTCGTGCTCGACAAGGATGGCCAGTGGCTGCGCGCTTTCACGACGAAAGCGGGGCGCTGGCGGTTGGCTGCGCGGCTGAAGGAGATCGATCCGGAATTCCTGCGCCGCCTGGTGAAGGTCGAGGATCGTAATTTCTGGGTACATCCGGGCGTCGATCCCATTGCGCTCGCGCGGGCCAGCGCCTCATACGTGCGCAGCGGGCGTGTCGTTTCCGGCGGCTCCACCATCACGATGCAGCTGGCGCGTCTCATGGAGCCCAGGCCACGCACGATCTCCTCGAAGCTGATCGAAATTGTGCGCGCGCTGCAGATCGAACGGCGGCTTACGAAGCAGGAAATCCTCGCCGCCTATCTCACGATGACGCCCTATGGCGGCAACCTAGAAGGCGTGCGCGCCGCTTCGCGCGCCTATTTCGCGCGCGATCCCGTGTGGTTGACCGATACGGAGATGGCATTGCTGATCGCGCTGCCGCAGGCGCCGGAAGCACGCCGGCCAGATCGCCGCGCTGCGATCGCGAAAGTCGCGCGCGACAAGGTGATCGGTAAGTTCCGTGCATTGGGCATGATTGATGCACGCTTGGCGGCGGAGGCGCGCACTGAGCCGATGCCGAAGCGCACGCCGTTCCCCGTGCGGGCCGATCTCGCGGCGCAAGGCATCGTACGCGCGCATCCCGGCGCCGCCGTCATCCGCTCAACCATTGACGGGCGCCTGCAAGGCGCCCTCGAACCCTTGGTGCGCGCGCATGCGCTGGCGCTAGATGATCAAACCTCGGCGGCGGTGCTGGTAGTGGAGATAAAGGGGCGCGCCGTGCGCGCCGCCGTCGGCGGATCGGGCAAGGACCGGCCGGGCGGCTATATAGATATGACGCGCGCCGTGCGCTCGCCAGGCTCGACGCTGAAGCCTTTCATCTACGCGCTAGCGTTCGATGATGGCGTCGCCGCGCCGGAAACCTTGGTGGACGATTTACCCCGGCGCTTCGGCACATATTTGCCGGAGAATTTCGACCGCGTGTTTCATGGCCAGGTGCGGCTGCGCGAGGCGCTGCAGCAATCGCTCAACATGCCGGCCGTGGCGACCCTGCAACATGTCGGCGCCGAGCGCCTCGAAGCGGCGTTGACGGCGGCGGGCGCGCGGCCGCGCTTTCCACGCCGGGGCGCGGTGGAGCCGGGCCTGGCGCTGGCCTTGGGCGGCGTCGGCCTCACCTTGGAGGAACTGACCGTGCTCTATGCCGCGCTCGGCGACGAAGGCGTCGCGCGGCCGCTGGTTTATGCGCCGCCCGCGGGCTTTCGCGCATCGCGCCTGATGCGGCCGCAAACCGCGGAGAAGATTCTCACGATCCTTTCCGGCACGCCGACGCCGGAAGGCCGCGCGCCGTGGCGGCTTGCGCAGGATGCGCCGCAGATCGCGTTCAAGACAGGCACCTCCTATGGGTTCCGCGATGCATGGTCGATCGGCGTCGGGGAAGGCTATGTCGTCGCGGTGTGGGTGGGCCGGCCAGATGGCGCACCGCGCCCGGGCGCCACCGGCCGCGCCGACGCGTTGCCGCTGCTGTTCGATGTCTTCGACCGGCTGGAGCGCGCGCCCGGCGCGGAACGGCTGCGCGATGGCCCGCGCGATCGCGCCGCGCCCGGCATCGCACGCCTGGATCAGCCGGACGGCGCGGGGCCGTCTATTTTGTTCCCGCCGAACCGCGCAGAGATCGTCGTCGGCGCGCGGGGGGTTTCGTTGGCGGCGCGTGGCGGACGTGGGCCGCTCGAATGGTACGCCGCGGGCGCGCGCGTGCCGCGCGAAGCCACTAGCGGCCGCGCGATCTGGACGCCGCCGGGCGAAGGCTTCTTCGACGTGACGGTGATCGATGCCGACGGTCGCCGCGCTAGCGCGCGCGTGCGCGTGCGGATGGAGCAGGGTTAGCTTTCGCCGCGCCCGTCGCCCTCTTCTGCGAGAACGATTGCGGGATTCTCCGGCGCCAGGCGCTCGAACAAGCCTACGTCCAGCGGCAATTGCGGCGTGTGCGCGCGCAGAGGCGCCGCGGAGCGTTCCTTGATCTCGGCGCGCTCCGCCGGCGAGAGGCTGCCGATCACGGGACGCCAGTAGGACAATTGCACGATGAAGGCGCCTTCGCGCTCGACGATTTGGGCCAGGCCCTCCGGCGTTTGCATCTTGGCGATCTGCGCCATGGCGCGCGAGCGCGTCGCGTACGGGCGGCGCAACGGCTCGGCCACACGCTCGGCCGGCGCGCCGAGGATGACGCGGGCTTCCTCCGGCGTGCGCGCATAACCCAGCGGACGGCGGGCGGCGGCCTGTGCGGTGCGCGCTACTGGCGCCGCCGGCGCTGGTCGCCAGAACCGCACGATCACGCGATAGCCGTCCTCGCGGGCGATCAACTCGAGGTGCGGCGCGCCATAGAGACCGGGCGCCGCGCGCTCGGCCTCTGCGATCGTGGCGAATACGCCGGGCAAGTCCTGGATCGCCAGATAGACGGGGCTGCGTGCGCGCACAGCGGCTTCGTGCTCGGTGCGCGCGGCGGGCGCATCGGGCGAGAGGGCTTCGGCCGCATTCTCCGCTATCGGATAGACACTCATCGGCTTTTCGCCCCGCGCCTTGTCACAAGGGGCGACGAAGGACAAGCTCGCACGCGCAATGGGGCGATGGAGGCGTGATGGCGTTCGATCTGCTGGAGCCGGCGGCGGCGGACCGGTTCGTGACCGCGCGCGACGGCCTGAAGCTGCATGTTCGCGACTACGCGCCGGCCGGCGCCGAGAGCGGGTTGCCGGTCATCTGCCTTCACGGGCTGACGCGCAACGGCCGTGATTTTGAGCGCGTGGCGCCGCGCATCGCGGCCCTGGGGCGGCGCACGCTGGCGCTCGACGTGCGGGGCCGCGGCCACTCAGATCGCGATCCGAAGCCAGAGAATTACGCGCCTAACGTCTATGCGGCGGACGTGCTGGAGGTGATGGACGCGTTCGATGTCCCGTGCGCCGTATTCGTCGGAACCTCGATGGGCGGCATCATCACGATGATGCTGGCGTACGGCGTCAAAGGCCGGGTGGCCGCGGCGGTGCTGAACGATGTCGGCCCCGTTCTGGAAGAGAAGGGACTGGCGCGCATCGCCACCTATGTCGGTAAGACGATGCGGTTCGCCTCGTGGGACGAGGCGCAGGCGGCGGTGAAGGAGGCACAAGGCGCGGTCTTTCCGCATGCGGACGATATGTTCTGGGCGGAGTTCGCGCGGCGCGTTTGCCGCCAAGATGCGGACGGCGGCGTTTCGTTCGACTACGATCCCGCAATCGCGCGCCCGCTGGCGACGACGAAACCGGTGGATATGACGCCTTTGTTCGAGGCGCTGGGCGATGCGCCGGTGCTCGTTGTGCGCGGCGCGCTGAGCGATCTGCTTTCCGGTGAAGGAGTAGAGCTCATGCGCATCGTGCGACCCGATCTCGAAAGCGTAGAGGTTCCCGGCGTCGGCCATGCGCCGACGCTGGAGGAGGAGCCCGCGTGGCTGGCGATGATCGATTTTCTGGCGAAGGCGCCTTAGCGCAAACTTCAGGCGCTCGGCGCGGAAGCGGCGCTTTTGCGGCGCGGGGCTGCGGCGCCTGGCGCGGGCAGCAAGTCGCGGCGCGCCATCCATTCGATGCAAAGCCGCGCCACTTCGGGCCATTCCGGCTCACCGACGAGCCAATGGCTCATTTCGCGGAATTCGTAGAAATCCGCTTGCGCGCCCGGAAAACGATTGATGATGCGGCGCACCGTGGTGGCCGGATTGACGTAATCCTTGCCGCCCGCGATCGCGAGCATCGGGCAGGCGATCTTATTCGCTGGCGCCGCCGAATGCATCGCGTGATCGAGCCACCATTGCACCGTCTCGAACACGACGCGGCCGGATTCGGGCACGAAATTCGCAAAGGCGCGGCGTGCTTCCTCGCGGCTCAGGCGGTCCAGCGTGGTGCGCCGCGCGGTTTGATAGTCGGGCGGGATGGGTCGGCGCCAATAATCGCCGAGCAGAGAAACGCCGAGCCAGTTGGCGTGCTCGTCCAAGGTGGTCGGCATCACGCCCCACGGCGCGGACGGGGCGAGCAGGATGAGCCCAGCGCATTCCACCTGCATCGCCGCCATCTGCGCGATGAGGCCGCCCAGCGAATGCCCGATCAGCACGGGCGGGCGCGGTAGACCCTGTGCGACGCGAACGACCGCGTCGGCGTAATCCTGTACGCCGAACGCCGCTAGGCGCTCCATGTCCGCGCCGCGGGCATGGCCCGGCAGATCTGGCGCATGGGTCGCAAGGCCAAGACTTTCAAATGGCTGGCGAAAAGAATCGAACGCCCAACCGCCGCAAAAGGCGCCGTGCACGAACACCACGGGTGTCGTCATGCGGAAATGTCCCCTCTAGGCGCGCATGTTCCGGCTCGCCGCGGTGCGGCGGGCGGATGGCCTGCGCCGCCCCGATGCGCGCCGGGGCAGTCGTCAAACCTATGCACGGCGTCACGATTAACCCTAGCCGGGTGCGCAAAGCGACTCGAATTCGCAGACCCCGGTCGGAGAAAGCTTTGAATAGCCTCAAGTTCCGGCGACGTAGGGGAAGGGCTGCGCATCAACGGTCCCAAAGGTGACGGATGGCGCAGCAATTTTCATTCCCGATCGGCGCGGCGCGCATAACGGGCGAAGCGGCGAGCCACCTCTTCATACGCTGCGCGTTTGAACGGCACGACCAGGGCGGGGGCTTCTTCCAGCCTGGCCCAGCGCCAATCGTCAAATTCGGGTGTCCGCAAATCGAGCCGAATGTCGCCATCCCGCCCGCGGAAGCGCAAGGCGAACCATTTTTGTCTCTGACCTATGAACTTGTTTTTCTTTGATTGTTTGGCCAGCACCTCAGCAGGGAAGTCATAGGTCAGCCAATCTGACGTTTCTTCCATGAGCTCGACCAGCGCAGGGGGCACGCCGATTTCCTCCTCCAGCTCGCGCAACGCCGCGATGCGCGGGCTTTCGCCGGAATCGATCCCGCCCTGGGGCATCTGCCAGGCGTAGTCGAGCTTCGCGCCGCCTACGCGGCGGCCCAGGAAGACCCGCCCGGCGTCGTTGAAGAGGGCGAGGCCGACATTGGGCCGGTAGCTGCGTCCCTGCGCAGGCCTCAAGCCGAAAGGCGGGCTCACCGGCGCAGGCTCACGGGCGCGGCGAGCGGCTTTCCAGCACGGCGGAGGCTGGCGCCAGGGAAAGGCCGCGGCTGGGCAGCTGCGCCGCCCACGTCTTGATCTCGCCCACCGTCACCGGGAACGCGAAGCCCGCGCCAAGCGCATCGCCCGTCTGTTTGGCGATCGTCTCGAGGTCGTCCAGCCGGTTGGCGATGGCGTCGGAATCGCGTTGTGCGTCCAACAGGCGATCCGCGGTGGCGTAGGGCAGCTTGGCGCGGTCCGCTTCGGCGCCCAGCGCCGCGCGCGGACCGATGCCGTTGGCAATCATGCCGAGGCCGCGTTGCTTGAGCGCCCGCGCCAGCGTTGCCGAGGCCTGGGAGGATTGGGCGAATTTTGCGCCCTGATAGTTCGAGACCGCGAAATAGCCCGCGCCCCGCGACAGAAGATTCTCCAAGTGGCCAACATTGTCTTTCGGCGGCGCGCCCGCAAGAAGCGTCTGCGGGCCGGTGTCGGATTCTGCCGAATCGAAAGATTCCATGGGAAGATCGATCATCACCTCATGGCCGCGCGCGCGCGCCTGATTAATCCATCCCTGCAGATTGTCCGCGTAGGGAATGAAGGAGAGCGTGACTTCGGGCGGCAATTCGTCGATCGCCGCCTGCGTCACTGCCGCGTTGAATCCTAGCCCACCGATGATCACCGCCACGCGCGGTTTCTGGGGATCGCCGGCGTAAGGGCGACGGTAGACCTTGAGCGCGGTGGATCCGTCCGCCGCGATCGCCGGCAGGGGACCGAGCGGGCCGGGTGCGGAGATTTTCGCGATCGGCGCTTGTGTCAGCGCCGCCGGCCCAGTGCTGGCGGGGTCTTCATTGGCGGCTCCGGCGTCGGCGTGCGCTTCGTCATAGCCGTCCAACGCGCCGGACTCGGCTTCGGTCGCGGCGGAGGCCTCGGCGGAGTCGAGCACCACCTTGCTCAGCGGCGTGCGGAACGCGCCGCCGCCAGAGCCGTCCAGCGGGATGATGCGGCTGGGCCCCGCGGCCCGGGGATCGCCCAGCACTTGGATCAGCCCGACGGCCAGCACGGCCGTCGCGCCGATAACGCCGAGGCTCATGGCGGTGGGCGTCTTGGGCGCGCTCCAGCCGCGGATGAAATCGGTAACGCTTAGACTGATCGCCATGTTTCGTCCCTGAGCGGCGCATAGGCTCATCCGCCCCGCGCCGGAACAAAACGCCGGGCTCGTCCGATTCTGGTTAACCAATAGGCAATGCCTGAGGCGCCGAGCGGCTCAGGCGTAGCGGAATCGTTCGCCGACCATGTCCTCGCTTTTTGTCCACAGGGCTTCGGCAATGGCGGGATCTTGCGCGTAGGGCCGCACGCCAGTGCCGGAGGCGGCATCCGTCGTGACAGGGGCGACGCCGCAATTCTCGCAATAGCGCCCACCGACTTCATCGCCCGCCGCGACAACCGCCGCCCAGACGGAGGTGGCGGCGCCCTGTTGCAGCGTCTTCGGCTGAAGCCGCACCGGTGCGCCGCCGACACGCAGTTGCTCGCGGACTTCAGGGGTCATGAAACGGCCGAGCTCGGTAGGAATTACGCCAGGATGCACCGAGGCGACACGAACGCCTCGCTGCCCCAAACGCTTGTCGAGCGCGACGGCGAACAGCGCGTTAGCCGACTTCGAACGGCCATAGGCGACGAATTCCTTATAGGGCGTACGATCGAAGTTCGGGTCGTCGAGGTCGATGCCAGCATAGCGGTGCGCGCCGGAAGAAAGCGCAACGATGCGCTCGCCATCCTTCACCAACGGCGCAATGCGATTCGTCAGCACGAAATGGCCGAGATGGTTGGTGCCGAATTGCATCTCGAAGCCGTCCACGGTTTTGCCGAAGGGGCACGCCATGACGCCAGCATTGTTGATGACAAAGTCGAACTTCTTGCCGGCGCCGCGTGCAGCGCGTCGGCGCAGGCGCGAACACTCGCGAGCGAGGCGAGGTCGAGTTCGACGAGATCAACGCGCTTCAGATCGACGCCGGCGGCTTCCAGTGCTTTGCGCGCCTTAACGAGATCGCGCGCCGCGCCGGTGACCTCAGCGCCGTGCGACGTGAGCGCGCGGGTTGTCTCTACGCCGAGGCCGGCGGAAACACCCGTCACGAATGCGCGCTTGCCGGCGAGGTTGACGCCATCGAGCACATCTTCCGTGGTCGATTCAAATCCGAACGCCTTCGCCATGATTTCTCTCCTAGCTTGTCTCTTGCGGTTCGCGTGCGCGCTCGCTGGCGCGCCGGCGCTTGCTCTCGCTGCGCAACTGGCCGCAGGCCGCGAGAATATCGCGCCCACGCGGCGTGCGGATGGGCGAGGCGTAACCGGCCTTGTTGAGCACCGCCGCAAAGCGCTCGATCGTCTCCCAGTCGGAGCATTCATATGGCGCGCCGGGCCAGGGATTGAACGGGATGAGATTGATCTTCGCGGGTATGCCCGCGAGCAGTTTTACCAGTGCGCGCGCTTCGGCCAGGCTATCGTTCACGCCCTTCAGCATCACATATTCGAATGTAACGCGCTTGGAGTTGGAAAGCTGTGGATAGGCGCGGATCGCCGCGAACAAGTCCTCCAGCTTGTACTTCTTGTTGAGCGGAACAAGCTTGTTGCGCAAGTCGTCGTTCGTGGCGTGCAGCGAAATGGCCAGCATCGCGCCAGTGCTAGCGCCGAGTTCTGGGATTAGCGGGGCCACACCCGCGGTGCTCACGGTGATGCGGCGGCGGGAGATGGCGATGCCATCCCCATCGGAAATTATCGCGATGGCGGCGGCGACATTCTCCAGATTGTAGAGCGGCTCGCCCATGCCCATGAAGACGATGTTGGTTATCGCGCGGTCTTCATTCGAGCTGGGCCACTCGCCCAGTTCATCGCGCGCGATCATGACCTGCGTGACGATCTCGGCGGCGGTGAGATTGCGCACGAGGGTTTGCGTGCCGGTGTGGCAGAAGGTGCAGGTGAGCGTGCAGCCGACTTGCGAAGACACGCACAGCGCGCCCGAGCGGGCGACATCGGGAATGAACACACACTCGACCTCGGCGCCCGTCTCGAGACGGATTAGCCATTTGCGCGTGCCGTCCTTCGAAATCTGCCGGTCGATCACTTCCGGCCGCGCCAACGTGAAATGTCGCGCGAGCGTGGCGCGCAACTCCTTGGCGACATTCGTCATCGCCGCGAAATCGGTCACGCCATAATGGTAAATCCAGCGCCAGAGCTGTTCGGCGCGCATCTTGGCCTTCTCGCTTGGCGCGCCCGCTTCGACAAGGCGCGCGGCAAGCTGCGCGCGGTCGAGCCCGGCAAGCGAAAACGGCGCGGACGCCGTGGGCGCAGAGCGCGTATCCAGAAGCGTGGGCATGGGCGCACATCTAAGCGAGATGGGCGCATGGCGCCAGAGTCCGTATCTAGGACGGGTTCAGCGGCGCAGCCGGGGCGCGTCGCTCATGTCCACCGGGCCGCCCGGCATGATCGGGCGCGCGGGATAGCCGCCGAGCGACAGCGTGCGATCGTACATGACCAGCGCCCCGGCGAGCGCCACGTTGATGCAGAAGCGGGTCGGGATTTTCACCACGTGCGCGCAGCGCGCCAAGAGCTCCGGCGAGAGGGAGCCGCGCTCCCGTCCCAGCACATAGGCGGCAGCGTGGGGATGGCGGAACACCGGCAGGTCCACCGCGTCGTCCAGCAACTCGACGCCGACGAGCGCGCAGCGGCGCGGCAGCAATACCGCATCGACGCTGGGGAAAGCGTAGAAGGGAAGATTGATGTCGGCGCTCGAGGTGTCGGCGTTGCGCGCGGTCTTCAGCGATTTAGGCGAGACATCGGAGTTGATCGTGAAGCAGAAGCTCGCGCCGAAGGCGTGCGCGGTGCGCAGCAGCGCCCCGAGATTCATCGGCTTGGAGATTTCCTCCACACCGATGCCGAAATAACCGCGCGCCATGGGTCTACGCCTTGCCCATGCGATCTCGCGGGGCTTCGTCGCCTCTATGCGGGATTTTGCGGCAGGCTTGCAAAGGGTGTTCGCGCAGGCTCTGGGCGCTTGGCAGGGTCAGCGCCGCTCTTTACGGTTTCGATTTTCGAGGCGTTTTTCGTGAAGGCATTGCTCAGCATCGCCCCTGGCGGGCCGGAGACCCTAGTTCTGCAGGATGCTCCCGCGCTGACGCCGGGGCCGGGCGAGGTCGT
>JBFWWB010000004.1:0-47919 GCA_050246435.1 Hyphomonadaceae bacterium
GATATCCGCAGCGGTGACCGCACGGCGCAATTTCGCGTCGGCGGCGAGCTGTTGATTTTCGACGCGCTGGGAACAAGCCGCATTTCGGAGCTGGATTTCGCCGTCGCGATCCTCGATGAGCTTCAAGATCCGCACTACGTCCGCAGTCAGCTCGCCGTGGCGTATTAACGATTTGGCCCGGCGCCGAACGCACGCAGCCCCTTGCGTTCAGCGCCGGGCCGACGCCAGATGGGCGGGCGGCGCAACCGGCGCCGGCTGACAGGAAGGACGCATGACCGGACGGAAGGCCACGATCCTCATCGTCGACGACGATCCGGCGCTGCGCGACGAGCTGGCCGAACAGCTCGGCCAACAAGATGAATTCCGCGTCGCGCAGGCGGCGAACGCCGCGGAGGGCGTATCCGCCGCCAGCGAGGGCAGGGCTTCGCTGATCCTATTGGACGTGAACCTGCCTGACATGGACGGGCGGGACGCGCTGAAGCTCATGCGCGCCGGCGGCGTGCGCGCGCCGATTGTGCTGCTGACCGCGGCCGACACCGAACGCGATGCGATGCACGGCTTCGATTCCGGCGCGAACGACTACGTCACCAAGCCGTTCAAGTTTTCGCTGCTCCTGGCGCGCATCCGCGCGCATCTGCGAACTTTCGAGCAGAGCGAGGACGCCGCCTTCCAGATCGGGCCTTATGAGTTCCGCCCAGCACAGAAGCTGCTGGTGGACGCGAAGAACAAGCGAATCCGGCTCACCGAAAAGGAAACCAGCATTCTGCGCTATCTCTACCGCTCCGGCACGCAGCCGGTGGGGCGCGAGGAATTGCTGCGCGAGGTGTGGGGCTACAACGCGAACGTCACCACGCACACGCTGGAGACGCATGTGTACCGCTTACGCCAGAAGATCGAGCCGGATGCGCAATCGCCGCGGCTGCTGCTGACGGAAGCGGGCGGCTATCGCCTGCAGCTTTAAAGCGCCAGATCAATTGTCACGGGCACGTGATCGCTGGGGCTTTCCCAGGAGCGGCACGCCGTGTGGATCGCATACTTGCTTGAGACCGCGGCGACGGCGGGTGCGGCCCAGATGTGGTCGAGGCGGCGGCCGCGATTGTTCCGCGTCCAATCCGGCGAACGATAGCTCCACCAAGTGAAGAGTTTTTCCGGTGCGGGGCGATGTTGGCGCGCGAGATCGATGAGGCCGCCGGCTTCGCGCGCCGCTTCCAGCCCTTCGGTCTCCACCGGCGTGTGGCTGACGACGTCGAGCAATTGCTTGTGGCTCCATACGTCGAACTCACCGGGCGCGACATTGAGATCGCCCACGAGCACGATGGGCGCCTCGCGCCGCGCGGCATAGGCGCCGCGCATGCGGCTGAGAACGTCGAGCTTGTGCGCGAATTTCTCGTTCACGGCAGGATCAGGAATGTCGGCGCCGGCGGGCACATAGAGATTATGGATCTCCACGCCCTCGATGCACGCGACCGCGGCGCGCGCTTCCTTCTTGTGGCAGAGATCGGGCGCCGGGGCAGGTTCGAGCTTGTGGCGCGAGGCGATCGCGACGCCGTGCCAGCCCTTCTGGCCGACGATGTGCAAATGCTTGAAGCCCATTTCGCGGAAGGCCTTGGCCGGAAACTCGCCGTCGCGGCATTTAATCTCTTGCAGGCACAGAACGTCCGGCCGCGCTTCGGCGGCGAAGCGGGCGACGAGATCGGCACGGCGGCGCACCGAGTTGATGTTCCAAGTGGCGATGCGGAATGGTTTCACGAAAGCCGCTTATCGGCGCTCGCCGCGGATGAGAAGTACGCAACAGCGATGGCCGGAAAGAGAAAGGGCGCCCGACTTCTGAAGCCGGGCGCCCTCGCGCGGTAAGCGCTTCGCCGGGAGGGGATTGATCCGGCGGAGGCCGTTACTCTGGATCGGTCAGCGGGGGGGACGACGCTGATCCAGGGGGATGCGCAACGACCTGCTTGTTGCATATAGGCCACAAAGCCTGAAAAAACAACCGTCAAAGGCCGTTTCACCTTGCATGTTTGTGAGTGATCGCGGTTGGGGTGAGTTTGCAAATCACAGGCCTTTTCAACCTATTGCAGCTACGGTTGGCTGCGTGGCCCGGCCTTCGGCGCCATTGTGGCGAACAATTTAGGATCGAGAAACGCGACGTGCTCGATTGTCTGGAGAGCTGTGAGCGTGACGTTGCCGGCGGCGTCCGTCACGCGCCATTGGCGCAGCTGCCCGGAGGCCTTGTCGAAGATGAGCGAAAGCTCGCCATCGGACTCGTTCGCCTTGTCGCGCAGGGTCACGGCGATGGCGCCGCCTTCGCTGGAGACGCTTTTGATTTTGGCGTCGCGCTCAAGGTTTACGTCGCGCTTCAGCACGAGAAAGAGCGGCGTCGTCTTTAGCGGCGCGCGGTTCACCGTTTTAAGCGCGCGATCCTCGATGGACACGATCGAACCGTCCGCCACGATGCGCAGAGGATAGGGATCGTCGTATTCGAACCGCACCTTGCCGGGACGCTGCAGATAGAAGCTGCCATCCGCGGCCTTGCCATCGGGCCCGATCTGCACGAAACGGCCGCGCAGCGGACCGGGCGCGTTCAGCGCCTTGTTTGCGACGGCCAGCGCGGCCGTGCGCTCCGCGCCCGCCAGCGGGGCGGCGTGAGCGGCGCCGGCGGCGAGCAAGAAAGCGAGCGCGGCTAAGCGCGCGAGAAAGGGGAGCATCCAGCGCATGGGCCCCCATGTGGCGTCCGCCCTAGGCGAAAGGAAGGAGCCGCTGGCGCATTTCCGCGGCGGGTGCGTTCATTCCCGGTTGGGTGTCGCATTCCTGCTATACCCCGGCAGCGCCCAGCCGAATGTCAGCGCCCCGGCGCGCACAGCCAGGCCCAAAGTGAATCCGAGAAGCTGCGCGGGCACGTTCGCCAAGCCGGCCGCCGCGCCGAGCACGAAGGCGGCGGCGCCCGCCAGCGCCGCGGTTACATAGATCTCGCGCCGCAAAAGAATGGATGCTTCCCCCGCCACGATGTCGCGCAGGACGCCGCCGAATGTCGCCGTCAGCGCGCCCATCGCGATCGCGACGATTGGCGGCGCGCCGAACGCTGCGGCCTTGTTCGCGCCGACGACCGCATATGCCGCGAGGCCCACGGCGTCCATCCAGAGCAGAACGCGCAGATGCGCCACGCGCCCGGCCAATACCCAAACCGCGACGGCCGCCGCAACGCAGACGCCGAGATAGGTTTGATCGGCCACCCAGAACACCGGCGCGCCGATCAGTAGATCGCGCAGGGCGCCGCCGCCCACGCCAGTCATGGCGGCGAAGAATACGAAGGTGACGATGTCGTGCTTTTTCTGCGCGGCGGCGAGCGCACCAGTCGCGCCGAAGAAGAAGACGCCGAGATAATCGAGCGCCGCGTAAGGCGCCCACTCAGGCATCGGCGTGCGCGCGCCGCATCAGTCGCTCAAGCCGCCCATCAGGATTTCGCGCTTGCCGGCGTGATTGGCGGGCGAGATGAGCCCTTCCTTCTCCAGCCGTTCGACCAGGCTGGCGGCGCGGTTGTATCCGATCTGCAGGCGGCGCTGCAGATACGAGGTAGAGACCTTCTTGTCGCGCCGCACGATCTCCACGGCGCGGTCGAACAGGTCGTCGCCGGAATTGACGCCCATGCCTTCAAGAAAATCCGGCGCGCCGTCCTCGCTGATGGCGTCGGGGTCTTCGGTGATGTCGCTGCGGTAGGCCGGGACGCCCTGCGCCTTCAGCATCGCCACCACGCGCTCGACTTCCGAGTCCGACACGAACGGGCCATGGAGACGGCGGATCCGCCCGCCGCCGGCCATGAACAGCAAATCGCCCATGCCGAGCAGCTGCTCGGCGCCCTGCTCGCCCAGGATGGTGCGGCTGTCGATCTTCGACGTCACCGAATAAGAGATGCGCGTCGGGAAGTTCGCCTTGATCGTGCCTGTGATGACATCGACGGAGGGACGCTGCGTCGCCATGATCACATGGATGCCGGCGGCGCGCGCCATTTGCGCCAAGCGCTGCACGGCGGCTTCGATTTCCTTGCCCGCCGTGAGCATCAGATCGGCCATCTCGTCGATGACGACGACGATGTAGGGCATTGGCTCGAGTGGGAGCGTTTCAGTTTCGTAGATCGGCTCGCCGCTGTCGGGATCGAAACCAGCGTGCGTCGTGCGCTCGATCGGTTCGCCGCGCTGCAGCGCCTGGGCGATACGGTCGTTGTAGCCCTGGATGTTGCGCACGCCGAACTTCGACATGCTGCGGTAGCGGTCCTCCATCTCGCGCACGGTCCATTTCAGCGCGACGACGGCCTTCTTCGGATCGGTGACGACCGGGGAGAGGAGGTGGGGAATGCCCTCGTACACGGACAATTCCAGCATCTTCGGATCGATCATGATGAATTTGCACTCTTCCGGCGGATGCCGGTAGAGCAGCGACAGGATCATCGCGTTGATGCCGACGGATTTGCCCGAACCGGTGGTGCCCGCGATAAGCAGGTGAGGCATCTTCGCGAGATCGGCGGAGAAGGGCTCTCCTTCGATCGTTTCGCCCAGCGCCAGCGGCAAGCCGCCCTGATTGCCGATAAAGGCGGAAGAGTGGAGCAGGCTCCGCAGGTAGACCGTTTCGCGCTTGGCGTTCGGCAGTTCGATGCCGATGGCGTTGCGGCCTGGAATCACCGCGACGCGTGCGGCGTTGGCGCTCATCGAGCGCGCGATGTCGTCGGCAAGGCCGATCACGCGCGAGGATTTGACGCCCGGCGCAGGTTCGAACTCGAACAGGGTGACGACCGGGCCCGGCCGCGCGGCGACGACTTCGCCCTGCACGCCGAAATCGGTGAGCACCGCGGAAAGGCGCTTGGAGGCGGCTTGCAGCGCTGCGCCATCGGCATGCGCGGCCCGCTGCTTCGGCGGCGCCAGCAGATCAACGCCGGGCAGATGGAAGGGGCGGTGCGATTCCTGGCGCGGCGCGGGCGCCGCCTTGCGGCGCGCGCGCGTGGGCTGCGGGCCGGATGGAGGGCGCGCGACGCCGGCAGGTTCGGCGCGTGGCGGCATGTATTGCTGCGGTGGGGCGTAGGGTTCGGCCGCAGCGGCATAATCCGCCGCCTCGTAAGCGTCGTCGGCTTCGGCGCCGCGCGCGGAGTGCGGAGCCCATTCCTCTTCCGGTTCGGCTGCGTGCGGGCGCTCGGCGAGTTTGCGCACCGCGGCTTGGGCCGCTCCGCCGGCGTGGGCGGCGGCTTTGCCGGCGAACCCTGCGGCGTTCTTCACATCGCCGCCGGTCACGCGGAAGGCCCAGCCTATCGCCGTGACGCCGCCGGCCAGCGCCGTCATCCCGGCGAAACCGCCGGCCCAGGGCAGTCCTGTGAGACGCACCAGGGCGGTGAACGCATGCGCTATCCCATCGCCAAGCCAGCCGCCTGGGCCGGCGCCCAGGCCCCAGGGATTGGCCGTCTCGATGCAGCCGGCGGCGCCGGCCAGCAGCGCAACGCCGCTGACCCCGGCGGTCAGCCGTGCGAGCGAAATCGGCGCGATCATGCGCTGACGGAATAGGCGCGCCGCGCCGGCGGCGAGCAACGCCGTCATGCCAATGGGCGCCGCGGCGCCGAGCGCCTGCATGAGCAGGTTGGCGAAATTGGCTCCGGGCGCGCCGAGGAGATTGTGGATCGGGCCGTCGCCTGAAACGTCGAAGCTGCGGTCTTCGCTGGAATAGGAGAGGGTCGCGGCGAGGCCGTAGGCGCCGAACGTGATCGCGCCGATCGAAGCTGCGGCGCGGCGCAGGCCCGTCCGGGTGGACGGCGCCTCGAGACTCGGCGCCGCCGGGTCGTACGGGTCGTTCGCGCTGTGGCTCATCTTCGCCTTCGCCCGTGCGCATTCCGCACACGGAGGGAAACCTCGCTGCAGCGGGTTAATCGCTGGTGAACCCTGCGCCGGTTTTACACGGATTACCGGGGTGGTAGCGCCGGCACGCGTCTGTGGGCGCTTCGGAAAACAAGGCGGGCGCAGTCTGGTTGGACTGCGCCCGTTGAAGGTGGAGGAGGACCCCCGTTCGGGGCTCGGGAGCGGACCGGCGCCGTAGCGCCGGCCCGCAATGGTAGTGCTTACGGGTGGTAGGCGGCTTCGCCGTGCTCGTTGATGTCGAGCCCTTCCACTTCCGTTTCTTGGTTGACCCGCAACAGGCCGAGCACGCGCAGCACGATCCAGATGATCAAGCTGCCGACACCCGACCAGGCCAGCGTGACGAGCACGCCCTTGGCTTGCGCGGTGACTTGGGTGACCAAGTCGTACGCGGCGACCGGGCAGGTGGCGAGCACCTTACCGGCTTCCGAGCAGCCGACATAGTCGACCACGCCGGCGCCGCCCCAGGCCGGGTTGACGACCAGGCCGGTGCCGATCGCGCCAATGATGCCGCCGATGCAGTGGATGCCGAACACGTCGAGCGCGTCGTCGTAGCCCAGCATGCTCTTCACGGCCGAGCACATCAGCAAGCAGATCGGCGAAACCACGAGGCCGAGGATGATGGCGCCCATCGGGCCGGCGAAGCCGGCGGCCGGCGTGACGGCCACGAGGCCGGCCACAATGCCCGAGCAGAGGCCAAGCAGGCTGGGTTTGCCCTTCGTGACCCACTCTGTGAGCATCCAGGAGAAGCCCGCAGCGGCGGTGGCGAGGAACGTGTTCGCCATCGCAAGGCCGGCATAGTAGTTCGACTCGAGGTTCGAACCGGCGTTGAAACCGAACCAGCCAACCCACAGCAGGCCGGTGCCGATCAGCGTCATCGTCAGCGAGTGCGGCGGCATCGGCTCTTTCTTGTAGCCAATGCGCGGCCCAAGCACGAGGCAGCCCATCAGGGCGGCGATGCCCGAGTTGATGTGGACGACGGTGCCGCCCGCGAAATCGAGTGCGCCGAAGCTCCAGATGAGGCCCGAGGCGATCGGATCGTTCGGATGGGAAGCGACCGCATCCGGGCCCGGCCACCACCACACCATGTGCGCCATCGGATAGTAGACCAGGATTGGCCACACGACCGAGAACACCACGATGCCGGCGAATTTCACGCGCTCGGCCAAGCCGCCGAGCACCAGCGCCGCGGTGATGCAGGCGAAGGTCATCTGGAAGCAGACGAAGACGATTTCCGGAATGTAGACGCCGGTGGAGAAGGTGGCGGCGTTGTTGTCGGAAAGGTCAGTGCCCTTGTCCAATAGGAACAGGCGATCGAAACCCCCGACGAACAGATCGTGCGAGCCGCCGCTGGTGAAGGCCAGCGAATAGCCCACGACCGCCCACACGATCATGCCGATGACGGTGACGGTCGACACCTGCATCAGCACGGAAAGCATGTTCTTGGTGCGCACCAAACCGCCGTAGAAGAGGGCGAGGCCGGGAATGATCATCAGCAGCACGAGAACGGTGGAGACCATCATCCACGCGGTGTCCCCCTTATCGACGGTGGCTTCCGGCGCGGCGATTTCTTCGGCCGCAGCAGGCGCTGCGGCTTCCGGCGCGGGCGCTGTGGCTTCCGCCGGCGCCGCCGAGGCGGGCACTGCGGAGACGGCTTCCGGCGCCGCCGATTGCGCATGCGCGACATCGACGCTGACGCCAAGTGCGACAAAGCCCGCGGCGAGCGCGAATAGCGCCCCACGCCAAGCGGACAGAAGACCTGCCCGCCGAGTTGAACTACATGGTTTGAGCATTACTACTCCCCCTCTGAGGCCGCCTTTCCCAGGCGCGCGCGGTTCGACCCATCGAGGCCAAAAAACACACGGCGCGATTGACTCGGCGGAGGGGCGGTATCGCAAGCATGCAAACGTTCGCACTCGCAGCACCGCCTTGATTGCTCAATTTATGAGCGACTGCCTCTCTTTGGCGCTGCGGAACAAGGCGCCGCATCGTCGAGGCTGGGCGAGCCGCCTAGAAAAGCATCGGATGCGCCGGAAAACGAGGACCGAGCTTGGCCGCTGATTTCGAGACAGAAATAGCCATTGTCGGCGGTGGTATGGTCGGTCTCACGCTGGCGCTGGCGCTGGATCAGGCGGGGCTTGGCGTGTGCGTGGTGGACGCCGCGGCGCCTGAAAGCCAGACACGACCCGCCTATGACGGGCGCGCCTCCGCCATCGCTTTCGCCGCCTTCCGGATGTGGCGCGCGCTCGGCGTCGCACGACGGCTCGACGATGATTTTCAACGTATAGAGGACATTCTCGTTACCGACGGCGCAGCGCCGGACGGCCTGCGCCGGGGCGGTCCCTCGGCGCTGCGGCTACATTTCGATCGTCGCGAACTCGATTCCGAGCCGGACGGCGAAGCGCTGGGCTACATGGTGGAGAACCGGGTAAGCCGTGTGGCGTTGCAGGCGGCGCTGGCCGCACAGCCGCGTATTGCGCTGTTTGCGCCGGCGCGAGTTGCGGAAATCCGCCTGGAGTCCGCCGGCGCGCATCTGGCTTTGGCTGACGGGCGTACGATCGAGGCCGCGCTGATCGTGGGCGCGGACGGGCGCAGCTCCGCCGTTCGCGCGGCGATGGGTGCGCCGACGATCGGCTGGGCCTACCGGCAGACGGCGATCGTGTGCACCATCCAGCACGAGCGTGATCACGGCGGCGTGGCGCATGAATACTTTCTGCCAGCCGGTCCGTTCGCGCTGCTGCCGCTAACGAACAACCGGATGAATATCGTGTGGACCGAACGGCGCGCCGCCGCCGAGGCGCTGCTAAAGCTGAGCGAGGCCGACTTCCACGCGGAGTTGGCGCGGCGCGTCGGCGATTTTCTGGGCGCCTTCCGGCTCACCGGGTCGCGTTTTTCCTATCCTTTGGGGCTGCAGATCGCAGAGCGCTATATCGGCGCGAGGGCCGTGCTGGTCGGCGATGCGGCGCACGCGATCCACCCGATCGCCGGGCAGGGGCTCAATATGGGCCTGCGCGACGTGGCGGCGCTGACGGAATGCATCGCGGATTCCGCGCGCATCGGGCTCGATCCCAGCGATTTCACCGGCCTGGAGCGCTATCAGCGCTGGCGCCGGTTCGACAACACGGCCTTGGGGCTGGCGACGGACGGGTTCAACCGATTGTTCTCGAACGACGCGGCGCCGTTGCGGCTGGCCCGCGACGTCGGCATGGCCGCCGTCGGCGGCGTTGGCGCGGTGCGGCGCTTTTTCATGCGTGAGGCCGGCGGCGGCAATGGCGCGCTGCCGAAATTGCTGCGCAGAGAACGGGTCGCCGCCTATTGAGCGCGGGCGCATCCTCGCGTCTTATCGCGCGGAGAAACGGCGGCGCCGCGCGCCGCGATAGGGGGAAGCATCATGGCCGAGGCCAGCCCCGGGAATACGCCGCGCAGGCCAGGCGTGCTCGCGGTGCATTCACTCGACCACTTCCAGTTCGCGGTTCCCGATCTGGCGCAGGCCGCGCGCTTCTACACCACCTTCGGGCTCGACGTGCAGGAGGAGGCGGAGGCGCTCGCACTGCGCACCGCCGGCAGCGGGCATGTGTGGGGCAGGGTGAGCGAGGGGCCGCGCAAGAAGCTGAATTTGGTTTCCTTCGCCGCCTATGCGGAGGATGTGCCTCGCTTCGAGGCGCACCTAGCGCGCATCGGGGTGGCGCGCGTCGATCCGCCGAAGGGTTTTGAATCGAACGGCATCTGGGTTCGCGATCCCGATGGCGTGCTGATCGAAGTCCGCGCGGGCGAGAAAACCTCGCCGGACGCGAAGGCGCCTGTCGATCCGTATGGCGGCGACGCCGGCGTGCGCAACGCGCCGAACCGCAGCGCAGCGGCGCGCGTTCATCCGCGGCGTTTTGCGCATATGCTGAATTTCACCACCGAGGTCGATAAGGCGATCGCGTTCTACAGCGGCGTGCTGGGCCTGCGCCTATCGGACCGCTCCGGCGATGGCATCGCTTTCTTGCATGGCGCGCACGGCAGCGATCACCACATGATCGCCTTCGTGAAATCGAATGCGCCTGGCTTGCATCATGTGAGCTGGGACGTGCCCTCGATCGACGAGATCGGCCGCGGCGCGAATTACATGCGCGAGCACGGCTATGCGCGGGGATGGGGGCTGGGCCGGCACGTGCTCGGCTCCAACTTTTTCCATTATGTGCGCGATCCGTGGGGCGGTTACTCGGAATATTCCTCCGACATCGACTACATCCCGGTGACGGCCGATTGGCGCGCGGCGGACCATCCGGCGGAAGATTCCTTCTATATCTGGGGACCCGATCCGCCGGAGGATTTCGCCGTCAATTACGAAGCCGGCGGCTAGGCGGGTTTCGCAAGCTCCGCCTCGATCGCCGAGACAAGACGGGGATCGTCGGCGGCGACATCCGGCGCGAAGCGGCCGACGACGTCGCCGTTGCGGCTTATGAGAAATTTCTCGAAGTTCCAGAGAATTTCGCCGTTGTGGCCAGTGTCGATGCCATAGCCTTGCAGACGCTTGCGCATCGGGCCTTCGCCGGTGGCTTCGGATTTCGCCGCCGTCAATTCCTTATAGAGCGGGTGTGCGTCCGCGCCGGCGACGGAGATTTTCGAGAAAAGAGGAAACTGCACGTCATAGGTCGCCTTGCAGAAATCGGCGATTTCGGCGTCCGTGCCCGGCTCCTGTTGGCGGAAATTGTTTGCGGGAAAGCCCAGCACCTCGAGCCCCTGCGCGCGCTTGCCTTCGTAGAGCTTTTCAATGCCCTCATATTGCGGCGTGAGCCCGCACTTGGAGGCGACGTTCACGATCAGAAGCACTTTGCCCTTGAAGGGCGCGAGCGTGCCTGGTTCGCCCGCGATGGTCTTCACCGGGATATCGAAAATGTCCTGCATTAATGCCTCCCTCCGCGCACCTCACGCCTCGCGGCGCAGACCCGCTTTTTCCAATTGATCAAAGTAATCGCGCAAGCGCCTGTCGCCATCGCGGCCCAGCTCATACAGCAAATCCCACGCATAAAGGCCGCTATCGTGGCCATCGTCGAACACGATGCGCACGGCGTATCGGCCCACCGGCTCGGCGCGGCTGACGCCGACATTCTTCTTGCCGGAAACGAGCTTTGCATCCTGGGCGCGATGGCCGCGCACCTCCGCCGAAGGCGAGGCGACGCGCAGCAGTTCGTACGGGATGGCGAAGCGCGCGCCATCGTCAAAGGCGATCTTGAGCGCGCGGTCGTCGGCGCTGAACTCCAGATCCATCGGCCAGGGCCGACCGGCTTCGCCGCTCATGCCGGCGCGTCCAGATCGCGGGCTTCATCAACGAGCAGGATCGGCACGCCGTCGCGCACAGGATAGGCGAGGCGGGCCTGATCACTTACCAATTCCTGGCGCTCATGATCATACCGCAGCGGGCCGCGCGATTGCGGGCAGACCAGGATTTCCAGCAACTTCGGATCGATTTCGGAATCGGGGGTTTCGCTCATAGTAGTCTCATTGCAGGCCGCCGCCGCCCTGGCCGTGAATATCCAGCAGGGCAAGCAAGGTGTCGGCGCGTTCGGAAAGGTTCGCGGCTTCGAGAAGCGCCTGCTTCTCCTCCGGTTCGAATGGGCACATAAGGCAAAGCGCGTTCACCAACGCTTCCGTCGGCGCGCCCTCCATGCCGCTCCAATCCGCCCGGAAGCCGCGCGCCTCGACATAGCGCGCAAGCGATGCCTGCAGGCGATCGCGGTCGATGGTGAAGTCCTGCGGCTGGTTGGCGAGGTCTTCGTCGAAATCGGCGAAGCCGGCTTCAATCTGGCGATACGGCGTGGGCGCCTCGATCTCGCGCCGGATGCGGAAACGGCAGATGCCGGTCAGCGTGATGAGGTAGCGCCCGTCATCGGTTTCCCCGTAGGACGTGATACGGCCGACGCAGCCGACATCCTGCAGATCGGGGCGGGTCGCCGGGGCCACCGGCTGCACCATGCCGATGAGACGCGCGCCTGAAAGCGCGTCATCCACCAGGTTGAGATAGCGCGGCTCGAAAATATTGAGCGGCAGGCGCGCGCGCGGCAGCAGCAGCACGCCGCTCAACGGAAACACCGGGATGAGCCGAGGCAGGTCGTCGGCCTTGCGGTAGCCGTAGGCGCCCATCGCGGGCCCTCCCGCTCAAGAAAAAAGAATCGCCGACAGGCGCCGTCGCGCGCTCTTCGCCAGGTCGCTGCCGGCGCCGGCGGCCTCGATAATCTGCAGCAGCTGCTTGCGAGCGGCTTCCTCGTTCCAGGCGCGATCCTTCGCGATGCTGGCGAGCAGGTGATCGGCGGCGCCTTCCAGATCGCCGCGGCCGGCGAGCGCGCGGGCGAGCTCGAGGCGGGCTTCGTGATCCGCTGGATTGGCCTTCACTCGCTGCATCAGGGGTTCGGCGTCGGCGCCATCGGCGGCGCTAGCGAGTTCCAGCGCGGCGCGCACGCCGGCGATCTCGGGATCGTTCGCCTTCTCCGGCGGCGTCATGGCGAGGACCTCTTGCGCGCGCTCGGCGTCGCCTGCGGCGAGATAGACGCGTGCCAGGCCGGCTAGCGCCTTGGTGTTCGCCGGATCGAGCTGCAGCACCGCGACATAGCCTTGCGCCGCGCCCGCCGCGTCGCCCAGCTTCAAGCTTTCGGCCGATTGCGCCAGCAGCTCCGCGATGTCTTCTTCCGCCGCCGCTGCACCACCGCCAGTCAACCGGTCGATCAGCAGCTTGATCTGGCTTTCCGGCACCAGGCCCATGAAGCCGTCCACCGGGCGCTGCTGGTCGAACGCGAACACCGCCGGGATCGAGCGCACGCCCAGTTGGCCGGCGACGCCGGGATTCTCATCGATATTGATTTTGACCAGCTTCACCTTGCCGCCGGCGGCGCGCACCTGCTTCTCCAGCAGCGGCGTCAGCTGCTTGCACGGGCCGCACCAAGGCGCCCAGAAATCCACCAGCACCGGCTGCGTCTTCGAGGCCTCGATGACGTCCGCCATGAAGCTTTGATCCGTTCCGGCTTTGATCGGATCGGGGGCGGCGGTGTCGGGCATCAATTTCTCCTGCGCGGATCGGGGCTTCCTACATGGTCGCCCGCCGTGGCGCCATCAATCCCGGCAAGGATTTGCGGGTCCGCCGGGTTCGCGAAATCGACATAGATAGGGGGGTGCCCGGTCTCCCTCAGGAAGGCCAGCAGGCCCGTCGGCGAAACCGCGGTGGTGGCGTCGTTGCTCAGGGGGTGGAAGTTCACGGGATCGTGCGCCATCAGCGCCGCATCGATCAGCAGGGTGACGCGGTTCAGTGTGTCATTCATCAGCGCGAACACGCTGACCGAGCCGGGATACACGCCCAGCGTCTCCAGCAGCAAATCCGGTCCCGCGAACGAAAAGCGCTGCGCGCCGAGCTTCTTGGCGAGCGCGCTCAAATCGATCCTTGTTTCGCGCAGCGCGGAGATGAGCCAAAGCTCGCCCTTGCGGTCCTTCAGGAAGAGGTTCTTCGTGTGGCCGCCGGGTAGGGCGGCGCTGATGTCGCCGCTTTCCTCCACCGTGAACACCGGCTCATGGCGCAGCGTGGCGTGAGAAACGCCGAGACGATCCAGCAGGGCGAACAGATCCTCCGGCGCGGCGCGCATGGGCTTCCAGCCTCCTTGCGGGGTGCGGCCCCTCTCTCTACACGAACCCGGCATGAAGCTCACCTGTTACACGCTGGGCGCGCCGGGCTGGGAGCTTGCGCCGGGCCGGCCCGACCGCGCGTGGATGGACGAATTCGAGCAGCGCCATCCCTATCGCTGCCTGCCTTTGGTGATCGCGAACACGACGGGCTGGGAAATCCTCAGCCCGTGCGATTTCACCGCGACCTGGAACGGCGGTCCGCGCGCGGAGGATATCCGCGTCGACGCTGATGACGGGTTCACGGAGCTGGCGCGGCTCGCGACATCGCATTTCACGCGCGGCGTGGTGACCTTCCACACCGGCTATCTGTTCCGCACCGAGCCGGGCTGGGATCTCTGGGTCGGCGGGCCGCCTAATTTGGTGAAGGACGGGATCCAGCCGCTCTCCGGCATCGTGGAGACGGATTGGCTGCCCTTCCCGTTCACGATGAACTGGCATTTCACCCGTCCCGGGATGGTCACCTTCACAAAGGGCGAACCCTTCTGTTTCGTGATGCCGGTGCCGCACGCGGCGGTGGAGGCGTTCGAGCCGGTGATGAAGAAGCTGGCGGACGAGCCGGAGCTAGCCGCCGAATATGAAGCTTGGCGCGGCAGCCGTGAGGGCTTCTTGAAAGGCCTGGCCGAGAACGACGCCGAGACCATCCGCCAGAAATGGCAGCGCCACTACTATAAGGGCCAAAGCCCGGCCGGCGGCACGGCCGCGGCCGAGGATCACGTCCACCGGCGGCGGCTCAAACCTCCGCGCCCGGCCAAGCCGGGGGAATAGGGCGGGGCTGGATTTACCAGGCGGGGCGTCAGGCGGGGCGCCGCCTTGCGAAAGCCGCGGTCTTCCGTCATATCAGCGCCCTTCCAGGGCCTCAGGGCTCGGGACGCGTCGGAGCGCGGGCGTAGCTCAGGGGTAGAGCACAACCTTGCCAAGGTTGGGGTCGTGAGTTCGAATCTCATCGCCCGCTCCAGTTTTCATTGAGTTTTTGTTGGTAGCAAGCGCCCCGCAAGGGGCGTTCCCCACAGCCGTGCAACCACTTTGCTACCAGCAGGGCGGGTGGCGTAGCGCATCGCAAAAAATCGCTCCGACGTTCACTGACGCGCGAGATTTCCATCCTCACAAGGCCGGACCGGCTCGGTGCCCGACGGGCGTCCCACCCTCGCTACCGTTCGCGTTAAGCTCGCGCTCAATCCCAGGATCGACGGTCGTCTAGCCTAAGGACGAGGCACACTAGTGGCGAAGCGAGCACCCAATAAATATTACTTAACAAATACGTAGGGCGTCTACTGCGCGTATTTGACAATTATACGTCAATTATTGTACGAAGGTGTGACCCGCTGTGGACGAAATCCTCGTCTGACCGGCCACAAGTGACGATAATTCGACGGATATTCCAGAATATATTGACAAATAATACGCACGTATTATCTGCTTACTGGACGATTTGCTATAATCGCGGGGAAATCTATGGACGGCGCAACACCGGGGAGATCGGCCGAGAGCGAAAAGCGGGCGAAGTTTCGCGAACTCGCGGAGGCCCGGACGAACAAGGCCATCGAGGCCATCGCTCGCATCGGAAATCTCTCCAATCGCCAAATCTACGAATACGACGAAGCCGAAGTGAAGAAGATCATCAAGGCGCTCCGCGAAGCCGTGTCGTCGGTCGAGAACCGCTTCGAGGCGCCCAAGGGGCGCGGCGGCGGCGGCTTCAAATTCTAGGCGGTGAATGAATGAAGCAACCGCGCAAGACTTCGCAGGCCCGCCAAGACGGTCTCGTTCAGCACGAGATCGTGGCGCTCGCTGCTTATCTCGCCGGCGCTGATCGCGAAAAGGTCGATACCGAAGACATCGCCGTCAAAGCCAACGAGATTGCACCCGGCCGCTTCTCGTGGCGCAAGTACAAAGAGCAGATCGATCTCGACCTCATTTACAAGCACCTGTGGGATTTGACCCAGGACGACAAGGGGGCGCTGGTCACGGGCTCGAAGAAGGGCGGATGGCTGCTGACGCCCGCGGGGACTGCGTTCGCCGAACGTGAGGTATCAAAGCTCCAGACTTTGCAGGAAGCGCGCGTGAAACGGCCGCGCAACGAAGAAATTTGGCTCAGCCGCGAACGCAATCGCATGCTCGCCGAACCGGCGTACCGCAAGGTGCAGGAAGGGCGGGACGGCGAGGTCAGCAAAGTTGAGGCCGAAAAGTTCTTCCGGCTGGACGAATATGTAATCGGCGCCGCGCGCGAGCGCAAAATCCAACAGGCGCAAAACGCATTCCAGGCCGACCCCGAGTTGGGAACGGCAGTGACAAAGATCGCTTCGATTTTGAAAGGCGCCTTATGAGCATTGCCGAAGTCAAGACGTTGAAGGTCACGAGCCACGTCGCACGCGACTTGCTGCAGAGCGCGGCGCTCTTCTCGCACGAGCACCAGGTCGTGTGGGAATACGTTTCGAACGGGCTCGAATATATCGATCCGGGCGTGACGCCGTTCGTGGACGTCAGCATCGACGTCAAGGAGCGGCGCATCGTCGTTGCAGACAATGGGCGCGGCATGAGCCAAGCCGATCTCGAACGCTATTTCCAGATGCACAGCGAGAACATTGATCGTAAGCGCGGCAAGGCGGGGCGCGGCATGTTCGGTACTGGCAAGTCCGCCGCGTTCGGTATCGGCGATTTGCTGCGCCTCACCACGGTGCGCGATGGCTCGCGCAATACGGTCGAGCTACGCCGCGCCGAAATCGATGTCGACAAGCACAAGGACGGGATTCCGCTGCGCGTGATCGAGGAGAACGTGGCGGTGAAGGCGGCCAATGGCACCATCGTCGAAGTCGAGGGCATCCATTTGAAGAAGATGGATGTGCCGGGCGTTATCCGGCAGATCGAGCGCCACATCGCGCACTGGCCGAACGCAACGGTCATGGTCAATCACCAGGAGTGTAAGATCGTCGAGCCGGGCTATTCGGAAGCGCGTACCTTCTCGACGGTCGGCACGCCATGGGAAGCAACGCTCGGCAAGGCGGAGCTGACCGTGAAGGTCGCCAAGGCGCCGCTCGAGTCCGAACAGCAAGGAATCGCCGTAGTCTCAGGAGGTGTGTGGCACGCCACAACGATGGCGGGCTTGGAAGGCAAGCCGCTCTCCAACTATATCTTCGGCAAAGTCGACGTACCGGCCCTCGCGGAGGACAAATCACCGATACCGCCCTTCGACATGAGCCGCTCGATGAAGCTCAACGTCAAGAACGGTTTGGTGCAGCAGCTGTTGGGCTTTCTCGGCGCCAACATCGAAACTGTGCGTCGCGAACTCGAACTTAAAGAGCAGGAGCGCAAGAAGGATCGCGATGCCAAGCGGCTGATCGAGGAGGCCAGCGAGATCGCCAAGATAATCAATCGCGATTTCGACGATTGGCGCACCACCGTGCAGAGAACCTTGGCCAAGGCTCCGGGCGGCAACGACCGTCTGTCGCAAGGCGCGACCTCGACCGAAAAAGGGACTTCGCTCGTCGAGGGTGGTGAGATTCCGGCTATCATCGCCGCGCCGATCGGCGGGGAAGGCTACGAGGGCGACGGCGACGGTTTCACCGACGACAATGAAACGCCGACGCTGAAACCCAAGCTCGAAGCCGCCGGCGAGGCACCCGCAGAGACGAAGGCGCGCGAGAGCAAGAAGGCCAAGACCGGCGCGGGCGGAGGCTTTAACGTCGACTTCTTGGCGATGGGACCGGAGGAAGCGCGCGCAAGCTACAAGCGCGAAGAGCGCACAATCTACATCAACCTCGATCACCCGCAGATCGAAGCGGCCAAGGGCGTGGGCGGCATTGAGGACGTGGCGTTCCGCCGCCTATCCTATGAGGTGGCGTTTGCCGAATACTCGATCGCGCTCGCGTCCGAACTGGCCGGCAGCGATTGGTATCACGATCTGACGGACCCGATCGTCGATATCCGCGCTACGCTCAACCGGCTCTCCCGCGCGGCCGCCAGTCTTTACAACAAAGCATAAGACGGGCGGTGACGAGACCGGATGGGAAGAACACTAAGCGCATCGGATATGAGCGAGGAGGCGAGGGGCTATCTCGACCTTCGCATCGACGATCTCGACTTGTCCGCCCGCGCGACGAAGCTATGCGCGTTCATGGGTATTGGGTCGCTCGGCGAGCTGGTGCAGGCGCGCGCCTCGGACATGGAGCGCGTGCCCAATTGCGGGCGCAAGACGATCGCCGAGATCGAAGAGAAGCTCGCGCAATTCGACTTGTCGCTCGGCATGCACATCGCCGACTGGGACCCTTCGCGCCGCCGCCCCAAGAACCCGGACGGAACGCTTTCGCTGCCGCCGCCGCGCCCGCCGCGCGTGGTTGTCTCGCGCAACGCCGCGAACCTCGAGCAAGAGCTTCGCGATTTCGCCGGCCTCATCGCGCAAGGGCGCAATCTAGATATCGTCACCAAGCTCTGGGGCTTCGGCGGACAGGGCCGCCGCACGCTAGAATCTCTCGGCGAAGAATACGAGATGACGCGCGAGCGCGTTCGTCAAATCGCGCAAAAGGTCGAACGTCGGCTCCGCCGTTACAATGTGGATACGCCTTGGCTTGCGCGCGCTGTCGACGTCGTCGCCGAGCTGAGCCCAGCGCTGCCCCAGGAGCTCGCGCGCCAATTGCGTGCGCGCGGCGTCGCCCAATCGGATTTCGACGTCGCAGCTTTGGGATTTGCCTGCGAGCTCGTCGGGCGCCGCTTCCCCTTCACCACGCGCCAGTACGGCAGGACCGAGCTGGTCGTGCGCGTGAAAGACGATGACAAGATCGCCGAATTCTATCGCGCTGCGCGCAAGCTGACGGCCAGCCAGGGCTGCGCCAATTTCGAAGCTGTGTGCGACGATCTGAGCATCGAAGCGCCCGACCGAACGCGCATCGAGACGTGCGTCGCGTCTCTGGATTGCGTTTGGCTGGATCGGCAACGCGGCTGGTTCATGGCGACCGGGACTGCGCGCAATCGGCTCGTGAACTTGGCGTCGAAAGTGTTTTGGGTGGCACCCGAGGTTAGCGTCTCGGAAATGCGTAAGGCCGTTGCGAAGGAGCCGAGGCTCGCTTCGGTGCCACCCATTGCAGTGATAGCGCGCTTCTTGGAGGCGACCGGTATAGCCCATGTCAAAGGTGACATCGCCACGTTGAAGCTCGGCGTGGACGTTTCCGAGGCGATCGGCGCCGGCGGCGTCGAGGAGACTTTGATCCGTGCGCTCCGCGAAGAGGGCCCAGTGTTGGGCTGGGACAAGTTTCAGGACGCGAGCATGGCGCGCGGCGTCAATCCGACTTCGTTCGGTATTTATGCGTCGAAATCGCCGGTGATCGCGCGGCTTGCGCGCGGCGTTTACGCGCCCGTCGGCGAGCCCGTTCCGCCGGGCGTGGTCGAAGAAATCTCCGCCGAAGTGGCCGCCGCACGCAAACCTGCCGAATGGGGATGGTTGCCGCGCGGAACGCTCTGGTGCGCGATTCCGCTCAACACGACGGTGTTGACCGCGGGCCGTACATCCATCCCGTCCTTTGTCTACGAATACGCCGAAGGCGAATGGGCCGCGCGCATGGCCGGGCGCACGTTGGGCGAGCAGATCAAATGCGGCAACGGCTTCATCTGGGGCTTTAGGCGCACGCTCGTGAATGCGGGCGCCGAAGCGGGCGACATGTTCGTCGTCGAATTCGACGCCGCCGCGCGCATCGCCTCGCTCTATCTCGGCGACGACGAATTGGTCGATGCGTTCGAGGCGGGCAAGCCGCCGCCCTTGGAAGGCGACGACGAAGACGAATAGCGCACGGGGGACTCCAACGGTCCGACTCGCGCTATTCGGTTAGCGATGACAGAACCGAGCGATACCGCCATCGCTCTCTTGGAGCGACTTGCCGCTAACGAGTTGAGGCAGGTCGTCGACTTCCTCGATGGCGAGAGCCCGCACGTCTGCGCGGTCATCTTGATCGAGGCGACGCGATGCATGGATCAGGTCTATATCGGCCAGAAGCTCGGGCGCCACAATGCGCGAAAGCTGGCCTTCCAAGATTTCGACATCGTCATCCGCGGCTACAACGTTTTGATTTCACTGTTGCTGGAACGGTTAGGCGCCCCAATGCCCGGTATGCCGCTGGCGACAAGCACGCTCGAGACGCGGAACATGGCGATGGGCCTGATGCACGCCGCCGGGCGCCACGTCGTCCTGTACCGCGCCGCGGACATGGTGCGGCACGGCATGATTGGCGCCGAGATGAATGGCGAAAAGCTGCGCCTTGCGTGCACCGACCGAACGCTGACGGATCACTTCCACGATCAAGTCGACTTCTCGCTCATGCAGAAGTGGCGGCGCCGGGGCGAGGGGAGCCGAATCGCAAAACCCAGCGTGGAGGAGTGGAAGCGCGTCCGCGCAGAGATGGGAAAGTTGACGTTTCCCTGGGTAACGGCTCGCGGAACGATGATCGGCTACACAACTACGCACGAAATCGACGAGTTTTTCGCGATGCGTATGGCGGAGGACCTCGCGTCGTGGCGCGACGACGCGGGCATATGGCCCCATACCGAGTTGGGAGGGTTTTCAGGGAGCTTGTTGCTCGAAATGGCGCACGCGCTGGCGAGCTTAAAGCTCAAGCACATCGTGTTCGTAGAAGAAGGCGCTCGGCTTCACGCCGACGTCAATTATTCGATGAGCATGACGATATGGCGCCCGTTCGAGGAGGTGGTCGAATCCATGCTGCACGTGACGGGCGCGCCGGAATCGGAGGTGCGAGCGGGGCTCGAATGGTTGTTGGCGACCAAGGCGCATTCCGGATACTTCCGTTCCGAGCACACGCCAGGCGTGCCATTGTTGATCGAGGTGCACGCGCCCTACGTGCTGGCCCCGGTCAGCGCCATTTTTCGCAATCCACTGAGCCTTGCACGCATGATGCGCGAACGCACGCATCCGAAGTGCCGCGCGGCGCTCAACGATGCGCGCGAAGATTGGATGCGCATGGATGTCTACGCTCTGTTTCAAGGCGACCGATATCGCCTTGTCGATGGGCAGGTGCGTTTGCGGCGCGGGCGCACCACTGCAACCGACATCGACGCCGCGGTCTTCGACACGACTACGGGCGATTTGGTTTTGTTTCAGCTTAAGTGGCAAGATTTCTCGACAAGCAGCGTTGCGGCGCAATTGAGCAAGGCGAAGAATTTCACGGAACAGGTTGAAAAGTGGGGAGCACGCACGACGCAGTGGATAGACGAATTCGGCGTCGACGCGCTCTACCGCAATTTGAGGCTTAAGCGTCCGAACGATAAACCTGACGGTCGTGTCCGCCTAGTCGCGGTGGGACGCACCGCTGCGAGGTTCCGGAGCTTCGGCTTCGACGTGGGCAAAGACGTGCTTGTCGTGTCGTGGTCTCAGCTCGCTCGGTTGCGGGTAACCATCGGTCCGGGGCGGGACTTCTTCGAGCTGCTGGCACGGGCGGCGACGTGGGAATCGGAAACGACCGTAGCGCGCGTACCGATGCCGTACACGATGACCTCCGGCTATCAAGATGTCGAATTTGTCGATATTTGGAGCGGATTCGATGAGGGCGACGACGATGACGCCGAGATTGCCGATTGACGAGCGACGGTGAGACGCCTTGCGTCGCGCGCGACCGCGTTCAGAATATCCCGTGGAGAACTCTCGCGTGGCCGACACCCGTACGCCTGACCAGCGCCGGCGAATCATGCAATCGGTCGGCGTGCGCGATACTGGTCCCGAAAGGATCGTGCGCTCGGCCCTGCACAAAGCCGGCTTTCGCTTTCGGCTGCATAGACGCGATCTGCCGGGCAAACCCGACATTGTATTGCCGGCGAAACGTTTGGTCGTCTTCGTGCACGGGTGTTTCTGGCACGGTCACGGCTGTGCAAAGGGCAAGCTGCCGAAATCTCGCTTAGAGTATTGGAGGCCGAAAATCGCCGCCAACGCCGAGCGCGACAAGCGCAATGTAAGAGACTTGGCAAAGTTGGGATGGCGGAGCTTGATTGTGTGGCAGTGTGAAACGTCAGACACCGAGCTCGCTGAAAAATTGCGGCGGGAAGTGATACGCAGATCGTAGAATTCGATCGACATCGAGAATCTCAGCCGGTATGCTCCGAGTGTCTTGGAGCACGGATTTTGAAGAGACCTATCGGCATCGATCTTTTCGCTGGCGCAGGGGGGATGAGCCTCGGCTTCGAGCAGGCCGGATTCGACATCGTCGCGGCCGTCGAACTTGACCCCGTTCATGCGGCGACCCACGCCTACAATTTCCCCCAAACGAAAATTCTGCCGCGATCAGTGAGCGGTCTTACCGCTCAAGAAATCCGCATTGCCGCAGGCATTGGCAATCGCTCCGTTGACGTTGTTTTCGGCGGAGCGCCTTGCCAAGGCTTTTCAATGATCGGCCACCGCGCTTTGGGCGATCCGCGCAATTCGCTCGTGCTCGATTTCGTGCGAATCGTCACCGAGCTCAAGGCGAAGCACTTCGTCTTTGAGAACGTCAAAGGCTTAACGGTAGGACGTCATCGCGAGTTTTTGGAGCAACTAATCGAAGCATTCGAGGATGCCGGCTATAAGGTTCGTCTGCCCTATCGCGTCCTGAATGCAGCGGACTACGGAGTTCCACAAAGCCGCGAGCGGCTCTTTCTGATCGGTTCGCGACAAGACAGGCCGCTGCCGTCCTATCCCGATCCATCGTTCCGGCGTGCAGGTGCGACCGGAGACTTACCGGAAGGTCCAACCTGCCAGGATGCACTTGATGACTTGCCCGATGCCGATAGCTTCGAGGAACTGATTGCTGGCGATGCCGTGGAAACTGGGCGTTGGGGGCAACCCAGCAATTATGCTCGCGAGCTTCGCTGTGTTGATTCAGATGCTTGGCGGTTAGGGTATGCGCGGACTTGGAATAGCTGGCTGCTCACATGCAGCGCGCGCACAGATCACACGAGAGTCTCGCGCGTTCGCTTTAGCCGAACCCCACCGGGCCAGACAGAGCCCATCAGTCATTTTCTTAAGCTCGATCCGGAAGGTGTTTGCAATACGCTGCGCGCGGGTACCGACAGCGCCCGCGGCGCGTTCATGAGCCCACGACCGATCCACTACAAATACAGACGTTGCGTTACGGTTCGCGAGATGGCGCGGCTTCACGGCTTTCCAGATTGGTTTCGTTTTCACGCGACGAAATGGCATGGGGCTCGCCAGATCGGGAATTCGGTGCCGCCCCCGCTCGCTCGGGCAGTCGCGCATTCGATCATGCAAGCACTAGGTGTGTTGCCAGAGCGGCCGACGGAAATCTTGCCCTTGCAGAACCCTGATTTGCTGCGCTTTGATGTTTCCACGGCAGCGAGATTCTGGGGGATAGCCAACCCGATCGCGCGGCGCGACAGGAAAAGCGGCGCTAAAAAGCGCAAGCAATGGGAAGTGGAGAAGGCGCGACTCACAAGAGCTTAGGTCGTCCCCCGCGTAACGTCTTGGCCGATTCTTCTCGCCGTCGCGCCTGTCTACATAGCCATGCGGTTGTGCCGACAGACTCGGCTAACGCTGTAGCTGACCTGAAATCGGCATGCTCCGAGTTTCGACCCGCCGGAGGCGCGGTCGAGGTGGAGACGCCCCGCGTCTCCGACGCCTTCGCGTCAGGCGACGCGCGCAGTGCGGGTCAAGGGCCGCGAAGCGGCGCGGGACGCGCTAGCCCTTGATGCGCGCGAGCATGGCGGCATTTGCTCAACGTAGAAGAATCTTGCGGCCCGTGCACGGGCCGTGCGCACCTCACTGTAGGGTGCGGCACCCTGCAAACACCCTGCGCTCGCGGTGCAACACGGTGCGTTATCATGCGTCGTGGTTCGCCATCGTTCGTCACGCGAGATCATCGTGCATCAACCTGGATCATCCCGACTCACACGCAGAGCAATTGCCGGAAATTGATCTTCACGCGGAAACAACGAACCCTCTTGACGTGCGCGAATATCGCGGAATTCTGCATCATGCCTGTGGATAACGCGATGAGGCGTTGAGATGACGAGCGAGGCAATGCGAAACGATCCGTTGCTCACGCGCAAAGAAGCCGCGCGCTATCTCAGCGATCTCGGCCTCGAAATGGCGCCGCAAACTTTGGCGCGCAAATTCCACGAAGGCACCGGCCCGCTCTGCACGCATGTCGGCGATCGCGCCATGTATCGCCGCAGTCACCTCGATGAATACTTTTCCGAACAGGTGTCGGCGCCGCGCCGCTCGTCAAGTGAGCCGCGCAAGCCCGGCAAGTTGCCGGCGCTCGCCGATGTGCGCGGGTCGTAGGCAGGTCGCGGGTCGCGTCGGAGCCATGAACTATAAGGACTCTTAGCGGGACGCGGCCCGTCAGCGATCCGGCCCAAGCCCCTTCGTCAATCCTTTCGAGAGCGGCTTCTCGACTTTGCGTCCATAGTTGAAATCGAAATCACGCCCATTGACGTGGCCTGAGACGAATTGATTGAGCGCGCGGTCCATCTCGGCGCGCCACGGCGCCAGCGTCGCGGTTCGTTCCTGCAGGATGAGCGCATAGGTCTTGTCGGCGGCGTGGATGCGACTGGCGAAGATGCCTTCCACGCGGTCGCCGTCGCGGGCGACATGCGGCACGCGGCCCGTGTCGCGCTCGATCTTTTGCAGCATGTCGCCGCGCTCCATGCGCTTAAGCTGCTTCTGCCAATCGTTCGTGGTGTGAAAGCCGTCTGGCGAATCGACACCCAGCCCCAGCGACTTGAGCGTCTCTTCGCGCTTGAGCCACGCGCCGCGCACCTCCTCGCCAAAGCCTTCGTAGCGAAGCTGGCTTCGATCCTCGCCGCCGCTTGCCATGCGGTCGAGCCAGGTCGGGCCGCGATACACCGCCTGCTTCTCCATCGAATGGGGGTCGAGCACTTGCAGCTTGGCGCTTTCGCGTCCGCCGCGTCCTTCGATGCGGCGAACGCGCTCCGCATAGTCGCGGGGAAGATGGAATTCGCCACCCGGCGTTCGCTCGACCACGCCCTCGCGCCGCAGCGCTTCGAGCCGCCGCACATGCATGTGGATGTAATTGTCGCGATCGGAGGGGATGAGCGCCTTGTGCCGTTCGGCGGAATAGATTTGCTCATCGCCGGCGATGTCCAAGATTGTCCGGTCCGCCGGTTTCAAATCCGGTGTGGCGCGCTGCAAGCTGACGACGGCGCCGCGCTCGACGCCGTTCAGAGCGCGCAACTCTTCCTCGCGCGCGACGCGCGCCGTCCAGAATTTGCCGTCGATGCTTTCAACGCCGACCAGGTACGGCCCGCGCGCATCGTCGCCCAGGCGCTCAAACCCTACCAGGCGGCCGGTGACGCGCTGGCTCGAATGCGCTTGCTCCAGCTCGCGCGTGCGATGCGGCTCCGGGCCGCGATCATCGCGCGCCAGCAATCGCGCAGCGGCTTGCTCTCGATCGCGCGTATCCGCGAGGCGGATCAGGCGATCCTCAAGCTCAGGATCGAGCCGCCATAGGTCCGGCGCCTTGCGCTCGGCCAGCCCCAAATTCTCCAGCCGGTTGAGCCGCTGCACCAGCGGCCCGCGCAAACGCGCCTCGTCGGGAAGATCCGCGATCCGCACCTCACGCGCGCGGGCGCGCTCTAACAGGGTCTCGTCCAGATGCGTGAACCGCTCCAATTGCGCGGCCCGCTCGGCGCGCCGATCGAGCTGATCCGCGAGGCTGTGCTCCAGGCGCTGGCCGAGCTCGCGGGTGGCGATCTCCTCGGCCCGGTGGCGGAAGGAATGGGAGATGTATTCGCGCGGGATGACCAAGTCGCGCCCATCGTCCCGCACGCCCCGCATCAGCAGATGGACGTGCGGGCGCCCGGTGTCGTGATGCTCCGCCGCGATCCAGTCGATGCGCGTTCCGAGGTCCGCCTCGACCCGCTCCATCAGATCGCGGGTGTAAGTCTTCATGCTCTCTAGCTCGCCGCCATATTCGGGGGAGAGGATGACGCGGAAATGATGCCGATCGCCCTCGCAGCGTTCGACGAAGGCGGCGCCCTCGGCGCGGTCCTGCTCGCGATCGAATACCGCCACCCGGTCGCCGTCGCGGCCCGCGCCGTCGCGCTCGACATAGAGCGCATGGCGCATCAACCCGCCCGCGCTGCCGCCCTTCGCCGCGGCCGTCGCATGCACAACGACGCGCGCCTTGACGATCACGCGCTGGCTTCCGGCTGGCCGCTCAGCAGCCAGTTTGACCGCGCCGGCGCCGGTCGTGCGGTTAAACCAGGCCGCTCGCGCACGCTTGCTTGACCCGCCAACGGAAACGTCGGGAAACGACACGCGCCCGCGTTGCGCGCGTGCACGTCGTCTGCCGAAATCGCCTTCGAGCTTGTCGTCGTCGGATGTGTTCGTCATCGCCGGCGCTCTTTCTGTCGCGTCAGCGGCCCCGGTTTTCTACGCACCCTGCAAGTGAGGTGCGGTCGTCACACACGACCCGCACACGACCTGCGAAAAAAGATGTGCAGACAAGCCGCTATGCCTTTCAGCACTGCGGCGCATTTTATCTTCCCTACAACCCTTCGTCTTTTTGCGCGTTATTCCTGCTCATTCCGCGTGATTCATTACAGCAATCAGCTTCAGATTTCGCAGACAATCCGATCCATCGCTGCGTCGCCTCTTTTGAATCCCGGTCGCGGCGCAAGTGAGGGCTCATCCGTGAGGTGCGCGGAGAACGTCTCGTCAGCGCGCATCAGTTTCCAGCCGGTTCGCTCGCCGCTGACGCTGCCTCCACGAACCTGCCACACGCGCATGATGGCATTGCCGTCTTTGGTGTAGCCGGCCGCATGCACTTCGACGACACGGCTATACCCGTCGTAGCGAAGCTCCAGACATTTGCGGGAGCGGAGAGCGGCACAGGCAGTTTCGAGCCACATGTCCCCGAATATATCGGGAATCGCGGTTACGGCGAAGCGCCTGCGATCACTTCCCGCCAGAGGCTGAGCGCTTCCTCGGGGCGCCCCTCTTTGGGGGCGCGCGTCTAGTCGCTTTCGGTGCACCGGGGCTCGGCTTTCCAGTTTTGCCTTTGGCGCTGCCGGAGACGGGAGGCCGTGTCGCCGACCCAAACGAAAGCGCAGTCCGCAGGTCGTCGTGCTCGAATGCGTCCGCCATGAACGCGATATCGTCCTTGGAAAGACGGGTCTTTGCCGCAGCCGTTTTCCATCCGCTGACGGCGGCGGCGACCTCTCCGGCGATGGCTTTGGCCTCGCCGAGCGCCAGGCCAAAATCCTTGGACACAGCCATCACCGTGTCGATCGACGACGTATGATCAAGCTCATTGAGCGCCAGGACATGGATGCGCGGATTTATGTGAGGGGGCGAGGGGTTCATGTCGTAGGCCGGCGCCAACCGCCAGCCTTCGCCCGCCCAAAGGAAACCGTGGTTGCGCAGGTGGTCGTCGGTGTTGGAGACGAGCACGTTAAACGCCATCCGCCGCCAAAGCTGTCGCGCATCCTCTTTGGGGAATGCGCCGAACTGGCGGATCACGTCCAAGATTTCGATATAGCTTCGATCTTCGCTGTGATCTTTGGCATCAAGCGCCGTCATCGCCGACATGAACGGCACACGCACGTCGCTCCCCTCGCGGTCGAAGCGATCCATCAATAAGACGGGCTTGGTCCCGACACGCTCCAGGCGCGCCGGCGGTGTGGTCACGCCGGCGGTGGCGGCGAGTTCAAGCAAAGCCGCTTCCCATTGGATGACCGGCCATTCATCGCGGACCCACGGAAACTAGGCGAGGTGGAGTTTCCCGCGGTCGCGCACGGTCGCCTTCGGTCGTGCGCCCCCGAGCGATCCGCCCGGCGCCAGCACGAGCTGGATGTCTTTTTTTCTAGGCTTTCCCTTCTCGATGCGATCTGTCGCTGACAGGAGTTCGGCAAGATCGAGGAGCGGCGGCACGGGGCGGCCCGTATGCGCTAAGAATTTGTCGTCGCCAGGCCGCTTGAATCGCAGTGCTCCGAGGCGGACTTCATCATCGACGCCAGCCAGAAAGTCCGATCCCAGCAATGTGCGCGGCGTGCGCCCCTCGGCTTTGGCGGATTCGACCTCAAAATGGCGCATGAGCTTGCGGCCCCACCGATCCGGGGCGGGATCGGTAAAGGCGTTGAACAGATCGTCGGCGGAGTGGAATTTACCCGCGGTCAGCATCAGGGTTGGGGACAGCGCAAACCGTTGCGGGTGTTTTAGCCAGCCGGCCTCGTACTCGAAAGTCGCCGATTCCTTGCCGGCGCGATCCTTCACCCATAGTCGGCCCACGGGCACGGCTACTCCTTTTAGGTCGGCATAGACGCGCAGTTCACGTTCCATGGTCGCCATCCTGCCGGGATTCGCGTGGCCGAACGCGCTTGGGGAGCTGTTCTTCGGCCAACTCTCGGCCAAGTGGATCGGCGCTCGGATCAGCGAGATCAGCCAAGCGGTCGGTCATGCCCAGCACGAACAGCGCCGTCGCATAGCTAGCGATCGAAACCCCCGAATCGCCGTTCTCAACGCCGCGCAACGTGTTGCGGGACATAAAGGCCCGTTCCGCCATGAGCTGGGCCGTTATCCCCCGACGCCGGCGCGCAATGGAGATATCCGCGCCAAGCTTTCGCAGGGCGCGCCGAACGCTCATAGGCAGGGCGGATTTGGCTCGAGAGTCTTTCATATTAATGCTCAATATAGTGATCGCTAAGGGCGATAACGAGCATCTTATAGAGCATTGTATGAAGTCGCTGTAAACCCATCGTGGTAATGGTCAGTATTTTGCTCATAAAGATCGATTATGAGCTCTATATTGATCATTAAATCCGACACTAGCGGCTAAGAAGACCCCCCGGAATCGCCACGATGGCGGTAGCGAGCGGTGGATAAAGTCGGAAGATGCATTGCGGGCGATAATTTTTTATGCCACATATGCGGCGGCAGAAATTATCGTGGGGCTATAGGTATGTACGCGACCAAGGTCTACCACCAGGAATTGGAGGTAGTCGAAAAGCTGGCTTCCGAATTCGCCGGCACCACGGTGGGCGATTGGTCCCTTATCTTGGAGAAGGTCGTCGCGGCGAAGGCCGAAGCTGTTCCCGACGATCCTCGAAGCGCGGCTGGCATTCTCGGCTACATCCATGGCGTCCGAAACGTACGGGGCATGCTCAAGCCGAGGGGCTACGAGCAATATTCAGAACAGAACATCGAGTCCGCTCGCGATCCCGCCACCGGCAAGCAGGTCGTCTACCAGAACGTGGATTGCGCAGGTCTCCTGACACACAGCCCAAAGGCGATTCAGGGCAAAGGCGCTGGCGCGCGACGTCAGATCGAAGCGGCGCAAGGCTCGCTTTTTCCCGACACCGAAATTCCCGAGGTAGTGGGACCCAAATTTGTCGGCGATGCTGGCGTCGTGTGGTATTTTTGCGTTTCCGCCATCCTTGAAAAAGGCGAGCGTCTTGTCGGCGCGGAGTTGTCGCTGCCGCTGCCGTTCAAGGGCGACAACTTCAGCGGCTTCGCGGAACGCATCCTTATTCGGTCGTTCGGCCCATGGACTGGCGGCATTGCCGAGACCACGCCAGCTGAACCATTTGAAGCTCTGCCCGCGATCTCGCGCAAGAAGTAAAAATGTTCAGTCCTGGAAGACTCGCGCTGGCGCGCATGCGTCGCCGGCTGTCCGCAAGGATTCTTGCTGAGAAAGCGAATGTTTCGCCGGTCACGCTGTCGCGAATTGAGAACGGCAAGCAGGAGCCGGATGAGGACACCGTCCGGCGGATAGCTCGTGCATTGTCGTATCCTCCGGAGTTCTTTTACCGGCCGGAGATAGATCCCCTTTACGAGCGCGGGCCGAGCTTTCGAAGCTACAAGGCCATGTCTGCGGGGGAGCGCGACGCCGCGCTTGCTGCGGGATCGCTAGCGCTCGAAATTGCTGATTGGATTGGAGAGCGTTTTAATCTGCCGGCTCCTGACCTGGTTGATCTAGAGAGCCAAAATCATCCTGAATCTGCGGCGCGATCGCTCCGCCAATATTGGGGCATGGGAGAGCAGCCAGTTGGCAATTTTATTAGGCTGTTAGAGTCTAAGGGCGTGAGAGTGTTTTCGCTCGCAGAGAACACTAGAACCGTCGATGCATTTTCGTACTGGCGAAATGACGAGCCATTCGTTTTCCTCAACACCGTAAAGTCCGCCGAGCGAAGCCGCTTTGACGCGGCACATGAGCTTGGGCATCTCGTTCTGCATAGGCACGGCACCAAAGGCAGAGATGCGGAGCATCAAGCCAATCAGTTCGCCAGCGCGTTTCTAATGCCTGAGGCCGATGTCAAGTCGGTAATCTCCTACGTCACAAACGTCAGAGACCTGCTTGACGTTAAGCGCCGATGGGGAGTGTCGCTCGCAGCACTGGTCTATCGCCTAAATAAACTTGAACGCATTAGCGACTGGCAGAGCCGGAATTTCTTTATTCAAATCCAGCGCGATTTTGGTGCGTCCGAGCCCAACGGAATGGCGCGCGAGCATTCCGCAATTTGGGAAATGGTCCTGACAGAGCTGTGGCGTGACGGCGTTACCCGTCACCATATCGCTGACGAGCTACATATTCCGCGCGAGGAGGTGGACACGCTTCTGTTCGGACTGACTAGCGATCCTTCGCCCCCTCCAGGAGTTCAAAAGCGACCGAACCTAAAAATGGTCTAGTGCTTAACGCTACGCAAATTCCTCGTGATCATTCGCCTCGACGCCCGTTCGCCAGAGGCATCGCCGAGTCCGGCAAGTCGAAAGGGAGCATGCCTTGCCCCAAGGGTGGATTGGAGGCCACGGGATCATTCGCCGGAGGCTGTGTGCTTGGCGGGACGAAGCGGGCTGCGACCCCGCTGGCGATCGCGCGTGCGCCGGCGTCCGACGGATGCGCGTAGCGCTCGGTTGAAACGGATTTCGCATGACCCAGCGTGCGCCCGATCTGGAAGAGAGACGCGCCGTTTTCGACCGCGAAGGTCGCAAAGCTGTGCCGGAGATCGTGCAGCCGTACGTCGGGGATTCCCGCCAGCGTACGCACTTTTTCCCAGGCGCGATTGACCCCGACGAGGGGCTTGTCGCCAACCGACGACGGGAAAACATGCTCTCCGCGCCGTTTGGAGGCTTGCAGGATTTCGAGCGCCGGCGCTGACAATACGATGTGACGCGAGCGATTGAGCGCGCCCATCTTGGTGCGGATCGGCGGCAGAACCAGGCGCGAGCGCTCGAACTCAACTTCCGACCAGCGCAGCGCCACGATTTCGGTGCGCCGCGCGCCGGTCAGCATGATGAGCCGAAAAATGTCGGCAAAGTCCTTGGTGATCACCCAAGCCTTCTCAGCTTCGCCGATCATATTCCAAAGATTGACGGCCTCATCGTCGGTGAGCGCCCGCTCGCGTTGCTGGTCGCGATACTTCTGAATCTTGGTAGCCAGGTTCTGATCGAGCAACTCCTTACGCACCGCCCATGACAGCATGACGGAGAGCGTGCGCATCGATCGGGCCGCGGCACCGGTGCCGCCCGTGACGATGGCGCGGCCTTGCTTCTTGGTCTTCACGTCGAGCGACGTTTTTCCCGCCGCGACTTGGGCCTGCCATTGGGAGAGGTCAGACACCGTTAGCTCGCGCGCGATTCGCTTGCCGATCAGCGGCTCGATATGGCGGGAATAATTGGTGCGATCGACTTTCCATGAGCTATCGCGCTTCAACGGCTTGTCGATCCTGCCCTCCACGAAATAGCGCTCGAACAGCTCCTTCACCGTGTCGCTTTTGGCGCGGGTCTCGGCTTTCACGAGCTGCGGGTCTTCGCCGTGCGTGGCCTGATAGAGCGCTTGCTTGGCGCGCGTGCGCGCGGTGTCGGGCGTCCAGGGCGAACCATGTTCGCCAATAGTCAGCCAGCGTTGGCGCCCGCTATACCGATATTTGAGGCAATAGGTTTTGCGCCCGGTGGAGGAGACGCGAAGCATGAAGCCGCGCACGTCGGTGTCCCAGATGCGAAGTTCGCCGTCCGGCGGCGCTGAAGTAGCGTCGATGAGTCGAATGGTGATGCGTGCGCGTATGCCGTCCATTGGTCATCCACCGTTGGACTCAAACACATGTCCACTTTGCGGACTGCTACCATGTGTTCGAGTCTGATTTGCTACCACATCGCTACCAGCAGAACGGAATTCGCAGGAACAGTGAGGCAACGGTGTTTTTGCCACCAATGCAGAAATCGCGCAATAACTAGGTGACTCCGTTGGAGAATTTCGAATGTGCTGGAATGCAGCGGAATAATGCGGAATCAGTACTTGGGACGATTGCCAAGGTTGGGGTCGTGAGTTCGAATCTCATCGCCCGCTCCAATAAAATCATTGCTTCCCGTTCGCCTGCGCCGCGGCTCGGATAAGCGCCTTGAACGCGGCGGCGTTAAGCGGATCGCCCTCGTAGAGGTCGATGGCGCGGCGGGCGTTCCCATCCAAGCTGGCATTGAACAGGCGCTGGGGATCGTCGAGCGCGGCACCGTGGGCGAAGGTGAGCTTCACCTTGTCTTTATAGATTTCGCCGGTGCAGAGAATGCCGCCGCTCTTCCAGGTTGGCACGCCGAGCGGGTTCGTTGGTTTCCGCCATCTCACCGTCTCAACCACGTTGGGGCAGGCTTCGCGGATCAGCGCGCGCACGCGGACCAGCATCGCGCCGCGCCAATCGCCCAAGGCCGCGATGCGCGCGTCGATCAGCGCGGCGCTGTCTTCAGGTTTTGATGTGGGCTTCTTCATGGCGCGAGCCGCGCGCGGATGTCGGCATAGGCCGCTGCGATCAGCGCCTGCAATGCGCCTTCGTTCAGGGTGACGCCGGGGCGCAACTTCACATGCCGCATGCGCTTGCCCGCGCCTTCGAGCAGGCCCGCCGGATCGGGCAGGACGGCGCCGAAATAGAAGCCGACATTCGCGTGCGCGGTGAACGCATTGACATAAGCGAAGGGCGCATCGCCGACGCAGGCCACGGGGCAGCCGTCATGCAGCAGTTCGCGCACGTCTTCTCCGCGGGCGCGCATCCGCGCGAACCAGGGCTGCACGATCAGGCGAAGCGGCTCGGCTGCGGCGAACCATGCAGCGATCCGCGCATCATGCGTCGTTGCGCCGGGATAGCGCAGCAGTGCCTCCGTCACATCTTCACGCCGGGGAGGGCGGAGGCGGCCCGCGCCCAGGCGATGAATTGCTTTTCGTCGAGCGCATCGCCTTCGCGGATATCGAGATAGCGCACGTCCTGCTGTTTGGAGGCGCCTGGCGGCGCTGGCGCAAGCATCGCGCCCTGGAAGAAGGCGATCTTCACGTATTTCACGAAGCAGTGAACGCTCATGAACCAGGTGGTTCCATCCGATGCGCCGTAGAAGGGTGAATTCCATTTCACCGCTTTGCGCACGCCGGGCGCAGCGTGAACGATCAGCGCATCGAGTTTGCGGCAGACGTCCTGCTTCCAGCCGGGCACGGCGGCGATGTAGGCCTGCACGGGGCCGTCGCCTTCGCCCTTGGTGATCTGCGGATTGTCGCCGGAGAGCAGCTTCGCCATCAAGCGCCTTTCGGTGCGACGCTCAGGCCCTGCACCTTGTGCTTCGCGATCAGCTGCGCGACGAAGCCGCTCGCTTTCGCATCCTCCACGAACGTGCTGAGGAAGGCCGCGCCTGCGGTGTTGGCGCGCTGCGTGCCGATCGCCTGCTGCACGGCGGTGAAGCGGCCATCGAGGATGCGCGCGCCCGCGGGCAGCTTTTCCAGATCGCCGATCAGGCCGGGGCGCAGGCCGGCGAGCGCTTCGAGCTTTTCTTCGCGGAAGCGATCGAGCGCCTCGCCCATCGTTTCGGTGCGCGCGAGGGCTGCGTGCTTGAGGTTGCGGTCGAGCCAGAGGCCGTAGGCGCTGCGCCCCATCACGGCGATGCGCACGCCGGCCTGATCGACTTGCTCCGCATTGGTGAAGGGCGAGCCCGCGGGCACGATATAGGTGGACTCGATCTCCACATAGGCGGCGGTGAAGGCGATCTTTTCGGCGCGCGCCGGCTCGGCCCCGATCAGGCCGACGTCCCACAAGCCATCCTCCGCCGCGTCCGCGAGCGCGCCTGGATTGGGGAAGGGGACGAGCTTCAGCGGAACGCCGAGCTTTGCAGCGATCGCGGCGGCCATGTCGGGCGCTACGCCGATGGGATCGCCGTTTTCCGCCTTGTCGGTGACGAGCAGGAAATTGCTCATGTTGATCGCCGCGCGCAGGACGCCGGTGCGGGCGAGTTCGGCTTTTGCGTCCGCCATGCGCGGGCCTCCCCTTATGACGCCGGGCGCGCCGGCGTAAAGCGCAGTACCAGCCAGCCTGCCGCCCCCGAGGCGAGCGAGCCGATGATGACGCCGAGCTTGGCCTCTTCTTGAAGCGTCGCGCCGGCGAAGGCCAGCGCGTTGATGAACAAGCTCATGGTGAAGCCTACGCCGCACAGCAGCGCCAGGCCGTAAAGCTGCGTCCAGGAAGCGCCCTCTGGTTTGGCGCCCAAGCCCGTGCGCACCGCGAGCCAGCAGGCCGCGAACACGCCGATCTGCTTGCCGAGAAAGAGCCCCAGCCCGGCGCCGAGCAGCGGGGCGGAAAGGAGATCGCTCGGCTGCAAGCCGGAGAGCGAAACGCCTGCGTTGGCGAAACCGAAGATTGGCAACACAAGAAACGCCACCCATGGCGACAGCGCGTGCTCGAGCGTGACCAGCGGCGCGGGGTTTTCACCCTTGCCCCGCAACGGGATCGCGAAGGCCAACGCCACGCCGGCCAAGGTGGCGTGCACGCCCGATTGCAGCACGAAGAACCACAGCGCCGCGCCCAGGATCAGATAGGGCGCGAGGTGCTGCACGCGCGCAAGATTGAGCGCAACAAGAGCGGCGAGGATCAGCAACGCAATCGCCAGCGGCTGCAGCGCCAGCCCGTCGGTGTAGAACAGCGCGATGATCAGCACGGCGCCGAGATCGTCGAGGATGGCGAGCGCGGTGAGCAGAACTTTCAGCGAAGTTGGTGCGCGGGAGCCGAGCAGTGAAAGCACGCCGAGGGCGAAGGCGATATCGGTCGCGGCGGGAATCGCCCAGCCTTTCGCCGCGGCGGGATCGCTGCCGGCGATCGCCAGATAGATCAACGCGGGAACGGCCATACCGCCCGCCGCCGCGAAGCCCGGCAGCGCACGTTGACCCCAGGTGCGCAGCTCGCCCTCGCCCAGTTCGCGCTTGATCTCGAGGCCGACGAGCAGGAAGAACAGCGCCATCAGCGCGTCGTTCACCCAGTGCGCGATGTTGAGCCCCGCGAACTTCGCGTGCAGCGCCTCGAAGTAGATCGGTGCGGCCGGCGAATTGGCTACCACCAGCGCCAGCGCGGCGGCGCCCATGAGGAGCAGCCCGCCGGCCGCCTCGCTTTCCAGAAAATGACGCAGCATCGCGCGCGGCGCGATGTTCATCGCGGCTCGCCCTCGCCAAGAAAGCGTTTGGTGTCGGCGCCGAGGGCTGGGGGCGCGCTGCGGATTGGTGGACGCACGCCATTGAGCTTCAATGGTGTGCGCACCAGGCGCAACTTGCCGTCCGGCGTATCGCCGATTGCGCCCGTGGCCTGCGTCTGTGGATGATTGATCGCGGCGTTCACGCTTTGCACCGGCGCGCAGGGCACATCCGCCGCGTTGAGTGCGTCCGTCCAGTATGCGGCGGTGTGGGTGGCGATAATGTCCTGGATGGCGGCGTTGAGCGCAACGCGGTTGGCCACGCGCTCGGGATTGGTGCGATAGCGCGCGTCCTCCGGCCACTCCGGCCGACCGAGCACGCCGCACAACTTACGGAATAGATTGTCGTTGCCGGCGGCGATAACGATGAAATTATCCTGCGCCCGGAAGGCACGATAGGGCGCGAGCATCGGGGTTTCCGTGCCCGAGGGGCCTGGATCGCGGCCGCTGGCCATGGTGTTGGCGATCGGCAGCGCCATCATCGCCAGCGCGGTTTCCAACAGCGATACATCGATCACGGCGCCTTCGCCCGTTTCCTTGCGGCGCAGCAGCGCTGCAAGGACGCCGATCGCGGCCCACATGCCGGTGCCGATGTCGATCACGGAAGGGCCGGTGCGCACCGGCGCGCGGCCTGGCTCGCCGGTCGTGCTCATCACGCCGGAGAAAGCCTGGATCAGCGGATCGTAGCCTGGCTTGTCCGCCAGCGGGCCGGCGTCGCCATAAGCGCGCACGTTGCAATAGATGAGGCGCGGATTCTCAGTGCGCAGGGCAGGCGCATCAAGTCCGTAACGCTCGACCAGGCCGGGACGCATGTTCTGCACGAAAACGTCGCTCTCGCGCGCTAGAGCGCGCAACCAGTCGCGCTGCTTTTCGTCTTTCAAATCGAGGCAGACGGAGGCCTTGTTGCGGTTCACCGATTGGAACGTTGCGGATGTGCCTTCCCAAAAGGGCGGCGCCCAGCTGCGCGCATCGTCGCCCTTGCCGGGATTTTCGATCTTGATGACCTCGGCGCCAAGATCGCCCAGAGCTTGCGCGCATACGGGCGCAGCGACGCTGTGGCCTAGTTCGATCACGCGCAGGCCGGTGAGGATTTGGGTGGGATCGGACATCGGCAATCCTCAATAGGAGCGGGGCATGCCCAGCACATGCTCGCCAAGATAGGCGAGGATCAGGTTCGTGGAGATCGGCGCAATCTGATAAAGGCGCGTTTCGCGCCATTTGCGCTCCACGTCGTATTCCCGCGCATACCCGAAGCCGCCATGCGTTTGCAGGCAGGCTTCGCCGGCCTTCCAGGCCGCCTCCGAGCACAACATTTTGGCGGTGTTGGCTTCTTCGCCGCAGGGCTGACCCGCTTCATAGAGGGCGGTAGCCCGGCGCAGCATGAGCTCCGCCGCGTTCAGTTCCGCGTAGGCGCGCGCGATTGGGAATTGCACGCCTTGGTTCTGGCCGATCGGGCGGCCGAACACGATGCGCTCCTTGGCATAGGCGACAGCTCTTTCAGTGAACCAGCGTCCATCGCCCACGCATTCGGCGGCGATGAGGATGCGCTCGGCGTTCATGCCGCTGAGTATGTATTGGAAGCCTTCGCCTTCCGCGCCGATCAGGCTGTCGGCCGGTATCGGCACATTGTTGAAGAAAATCTCCGTGGAGTTGTGGTTCACCATCGCCTTGAGCGGGCGGATGTCCATACCGTTCTTCTGCGCTTCACGCATGTCGATCAGGAAAACGGAGAGGCCCTTGGTGCGCCGTTGTTCCGCGGGAGACGTGCGCGCCAGCAGCAGCATCAGATCGGAGTGCAGCGCGCGCGACGTCCACACCTTCTGGCCGGAGACGACATAGCTTCCATCGGGCTGGCGTTCGGCGCGCGTGCGCAATTGCGTGGTGTCGGAGCCAGTCGTCGGCTCGGTGACGCCGAAGGCCTGCAGGCGCAGCGCGCCACTGGCGATCTGAGGCAGGTAGCGCTGCTTCTGGGCGGCGCTGCCGTGGCGCAGCACGGTGCCCATCGTGTACATCTGTGCGTGGCAGGCGGCGGCGTTGCAGCCGCTGGCGTGGATCGTCTCCAGCACGGCGCACGCCGCGCCCAGCGGCAAGCCCGAGCCGCCATATTCTTCTGGGATCAGCAGCCCGAGATAGCCCGCCTCGCTAAGCGCTTGGACGAATTCCGCAGGGTACGCCTCCCGCGCCTCCGCGTCGCGCCAATAGGCGCCGGGAAATGCCGCGCACAGCTTGACCACCGCGTCGCGTAGTTCGGGATATGTGGCGGTGAGCGGCAGGGAAGGGGGCGCTTGTTCCATTCCTTACTTCCCAACCGAAGGGCGTGGGCGCGTCAAGATCGGCGTGGCGCTATTCGCCACTGAAGCGCGGCGCGCGCTTCTCGTTGAAGGCGGCGACCCCTTCACGGCGATCGGCTGTGCCGGTGGTGCGGTTATAGGCTTCGATCTCGATGGCGAGGCCGGTTTTCAGATCGCTGTCGGCGCCGAGTTGGATCGCACGCTTGGCCTGGCGCACCGCGACGGGCGCATTGGCGGCGATCCGCTCGGCTGCGGCGATCGCTGCGTCGAGCACGCCGCCGTCGAACACGGCGTTGACCATGCCCCAAGCGTGCGCCTCCTCGGCGGAGAAGGGCGCGCCCGTGAGAATCAATTCCTTTGCGCGGCGCGCGCCCACCGCGCGCGGCAGGTGCTGCGTGCCGCCGCAACCCGGGATGATGCCGAGGCGCGTCTCGGTCAGCGCGAAGCGGGCGGTGCGTTCGGCATAGATGAAATCGCACGCGAGTGCGAATTCGCACCCGCCGCCATAGGCTGCCCCATTCACCGCCGCGACGATCGGGATCGGGCAATCCATCAGCGTATAGAAAGCCTGCTCGAACAGTGCGTGCTGTCGGCGCCAGTCCGCGTCGGACATGCCGTTGCGCTCCTTCAGATCACCGCCGGCGCAGAACGCCTTGTCGCCGGCGCCGGTGAGCACGAGGCAACGTAAATCACCGGCGTCCAGCAGCAACGCGCCGAAAACGGCGAGAACGTCGCGCGCCATCTGCGTGTTGAGCGCGTTCGCGGCTTCCGGGCGATGCAATGCGATGACCGCGACGCGCGGGCGCGGCGTGCTGATGCGCAACGTTTCGAACGGACCGGCGGGGATGGGCATGCGGCCCTCTTTTCTGTTTGGCTCAAGCGGATTTGTGATAGGCGGCCAGCGTTGGCGCGGCTAGATCGCGGCGCGGGGCGGCGCTAAAGGTCAGACCTTAGACGGGGAGGCGGGCATGTGGAGCTTTTGGGCGGCGACTGTCGTTTTCGCGGCGGGCGCCGGCGTGGCTGCGGCGCAAGGACCCGCGACGCCGACCGCCGCGGAAAAGGCGGCGATCTTCAAGGCCGCTGGCTTCAAGCAGCAGGGCGCAGGCTACACGCGCTGCCCTGATGACCCATCCGTATCGAAGATGCTCGGCGCAATCGAACTGGAAGACCTTAACAAGGACGGCAAGGCCGAAGCCTGGGTCAAGGAAAGCAGCACCTATTGCTACGGCAATACCGCGGAGGCGTTTGTTCTGGTCGGCAAGAACGTGCAAGGCGCCTGGACGATCCTGCTCGATCAGGTCGGCGTGCCGATGACGAAAGCGGCGAAAAGCAATGGCTGGCCCGATATCGAAGTCGGCGGACCGGGCATGGGGCCATTCCCGGTGTTCCGCTACAACGCCGGCGTCTACAAGAACATCAAAAGCCGCTGAAAGCGGCGCTCAACGAGGAAGGATCACCACGTAATGGAAGCGAGAGACATGATGCGCGGCTTTCCGCCCGCGCCTGAGGCGCAGGTGACGCTGGCGAATTGGCGCACCCGACCGGTGAACCAATGGGCGTTCCATCATATCCGCGAAATCATGCCGACGGCGCTGATCCGCGGCGGGGCCCAGCGCACGCTGCAAGAGGATTCGCACAAGGTGCTCGATCTCGCCTTCGCGGGGCCGAACGGCAAAGAAACGACTGTCCGCAGGGTGCTGGAAGAGACATGGGCGGATTCGCTTGTGGTGCTGCGCGGCGGGCGCGTCGCGTTCGAATGGTATTCCGCCGTACAGGATGGAACGCTGCCGCACATCCTGTTTTCGGTGTCGAAGGGCGTTTCGGGCGCAGTCGCTGGATGCCTGGTGGATCGGGGCCTGCTCGATCCCGCGCTTCTCGTCACGCATTACGTGCCGGAAGCGGAAAAATCCTGCTTCGCCGGCGCCACAGTGCGTCAGGTGCTCGACATGCTGGTGAGCTGCCAGTTCGTCGAGGATTACGTCGATCCGGAATCGGATTTTCAGCGCTATCGCGTGGCCACCGGATTCAATCCGCTGCCGGAAGGGCAGAAGCCGCAGGATCTGCGTTCCTATCTGCTTAGCCTGCGCAAGGATAAGCACGAGCACGGCAGCAAGTATCACTATCTCTCGCCGGCGACGGACATGCTTGGCTGGATCATGGAGCGCGCCTCCGGCAAGCGCTTCGCCGATCTCGTGTCGGAAAACATCTGGGCCCCGATGGGCGGCGGCGACGCGCAAACCACGGTGGATCGCCTCGGCGTCGGCCGACCCGCCGGCGGCATTTGCTGCACACCGCGCGATCTGGCGATCTTCGGCGAGATGATCCGCCTGCGCGGCGTGGCCGGCGGCCGGCAGGTCGTGCCTGGCTGGTGGATCGACGACATGCTGACCAATGGCGATCACAAAATTTGGGCGGCGAGCCAGCCCTGGTCATTCCCGGACGGCTGGTATCGCTCGAAATTCGTCTACACCGGCAAGAATGCGCTCTATTGCGGCGGCATCCACGGCCAGGCGGTGTACGCGAACATTGACGCGGAAGTGTCGATCTCGCTGTTCTCGTCGCAAGAATCGCCGAGCGACGATGTCGCCAGCCCGAAACAACGCGGCATGCTGGAAGCGGTCGCGAACGCGCTGCGGCCGCGGATGCTCTAGGGCGGCGAAGCGACTGCGCTGGGCGACGGCGCGGCGTAGGCATCCGGCGCTGCGTCCGCCGCCGCGTAAGGCGGCGGTGGCGCAGCTGCGGCCGCCGGGGAGGGTGCTGCGTAAGGCGTCAGGCCTCTGGTGGCCGGATAAGCCGGCATTTCGGCGGCGGCGACGGCGGGAGCTGGCGCGGCCGCTGCCGGCGCCGCGTACGGCCCCGCATCCGAGGTGCGCATTGGGCGTGCGACCGGCGCCAAGGCGGGCGACGCCGCCGCGGCGTAATATTGGCGATACGCCGCCACGGCGTCCGGCGGGATCGGCAGCGCGCCCGGTTTCATGCCGAGCCACATCAAGCCGCACGCGGCGTTGAGGAGATCGCCGGGGGCCTTCCTCTCGTTAAGGTCGTAGCCGGCCATCAGCGCGGGCAGCGCCGTCTGCCCCCACCACAGGGCGGGCGCCGCGAACAAGCGCCGCGCACGATCGCCGTCGAGCTCGTCCGCGGCAGCCAGCGAGCGGACATTCTGGAAGAAATTCGTCAGCCGCTCGAGGGCGGCCTTTTCCGTCGCCGTCGTCTTGTCGGAATTGGTCCATTCCTCGTACGTCAGCGGTCCGATTTTCAGCCGATTGGCGACAATCTTGCGTGCATTGGCGAATTCATCAGTCTGCCAATCGCCGAACATCGCCATGATGCGATCGCGCCGGCTCTTCGCGTCATCCTGTTCGCGCAGCGCCTTCGCGGCGGCGAGTTGCTGATCGTATTCGGCCTGCTTCAACGCAAGCGCCTGCTGCGCTTCCTGCTGCTTTAGATACCAAGCCGAGCCGAAGCCTCCGACGCCGGTGATGCCGGCCACCACCAATTGGGTGAGCACCGTGCGTACGAATTCCGCCATGACCGCCCCCGTTTCCCGGTTGGACGCTTCCTGCACGCATACTGCGTCAGCGCCTGCCGCGCGACAAGACGGCGGCGCTTGCGCCGCGCCGTGCTAGTGTCACGACATGCTGACCCCGATGGCGATCGGGGGCGCTGCGCGGCGCCCCGAAGGCGTGCTCGCGCTGGCCGCGTTGCTGCTCGCATGCCTCCTGTTTCTATGGCGCAGCGAACTTGCAGCCCCCACGCCGGCCGCCGGCGGCGCGTTCGACGTGCAGGCGGCGCAGCGCACGCTGCGTGACCTTCTGGGCGATGGCGCGCCCCACCCCGTCGGATCGCCGGCAAATGCGCGCGTGCGCGACAAGATCGTGACGGCGCTGCGCGCGGCGGGCTACGCGCCCCGTATGGACGCAGCGCTCGCCTGCGCCGCGGAGACCCGCTGGCCGGGTTGCGCCTGGGTGGAGAATGTGATCGCCGAGAAGCCGGGCGCCGGCGGCGACGCAATACTCGTGAGCGCACATTATGACAGCGTCGCCGCGGGGCCGGGCGCGGGGGATGATGCGGCGGGGGTCGCTGTCGTGTTGGAATTGGCGCGCCGGTTGGCGACCGCGCCGGCGGCGCGCAACGGCTTCATATTTCTGCTGAGCGACGGCGAGGAGGCGGGCTTGCGTGGCGCGCAACGTTTCGCCGCCGCCGATCCCGCATTCGCGCGCGTGAAGCTGGTGCTGAACGTGGAGGCGCGCGGCGCATCAGGACCCAGCGTGATGTTTGAAACCGGGCCGCGCAACGCCGCACGCATTGCGTTGCTGGCGCGTGCGTTGCCGCGTCCCGTCGCCAATTCGCTGACCTACGAAATCTACAAACGCATGCCCAACGATACCGATTTCAGCGTGTATCGGGCGCGCGGGGCGTACGGCTTCAATTTCGCAGCGACCGGCGCCGCTTCACTATACCATTCGGCGCGCGATACAGCGGCGCGCTTCGATCTGCGCACGCTGGCGCATCATGGCGAAAATGTTTTCGCGCTGGCGGCGGCGCTGCGCGGAGCCGATCTCGCCGCATTGGCGTCGGCGCGCGGCGAGGCGAGCTATTTCGATCTGTTCGGCCGTACGCTGATCGTCTGGCCTTCGCCGCTGGATGCGCCGCTAGCGCTGGCTGGTTTGCTGGGCGTGCTCGTGCTCATCGGCGCGCGCCGCCGAGTTTTCAATATGCGCGTTGCGACGTGGAGCGTAGGCGCAGTGATCGCCAACGTGGGCGCGGTGTTTCTGCTGGGGTGGACGCTAGCGTTTCCGCTCGGCGCATGGCCGGGCGCGCATCCGATGGATCATCCGCACCCGTGGCCTGGCCGCGCGGCGCTGGCCTGCGCGGCACTGCTCGCGGCGTGCGCCGGTGGCAGCTGCGCGCGCAAGGCCGGTTTTACCGCTGCGGCCTTGACGGCGTGGCTGGTTTTGGCGGCGCTGGGCGTTGCCGTTGCTTTCATGGCGCCGGGCGCTGCTTATGCGCTGACATGGCCAACGGCCCTGTTCGCCGCCGCCGGCGCAGGAGAAGCCCTTCTGCGCCGCAGCGCGCCAGAACTGCGGGTCGCCGCCACGCTCGGGTTCGCCGTGGCGGCGTTCTTCTGGAGCGCGCATTTCCTGGCGGCGGAAGTGGTGCTCGGCTTCGCGCAGAGCCAATGGCGGGCGCTGATCCTTGCGCCGGTTGCCGTCGCGCTGGCGCCGTTGCTGGCGCTGCGCCCCGAGGCGCGTATGGGGCCCGCTGCGGCGAGCATGGCGGCGGCCATGCTTGCCGCCAGCGTCTGGGGATGGCGCACGCCTGCCTACACGCCGGACCGCCCGCGCGGCGTGAACGTCGTCTACCACCAAGATGGCGATGAGCGCGCGTGGCTGCGCGTGGCCACGATGGGCCCTGACGATGAGGCGTTTTTGAAGGCCGCCGGATTTCCTCAGCACGCCATCGCGATCGGGTTGCATGACGGGCCGGCTTGGGGCCGCTTCAAGCCGACGCCGTCGCTGCGCTTGCCGCCGCCCCAGCTCATTGTGCGCACGGTGACGCGCACGGGCGAACTGGCCACGGCGCATGGCGTGCTGTGCGCGGGGCGGGCCGGCTTCACGCTGGATATCATCGCCGGCGAAGGCTCGGGCGTGCGGGCGGTCCGCGTTGTGGGCCAGCCGGCGTTGCTTACGCAGAACGGAGCCGGTTACGCGCCGCTTAGCGGCCTTGGCGCACGCAGCGCGGAGATCGAGATCGACTTCGATGCGCGCGCGCCGGCGCGGCTTTTCTTGCTTGAGCGCTCCCCGCCGCCGGACGATCCCGCCTTCCGCGCCGTGCAGGCGCTGCGGCCGGTGGACGCCGCGCCGGCTTTCCTTGGCGATCACGCCAGCGTTTCAGAAGAGATCGTGCTGCGCGCGCCTTAGGGCGGCGATGCTTTGAAGGCGAGCAGAGCGGTGAGAAACGAGTCCACGTCGGCGGCGCTGCGCGGGGCCGCTTCTTCCTGTGGGAAGTGGCCGACGCCGTCATAGACGATCAGCCGTGCGCTTGGATTGGCGCTGGCAAGGCGTTCTGCGGCGGCGAGGGGAACGTAGGGATCGGCCGCGCCCTGCAGGATCAGGCTTGGTGGGCGAAGCGGCGGAAGCATTCCACGAAGGCGCGCGGCGCGCAGCAGGATCGCGCGGTGGCCAGGCGCGCGCGCCAGAACAGCGTAGCGTGCCGCCATCAGCTTGGCGCCGGGATGCGCCGCTAGACCGGCGTGCAGCGCATAGAATGCGGTGGGATAGGGATCGAGACGGCGCAGGAAGGGCTCCAGCCAGGACTGCCCCAGCCAGGTGAGGCTTTCTGGCGGCGCTGCGGCGCCCGCGGGCGCGATCAGCACCAGCGCGTCCACGCGCTCGGGGTGATGCTCCGCCCAGGCCGCGGCAACGGCGCCACCCAGGCCTGCGCCCGCCGCTGTCACGCGCCCCAAATTCTCGAACGCTGCGAAGGCTTCAAGGAAATCTGCGAAGTTCTCGATCGTCGGGGTGAATTTCGGCGCCTGAGTGAGGCCGTGCCCCGGCAGATCAATGCTGACGATGCGATATTTTCCGCCCAGCGCCGCGACCCAAGGCTCCCAGGTGTGCAGCGAACCGCCGTACCCATGAACGAGCAGCAAGGTGCGACCCTCCTGGAAGCCTTCATCGCGGAAGTGCGCCACAGCCCCGCCGGGCAGTACGCTGAAACGGGAGGCGGCGTTGGCGTAGCGCGCCTGCAGCGCGTCATACGGGATGTCGGCGCGCTGCAGCAGCAAGAAGCCGCCGATGGCGAGCGCGACGCAGAACAACGCCAGCCCGATCAGAAATTTGCCGCCGCCGCGCATTCGCCGCCTCTAAAGCCCGCGCCCGTGTGGCGGCGGCGTGTGACACAGGCAAGACGCGGGCGCAGTTGCGCGCGGCTCAGGGAGTTAGCGCGCGCAGACCGGGCATTCGGGATCCGGCGGGAGGCGCACGACGCGCGCTGCAGCGGCGAGCCCGTCGTAAAAGAGGATGCGCCCAGCTAGGCTTTCGCCGGCGCCCGCGATCTCCTTGATCGCCTCCAGCGCCATCATTGCGCCGATCACCCCAGTGAGCGCTCCGACGACGCCAGTAACGGAGCAGGGCTCCGCTTCGGGTGGAATCTCCGGCACGAAGCAACGATAGCAGGGCAGGCGATCCGCGGCGGGGAAGCGCCGGGTGAGGCCGGACTTGAAGGTGGCGATCTGGCCGTCCCAGCGGCCCACGGCGCCGGAAACGAGCGGCGTCGCCAGGGCATGCGCGGCCGCGTTCACGGCGAAGCGAGTTTCGAAATCGTCACAGCCGTCCAGCACGAGCGCGCAATCCGCCAACAGCGTTTCGGCGTTCGCGCCATCGAGCAGGCGCGGTTCGAGCTCGAGCGCGACATGCGGGTTGAGCGCGCGGAGGGCGTCCGCGGCGCGCGCCGTCTTCGCTAGGCCGACATCCTCGCCGCGATAGAGGATTTGGCGCTGCAGATTGGACAGGCTCACCGCATCGGGATCGATCAGCCGCAGCGTTCCCACGCCGGCGGCGGCCAGGTAGAGCGCGGCCGGCGCGCCGAGCCCCCCCAGGCCGACGATAGCGACCCGCGCGGCGCGCAGCTTCTGCTGGCCGGCCCCGCCGATCTCCTTGAGCAGGATGTGGCGACCGTAGCGCTCGACTTCCTCAGGGGTAAACACCATGCGCTACAGATAGCGGGCTCGCGCTTCGCCGGGGAGGGCGATAACGCTGGGCCATGGCTTCGCTTCGATCCGCGTCCGTTCAGAGCGCCCCGCCGGAGGCGCTCGACCCAGTTTATCTGCCCGTGCTCGACCGGATGACGGAGGGGCGGCCCAATGTGTTCCTCACTGGCCGGGCGGGGGCGGGGAAGACGACCCTCATCAAATCCCTGCTACGCCAGCTGGGGGGCAAGGCGGTGGTGGTGGCGCCCACGGGCGTGGCCGCGGTGCAGGCGGGCGGCCAGACCATCCATTCCTTCTTCAAGCTGCCGCCGCGCCTGATCGACCGCAGCGAGTTGCATCGCATGCGCGACGCGCGCGTGGTGAAGGCGGCGGAAACGATCGTGATCGACGAAATCTCGATGGTGCGCAGCGACCTGCTCGAGGCGATCGACCGCTCGCTTCGCGCGCACCGCCAGATCGCCAAGCCGTTCGGTGGGGTGCAGATGGTGCTGGTTGGCGATCCGCACCAATTGGCGCCGGTGGTGGATGGCGAAACCCGTCCGATTCTCGAGGACTGGTTCGGCGGCCCATGGTTTTTCCAGGCCGATGCATTTCGCCGCTCGGATTTCCTGATGATCGAGCTGAAGCGCGCCATGCGCCAGGACGAGCCACGCTTCCTCGATCTGCTGGAAGGTGTGCGTACGGCCTCACTCTCGCGGGACGATCAGGATCTGCTGCAGGAGCTCGTGGACGACACTGATCCGGTGGCCGCCAGTGAGACGCACGTCGTGCTGACGCCCACCAATGCGGTGGCCAATGCGATCAATCGCGCCCGGCTGGAGGCGATCGACGGACAGGGGCGCGAATACACGGCCAGCGTGGAAGGCGATTTTGACGACCGCTCCTACGCCGCGGAGGCGGTGCTGGCGCTGAAGGTCGGCGCGCGGGTGATGCTGCTGCGCAACGATTCTGCGCCGGGATGGGTGAACGGCACGATCGGCGTGATCGAGGCGCTGGAGGCGGATTCGGTGATCCTGCGGGTGGGGCGTTCGACAGCGCGGATCGAGCCGGCGACGTGGGAGAAGGCGCGCTACGAGGCGGGCCCGCGGGGCGGTGTCAACCGCAAGGTGATCGGTACGTTCAAGCAGCTGCCGCTGCGCTTGGGCTGGGCGTTGACGATCCACAAGGCGCAAGGGCTGACCTTGGATCGTGTGTATGTCGACATGGGGCGGGGGATGTTCGCGCACGGCCAGGCCTATGTCGCACTCTCGCGCGCACGGACGCTGGCCGGCCTGCGTCTTTCGCGGCCGCTGCGCCGCAGCGATCTGATCCGCGACCCCGGGGCGTTCGAGTTCGGCGACGCGCAACGGATCGAGGAAAACCAGGATTACGCCGTCGCGCGCCTTGGCTGAGGCTGTCGCAATTCTGGCGTAGGGAGGCGCGATGTCCCATGCGGCGAAGTCGTCTCTTCGGCGCTGATGCAGGAGGAAGATCCGTGGGCGAAGGATGCGGCGAGCTTCGCCTTCGCCGCAGCGCTGTGCGCCCGAACCGTCATCGCCGCCTACGCGCTGTTGCGGCGCTTGCGGGTTTCCAGCTCAGTCTTCCATCGTCAGAATCATGTTGCGGACGATGGGATAAATCTGCTGCTCCCATTTCCGGCCGCTGAACACGCCGTAATGGCCCACGCCCGCCTGCATGTGATGGCGCTTCAGGAAAGGCTTGAGGCCGGAGCAGAGATCGTGCGCGGCGGCGGTCTGCCCCAGGGCGCACACATCGTCACGCTCGCCCTCGATGGTGAGCAGCGCGGTGCGGCTGATCTTCGAGGGGTCGACCGTGCGGCCCCGGTGCACGAGCTCGCCTTTCGCCAGCAGCGCTTGCTGGAACACGCGGTCCACTGTTTCGAGGTAGAACTCGGCGGTGAGATCGAGCACGGCGAAATACTCGTCGTAGAAGGCCTTGATCGTCTGGGCCTTCTCCAGCTCGTTATTGGCGAGGTGATCCAGCAGGATGCGGTGCGCGCTGATGTGGCGCTCCATGTTCATTTGCATGAACGCGTTCAGCTGCACGAAGCCCGGATAGACGCGCCGCCCGGCGCCGGCGTAGCGCAGCGGCACCAGGGAGATCATGTTGTTCTCGAACCACTCCATGGAGTGTTCGGAAGCGAGGTGGTTCACCTTCGTGGGGTTCACCCGCACGTCGATCGGGCCGCCCATGAGCGTGAGGCTGCGGGGCTGGGCGTGGTGGTTGTCCTCCGCCATCAGGGCCGCCGCCGCCAGCGCCTGCACGCATGGCTGACACACCGCCACTACATGCGCGCCCCGCCCGATCGCGGCGAGAAAGGCGATCACGTGGTCGATATAGTCGTCGAAGCCGAAGCGCCCGGCCTCGGTCGGCACGTCGCGCGCGTTGCGCCAATCGGTGATGTAGACGTCATGGTCACTCAGTAAGGTCTGCACGGTGTTGCGCAGCAGGGTCGCGAAATGACCGGAAAGAGGCGCGATCACCAGCACGCGGGGCTGCGGCGCCGCCATCTTCTTGCGGAAATGCAATAGCGCGCCGAACGGCGTCTCGGCCGCGATCTCCTCAACGACCTCGACCTCTTCATTGCCCGCGAGCACCGTGCGGATGCCGTAATCGGGCCGCTCGTGCGTCAGCTCGAAGCGGCCGATCAATTCGAGGATGGCGCTCATCCGGCGCGCAAGATCGTGGGAACGCTCTCCGTTCACCCAGCCAAGGCTGGCCTTGCCGATCCGCGCCATGGCGCGCAGCGGCTCGAGCAAATCCGAGTGCGCTTGATAGCCTAAATAAAGCACGACCGCGCGAAACCCCGCCGAGGGACAGAAACCTAGTTGCCTTTCCGGCGGGCCGCGAGATGATCCGCCTGTCACGCGCCCCAGCCGCCTATGTCCGCGGCTATCAGGCGCAAAATGAGGCAAACTTGATCATGGCCGGGGCGGGCGCAGCGATTCT
>JBFWWB010000005.1:0-47785 GCA_050246435.1 Hyphomonadaceae bacterium
TGCATAGCGAGCACGAAGCGCGCGCGCCAGCGGGGCCATATGCGCTGCTCGTCACGCGCTATCGCGAATTGCTGGAGCGGCGCTATCGCGAGCAGCCCTCGATCGAAGACTGCGCGCGCGAACTCGGCGTTGCGCCGGGCCAATTGCGCCGTGCGTGCCAAAGCGTCGCCGGCGCCGCGCCCGCGAAATTGATGCAGCAGCGGCTGATCGTGGAAGCCCAGCGCGTCATGCGCTATTCGAACATGACCGTGGCGCAGGTCGGCCTCTATCTCGGATTCGAGGATCCGGCCTATTTCACGCGCTTCTTCACGAACATGACACGCACGTCTCCGCGCGCGTACCGCAAACAGGCGCAGGCGGCTTCCTGATGCATGGACGCGGAAAAAGCGAAAACAAGGGGGGAGAGATGTCCAAGTCAGCGCAGGGACGCCCGTCGTGACGGAAGCGGCAATTCTTTCCGAACCGGTGAAGGCGCGCGGTGGCGGCGTCGCCATCTTTCTCTGTCTGCTGGTGGCGATGCTGGAAGGCTTCGACATCCAGGCGATCGGCCTTGTCGGCGCGAAGCTCGCGGAAGTCGCGGGGCTCACCAAAGGCGAGTTGGGCTTCGTCTTCGCGATGACCAATGTGGGCCTCGTCGTGGGCGCGGCGGCGGGCGGCTGGTTGGCGGACCGGTTCGGCCGCAAGCCGACCCTGATCGCTTCGTGCCTGCTGTTCGGCGCCTTCACGCTCGCGACGACGCTCGCCGCCGATTACAACACGCTGCTCATCGTGCGCGTGCTCACGGGCCTTGGCCTCGGCTCGGCTTTACCCAGCATGATGGCGATCTCGGCGGAGGTCAGTACGCCTGGAAGCCGCGCCTCCGTGGCGACGATGATTTTCGCCGGCACGCCGTTCGGCGGCGCGCTCTCGGCGATATTTGTGGCTAATCTGCCTGAGCACGCCGATTGGCGGCTGGTCTTCGTCGTCGGCGGCGCAGCGCCGGTTCTTATCGCCGCGCTTATTCTTGTGCTGATGCGCGAAACGCGCACGATGCGCGCGGCAGCCGCGGGGCGTGACGCGCAGGGCGGGCGCGTGCTGCATGCGCTGTTCGGTGAGAACCGCACGGCGGCGACCATGCTGATCTGGCTCGCGCTGTTTCCGACCCTGATGATCCTCTACATCCTGCTGAATTGGCTGCCCGCCTTCTCCGCGGAGAAGGGCTTCGCCAAACCGCTGGAGCTTGCGCTCGCCGGCTTGCAGCTCGGCGTGAACGCGAATTTCACGTTTAACCTGGCCTCCGTCCTCGGTGCGCTGATCCTTGGCGTCGTGGCCGACAAGATCGGATTCCGCTGGCCGCTGATCGTTGCGTATATCGGCTTGCTCGCGGCGCTTCTTGCGCTGGCGGGCGCGGCCGATCTGCCGGCGCTGCTGGCCTATGCCGGCGTCGCGGGCTTCTTCATTCTCGGCGCGCAATACGCTTTCTATGGCGTGGCGGCGTCCTACTATCCCGAAGCGGTGCGCGGCGTGGGTTCCGGGTTCGCGGTGGCGGTGGGGCGCGTCGGCGCGATCCTCGGGCCGATCGCGGCGGGCCAGTTGCTGCAGATGAAATGGAGCGCCAGCCAGGTGATTTTCGCGATGGCGCCGATGGCTGCGCTCGCCGGCTTAGCGGTGTTCCTCCTGAGCTTCCAAAAGCGGCCCGAAGGCGAGGCGGGGTGAGGCGATGAAAAGCAAAGTCTATGAAAGCCCGGCTTCCGCGCTCGACGGCCTCTTGTTCGACGGGATGACGCTCATGTCGGGCGGGTTCGGCCTTTCGGGCAATCCCGAAAGCCTGATCCCGGAAATCCGCCGCGCCGGCGTGAAGAATCTCACCGTCATCTCCAACAATGCCGGCGCGGACGGCTTCGGCCTCTGGATGCTGCTGGAAAGCCGCCAGATCGCGAAAATGATCGCCTCCTATGTCGGCGAAAACAAATTGTTCGAGCAGCAATTCCTTTCCGGCGAACTGCAGCTGGAGATCAATCCGCAAGGCACCCTGGCCGAGCGCATCCGCGCCGGGGGCGCGGGCATCCCCGCCTTCTACACCAAAACCGGCGTCGGCACGGTGGTGGCGGAAGGCAAGCCCGTGGAGCGGTTCGAGGGCGAGCTTTATGTGCGCGAAACCTGGCTGCGGGCCGATCTGGCGATCGTCAAAGCCTGGAAAGCCGATCCTGCGGGCAATCTCGTGTTCCGCAAGACAGCGCGCAATTTCAATCCCGTGATGGCGACGGCGGCGAAAGTCACCGTGGTGGAGGCCGAAGAGATCGTGGCCCCCGGCGCGCTCGATCCCGATCACATCCATACGCCCGGCATTTATGTCGACCGCATCGTACGCTGCACGATCAACGAGAAGCGCATCGAAAATCTCACGACCCGTCAAAGAAAGGCCTCCTGATGGCGTGGAGCAGAGATCAAATGGCGGCGCGCGCGGCGCGCGAGCTGCGTGACGGCTTTTATGTGAATCTCGGCATCGGTATACCGACTCTCGTGGCCAATCATGTCCCCGATGGCATGGACATCACCCTGCAATCGGAAAACGGCATGCTCGGCATGGGCCCGTTTCCCTACGAGGGCGAGGCCGACCCCGATCTGATCAACGCCGGCAAGCAGACGATCACCGCGCTGCCGACGTCGAGCTTTTTTTCCTCCGCGGAAAGCTTCGCGATGATCCGCGGCGGCCATGTTGATCTGGCGATCCTTGGCGCGATGGAGGTGGCCGCCAACGGCGACATCGCGAACTGGACCATTCCCGGCAAGATGATGAAGGGCATCGGCGGCGCGATGGATCTCGTCGCCGGCGTGCGCCGCATCGTCGTGGTGATGGAGCACGCCAACAAGCAGGGCGCGCCGAAATTGCTGGAGCGCTGCACCTTGCCGCTCACCGGCGCCGGCGTCGTCGATCTTGTCGTCACCGATCTTTGCGTGATGGAAATCGATCGCCGACGCGGCGGCTTCACTCTGGTCGAGTTGGCGCCGGGCGTTACGCTCGACGAGGTGCGCGCCAAAACCGGCGCGCCGTTCGCCATGAAGCTGGAGCAGGCCGCATGACCGCCGCTTATTCGCCCGAGGATTCCGGCGCCACGCCTTCGCTGCATCCGGACTACCGCTCCACGCGCCTGCGCAGCCCGTCGCACGCGCCGATCGACATTCCGCAGACTCTGACGGAATTGAGCGGCCCTTCCGATTGGCCACGCCTGATGGGCGGCGCGCTCGCCGATCTCACCGCGCAGCATAAAGCGCCGCCGCAGGGCCAGCGCATCATCGTCACGGGTCGCGTGCTGGACGATCGCCGCCGCCCCGTGCCCAACACGGTGATGGAGATTTGGCAGGCGAACGCCGCCGGGCGCTATATCCACGCGAAGGATGATTGGGACGCCCCGCTCGATCCGAATTTCACCGGCGCCGGCCGCGTGATCACCGATGCGGACGGGCGCTACACGTACATCACTGTGCGGCCCGGCGCGTATCCGTGGGGCAATCATAAGAATGCATGGCGGCCTGCGCACATCCATCTATCGCTGCTGGGCCCGGCCTTCGCCACGCGCCTCGTCACGCAGATGTATTTCCCGGACGATCCTCTGATCGAGATCGATCCCATCGCCAACGCCGCGCCGCCGCCCTATCGCGACCGCATGGTCTGCCGCTTCGATATGACGACGACGAAGCCCGCCTGGGCGCTGGGCTACGTGTTCGATGTGGTGCTGCGCGGGCGCGATCAAACCCCGTTCGAGGATAATCATGGCTGACGACAGGGCTGACGATCTGGATGCGCGCACCCCGGCGCCGCGGCGGGACAATCAGGATCCCGCGCTCTTCGGACAGACGCCGGCCCAGACCGTCGGTCCGTTCTTTCACTACGGGCTTCCCTGGAAGGGCGGCGGCGATCTCGTCGGCGTTTCGGAGATGGGCGCGCGGCCCGATCTGTTTCCAGCCGATCATTATGTGCTCAACACCACAGCGCCGCATGGAGCCCCGCAGGGCGGCGTCATCGAAATCACCGGACGTGTGCTGGACGGCGCGGGCGAGCCGGTGCCGGATGCGATGCTGGAGATTTGGCAGGCCAACGCCGCCGGCCGCTACGCCAGCGCCGAAGATGGGCGTGCAGATGCGCCGCTTGATCCGAACTTCATCGGCTTCGGCCGCGCCGCGACGGATGCGGAGGGCGTCTATCGTTTCCGCACGATCCGTCCGGGGCGCGCGCCCGGCCCCGGCAACAGCCTGCAGGCGCCGCATATCGCGATCTCCGTGCATGGCCGCGGGCTGCTGACGCGCCTCGTCACACGCCTCTATTTCGCCGATGGCGAAGGCAATGACGAAGACCCCATCCTCGCGCGCGTGCCGGAAGAACGCCGCGAAACCTTGATCGCGCAGCGCCAGGGCGATGGCGCGTGGCGGCTGGACATCGTGCTGCAGGGGCCGCGGGAAACCGTGTTTTTCAAGCTATAACCGCGTATCTGCGCACCCGCCCGGCGGCGACGCCGGCGATGCTCGCCGTGTTCAGCGACGAAGCGACGCTTGCGCATGCGTTGGCGTTCGAACGCGCGCTGGCGCAGGCGCAGGCCGCGGAGGGCGTAATTTCCGCAGCCGCCGCCGAAGCGATCGCGCAGGCGTGCAGGGCGTTTCAGTTCGATGTGGAAGGGTTGGGCGATGAAGCCGCTCTGGCCGGCACGCTGGCGATTCCGGTAGTGGCGCGGCTGCGCGCGAGCTTGCCGGCAGGCGAAGCGGCCGCTGCTTTGCATCGCGGCGCGACCAGCCAGGACGTGGCCGATACCGTGATGATGCTGCAGGCCCAGCGCGGCGCGGCGCTGTTGCAGGCGGATGCAAGCCGGATTGACGTCGGCCTTGCGGATTTGGCTATGCGTCATGCGCAGACGCCCGCCATCGGGCGCACATTGCTGCAGGACGCGCTGCCGATTTCCTTTGGCTTGCGCATCGCGCACTGGCGCGCCGGCATTGCGGACGCAGCACGGCGTTTGCAAAGCGATGTGACGGAACACGCAGCGTTGCAGCTGGGCGGCGCGGCGGGAACGCGCGCCGGCATGGAGGGCAAAGGCGCCGCGGTCGCCGCGCGCATGGCCGCCGCCTTGGATTTGCGCGACGGACCGCCGTGGCATGGCCGGCGCAACGGGTCCGCCGCGATCGCATCATCGCTGGGGATGTTCATCGGCGCGCTCGCCAAGATGGCGCGCGACGTTTCTCTGTTGGCGCAAAATGCGATCGGCGAGGCGCGCGAGCCGCTGACCGCGGGGCGCGGCGGTTCGTCGGCCATGGCGCACAAGCGCAACCCGACTGCGTCGCAGATCGCGCTCACAGCCGGCGTGCGCGCGCCGGGTTTGGTCGCGGGCGTGCTCGCCGGCATGGCCGTGGAAGAGGAGCGCGGCCTCGGCGGCTGGCAAGCCGAAGGCCCTGCTCTGGCGGATTTATTCTTGCTCGCGGCGGGTGCGGCGGAAGCGATGGCGGGCGTCGCCGAAGGGCTCGAGGTGGACGATGCCGCCATCGCGCGCAATCTCGCAGCGGCCGGCGTCGGCGAAGATATCGGCGAAAGCGCCGCGATCACGGCGGCGCTCCTGGAACAAAAGCGGAGAGACTAATGCCTTTTGCGCAGGGCGGCGGCGCGCGCCTCTACTGGAAACTGGAAGGCGCGGAAGGCAAGCCCGCTTTATTGCTGCTTCATTCCATCGGAACGGATATGAGCCTGTGGGACGGCGTCGTTCCGCTTCTCGCTCAACATTTCCGCCTGCTGCGCATGGATGCGCGCGGCCACGGCGCATCGGATGCGCCCACGGGGGATTACACGCTCGCGATGCTTGCCGCGGATGCGGCCGCCGTGCTCGATGCGGCGGGCGTGGAGCGCGCGCATGCGGCGGGCGTTTCGCTGGGCGGCATGATCGCCATGGAATTGGCGCTGCGCGCGCCTCAGCGCGTGGAGGCGTTGGCGCTTATCTGTACATCCGCCACGATGGATTCCGCCGCCTGGCGCGATCGCGCGGCCATGGTGCGTCAGGGCGGCGTGGCGGCGATAGCCGATCTGTCGATCCAGCGCTTCCTTTCGCCCGCCTTCGCGGAAAAGCATCCCGCCGTGGTCGACACAGTGCGCCGCGGCTTGCTGGCGACGTCGGCGGATGGCTATGCGGGTGCTGCCGCCGCGATCCGCGACATGGCGCTGCGCGATCGCATCGGCGCGATCACGGCGCGCGCGATGGTGGCGGTGGGCGCGCACGACATCGCCACGCCGCTGGAAGGCCACGGCGATTATCTCGCGAAAACGCTGAACGCGCCGGTGGTTCGTCTCGAAGCCGCGCATCTGCCGCCGCTGGAGGCCCCGGCGGCCGTCGCCAGCGCGCTGCGTTCCTTTCTGGCGCCGACGCCGGAGGCCCACGCCGCGATGGAAATGCTGTTCGAGGCGGGCCTGCTCAATCGCCGCCGCGTGCTGGGCGATGCGTGGGTGGATCGCTCGCTGGCGAACCGCACGCCCTTCAACGCCGATTTCCAGGCGATGATCACCCGCATCGCGTGGCACGAGGTTTGGTCCCGCCCGGGGCTCGACGACAAGACGCGCCGCTTCCTCGTGCTGGCGGTATGCCTCAGCCTGGGCCGGTGGGAGGAGTTCGCGCTGCACACGCGCGCCGGCCTCACGCAAGGCGGCTTCACGCGCGACGAATTGAAGGAAGTGCTGATGCATTGCGCGATCTATGCCGGCGTGCCGGCGGCGAACACCGCCTTCGCCGAAGCCGGGCGCATCATCGCCGAGATCGATAAGCCGCAATGACGTCGCCGGGCGGCGGAGGCGCGCGCGCCTTCCGCCGCCGCGCTCCGCATCACGCCGCCTTTTCAGCCGCTTGCGCTTGCTTCACGGCAGGGCGCTCGCCCACGCGCGCCTGATAGGCCTGGATCGCCGGCCAGGCGGAAAGGTCGATCTTCACCGCCGGCGCCCAGGTGAGAATGGTGAAGAAATACGAGTCCGCCACGGAATAGCGCTCGCCCAGCAGGAAAGCCTGCTTGCTCAGCTTGTCGTTCAGATAGTTGAGCGCGCGCGTCGTCTTCATCTCGGCGACTTTGCGCGCTTCCGGAGTCATCTCCTTGTTGAAATACTGGCTGAAGCCCTTGTGCATCTCCGTTGCGATGAAGTTGAGCATTTCGCGGTAGCGGTATTGCGCCAGCGCGCCTTCACCCGCGCCAAGATCGCGGCGTTGCGCATGATCGGCGATGTATTGCAGGATGACGCCCACTTCCGTCAGCACGCCGCCCGGCGTTTCAAGCGCGGGAACCGGCCCTTTCGGGTTCACCGCCAGATAGTCGCCGCCCTCGGCGGTTTTCTTCTCGCCGAGATTGACCTTGCTGATTTCGAAGGGCAGGCCCGATTCATAAAGTGCGATGTGCGGCGCGAAGGAGCAGGCGCCAGGCGTGTAATAAAGTTTCATGCGCGTATCCTCCCTGGTAAACTCTGGGCTGCGACTATGGACGAAAGCGTGCGCGGCGCCTACGGGCCGTTGCGGGGAGGTGGACAAGCATGACGGAAGCGGCGCTTACACTAGATCCGGCGATCCTCGCGGCGCTTTTCAGTCCGTTCACACTCAAGCGCACGACGTTCGCCAACCGGTTCCTCATGGCGCCGATGACACGCGAATTCTCTCCCGAGAATCTGCTTACCGCCGATGCGCCCGCTTACTATGCGCGCCGTGTCGAAGGCGGCGCCGCCGGCATCCTCACCGAAGGTTCGGCGATCCCGCATCCCGCATCGCATTTCACGACTCGCGTGCCGAATTTTTACGGGCCTAGCCTCGCGGGCTGGGCCGAGGTCGCGCGCGCCGTACATGCCGCCGGCGGCGTTGCGATCGCGCAGCTTTGGCATCTGGGCGTGAAGCGTGATCCCGCGCGCACGGCGCATCCCGACGCGCTTTCGGTGGGGCCCTCCGCGTCGGAGCGCACGCCCAGCCGCGCGATGACGCCGCAGGATATCGCCGAGGTGATCGAGGCGTACGCGCAAGGGGCGGCGAACGCGCAGGCGGCGGGGTTCGATGGCGTCGAAATACACGGCGCGCACGGATATCTGCCAGATCAATTCTTCTGGGCGGAAAACAATCGGCGTAGCGACGCCTATGGCGGCGCGATGACCAACCGCGTGCGTTTCGCCGTGGAATTGGTGCAAGAGGTGCGCCGACGCGCCGGCGCGGATTTCCTGATCTTCTTCCGCTTCTCGCAATGGAAGGTAGGCCAGTACGAGGCGCGGGTGGCGGAGACGCCGCAGGAGTTGGAGGCGTGGCTTGCGCCGCTGGCGGAAGCCGGCGTCGATGTGTTCGACGCATCCACCCGGCGGTTTTGGATTCCGGAATTCGAGGGCAGCGCTATGAACCTCGCCGGTTGGGCCAAGAAGGTCACCGGCAAGGCGAGCATGACTGTCGGCTCCGTCGGCCTCGATAGTCCCTTGCGCGTGGAGCGCGGTGGGCTGGCGCAGCTCTCCAATGTCGCGTCGGATAATTTGGCAAGCCTGGCGGCGATGTTCGCGCGCGGCGATTTCGATCTCGTGGCGGTCGGGCGGATACTTTTGTCCAATCCGGATTGGCCCAACCTGGTGCGCGCAGGGAGGTTCGACGCGATCCAGCCTTATCGCGCCGATCTGGTGCGCCAGCGCCTGGAATCCGCCGTCCGCATGGACGATCCCCCGGCGCCGGCGGAGGCCTAGCGCAGGTCGGTCTCGAATTCCTCGAACGCGTACATGCGGGAAGCGGCGCGGTCGAACAGCTTTTCCTCGTCCGCGATGATCGCAGCGACCGTCTCGGCCATGTGCGGCGCGCGCAGGGCGGCGAGTGCGGCCTCGTACGCGGCCCGGTCGTCATACCAGAGCTCGGTCATTACGTCGAAATCGACGCCTGCGCCGGAGCGGCGCAGATTGCGCGTGAGATAGCGCCGCGCATACCGGCGTACGCCCGGGATGTGCTTGACAAATTTCGTGTGCGCCTTCTCGTAATAGGCGACGAAATCTTCCATGGTCAGGCCGTCGCGGCGTTTGAAAAAATGCACGACCTTGTACATGGAAGCGGCTCCGAGCGCGTGAAGCATAACGCGCGCCGGCCATGCCAGGAAGTCGGCCAGGAAATTGGCCAGGAAGCAGGCAGGAAACGCGCACCTTATGATGACTCTGGCTGAAATCCTCGTGGCGCGAGAAGAGATCAAGACGCTGAAGGCGCGCTATTTCCGTCATGCCGATACGAAGGCGTGGGATGCCTGGCGTGACGAGGTGTTCTGCCCGGATGCGGTGTTCACGTTCGACGGCATGAAGGGCGAGCCGCTGCGCGGCGTCGAAGCCATCATCGCGTGGGTGCGCCCGCGTGTGGAAGGCGCCGTCACCATCCATCATGGCTTCATGCCTGAAATCACCATCCTCTCGGAGACGACGGCCGAGGGCGTCTGGTCGATGGAAGATCGGATCATAAAGCCCAATACGCCGGCCTATCACGGCTTCGGCCGCTATCACGAAACCTATGAGCGCCTGGAAGCGGGCTGGCGCATCAAGACGGTGCATCTCGCCCGCACCCATGCCGAGCGCGCGCGCGTCTGACCGCCGGTCTAGTCGACTTTCACCCGCATGAACCCCATCGCGGCGTTTGGCTCGCCGCCATAGGCCGCCTCAAGCGCGCTGGGGATGAAATTCGCCGCGTAAAGTCCGCCAAGGCCCAGCGTAACACGCGGCGCAATACGGAAGTCGCGGACGGCGCCGAGGGAGAGCTTGCCCACGGCGTAAGCCGGCCCATGATGCCCGCCGGCGGCGAGCAATTCACTGTTTTCCGTGCGCTCGGCGCGGGCGAACACCGTCCAGCGCGCATCGAAGCGCAACGCGCTTTCGGCGAGGAGTGCATCGCCGCCGCCGTGATCGCCGGCGCGCCGCCCCCACGCCAACGTCGTCGACCACCAGCCCTCGGCGCCCAGCAGGCGCGTATGGATCACGCTGGCGGACCATTTCTCCTGATCGTCATCCGGCGCCAGCTGCTCTGGGCCCTTCGCATCCGCCCAGGAAACCTGCGCCGACCAGTGCGGCGTGGGATTCCAGGAAAAGCGTACGGCGGAAGAATCGAGCGCGCCGGTTTCGATGTCGAAGCGATTTTCGTCGGGCTCGCGCCCGCGAAAGCGTGAGGCCTCGATCTTCCAATTGCGGTGCGCGTAACCTGCGGTGGCGACGCCGAAAGTGATGTGCGTGGAGTCGAGCCAATGATGGCTGATCGGCGCTTCGGGGCTGTCCATGTTGGAGAGGCGATGCATGAAGGCCGGCGGCCCGAAGGCCGGTTCGCCCGGCAGACCCACATAAAGGTAGGCGCTGTTTTGCGCGCCGAATTCGCGCGTGTAGCGCGCCGAAAGCTCCATGAAGAGGTCGTGGGGATGCTGGCGGTCGATCAGCGGAGCGGCGCCGTTCGCGGTCTCGCCGGAAGCCAAGAGCAGCGGATAGCCGCTCTTGCCCATGAACGGATCGGGGCTCAGCATGACGCGGAATTGCAGCGCATCGCCCGTGGCGAAGGCGCGCGTCGCCGAACCCGTCACCATCCCGGCGACGAACGCCTTCTCGCCGCCGCGCGCGCCGTCTTGCCAATCGTAGACGCCGTTCAGCAGCGCATGGCTCATCACCATCCAGCCGCCGCGCATCGCCATCAACCCGGCATGGGACGAAACGTCCGGCTGCCACGCCGTGCCGGAAGCGTCGCGGCCCGTCGCATGCGCGGGCGGCGCGTGCATGTGGACTGCATGCGCGTCAGGCGGCGCCGCATGCGAGCTATGACCTTGGTGCATCTCATGTTGCGCTTCCGCAGTCCCGGCCCACGCGGCGACGGCGGCGGCGAGCGCGATCCTCATCGGCTGCTCCGCTCCAGCAGGGCGATCAATTCCGCCGCTTTCTGGCGCTGCTCGGAAGCGCGCCCGCCGGCGATCGCCGCTTCAATGCAATGCGCCAGGTGATCGCGCAGCATCTCCGTCTCCACGCGGGCGAGGGCGGCGCGCGCGGCCTGCAGCTGCGTCAGCACGTCGATGCAGTAGCGATCCTCATCGATCATTTTCGTGATGCCGCCGACCTGGCCGGCTATCCGACTCAGCCGGTTGAGGAGTTTGGCCTTGTTTTCGCGCTTCACATGCTTTCCCGCTTCACTTCGCCGTCCATATACCCCTATAGGGTAATAGAGCGATACACCATAGGGGTATAAAGGCAAGCCATGGCGGTTATTGCAAAGGATCCCGTCTGCGGCATGACGCCGAAGCCGGAAACGCCCCACCGCTTCGCGCGCGCGGGTGACGAGGTGTTGTTCTGCAGCGCCGGCTGCAAGGCGAAGTTCGAGGCCGATCCCGCGCGCTATGCGCACGGCGCCAACCCACATTGGCTCGGACCCGGCGCCGCCGCTGCGCATGCCCATCACGCGCCCGCGCCGCCGCCGCAACATGCGCCCCCCGGCGCGCAATGGACATGCCCGATGCATCCCGAGATCGTGCGCGACGGCCCAGGCGCGTGCCCGATTTGCGGCATGGCGCTGGAGCCGACGACGCCGAGCGCGGACGCCGGCCCCAATCCTGAACTGGCCGATATGCGCCGGCGCTTCGTCCTTGGCGCGGCGCTGGCCGCACCCATCGTCGCGTTGGAGATGGGCGGGCATCTCGGCGTCGATCGTCTCGTCCCCGCAGCCTTCAATGCGCCGCTGCAACTGCTGCTCGCCACGCCGGTCGTGTTGTGGGCGGGGTGGCCGTTCTTCGCGCGTGGCTGGGCTTCGCTGCGCACGCGCGCGCTCAACATGTTCACCTTGATCGCGCTGGGCGTGGGAGCGGCGTGGCTCTACAGCCTCGCCGCGACCCTGGCGCCGGGCGCCTTCCCCGCCGCGCTGCGCACCCCGCACGGCGCGCCGCCGGTTTATTTCGAGGCCGCCGCCGTCATCACCGTGCTGGCGCTGCTCGGGCAGGTGCTGGAACTGCAGGCGCGCGAGCGCACCGGCGGCGCCATTCGCGCTTTGCTCGATCTCGCGCCGAAAACTGCGCGGCGCATCCGGGCGGACGGCGTTGATGAAGAAATCGCGCTTGACGCGGTGGCCGTGGGCGATCGTTTGCGCGTGCGTCCGGGGGAGAAGGCGCCGGTGGACGCCATCGTGCTGGATGGCCGATCAAACTTCGATGAATCGCTCATCACCGGAGAATCCATGCCGGTCGCGCGTGGGCCGGGCGATCGCGTGATCGCCGGCGCGCTCAACCAGACTGGCGCGCTGATCATCCGCGCCGAGCGCGTCGGGCGCGAAACGATGCTGGCGCAGATTGTGCGCATGGTGGCCGACGCGCAACGTTCGCGCGCGCCGATCCAACGCGGGGCGGATCGCGTCGCCGGTTGGTTCGTGCCGGCGGTAATCGCGGTAGCGGCGCTGGCGTTCGCGGCGTGGATGCTGGCCGGCCCCGCGCCGCGTTTCAGCTTTGCGCTGATCGCTGCGGTGTCCGTGCTGATCATCGCGTGCCCGTGCGCGCTGGGGCTCGCCACGCCGATGGCGATCATGACGGGCGTCGGCCGCGGCGCGCGCGCCGGCGTGCTGATCAAGAGCGCCGAAGCGCTGGAGCGCCTGGAGAGGGTCGATACGCTCATTCTCGACAAGACGGGCACGCTCACCGAAGGCAAACCCGCGTTGGCCGCGATCCACACGGATGGCATGGACGAAAGCGAAGCCTTGCGCCTCGCCGCCAGCCTGGAGCGGCGCAGCGAGCATCCCCTGGCGCGCGCGATCGTGGCCGCCGCCGCTGGGCGCACGCTGCCTCTGACGGAGCCGACGGCATTCGACTCGCCGCCCGGCCGAGGTGTGATCGGCGTCGTCGAGGGGCGACGCATCGCGCTGGGCGCGGAGGGCTATTTGCGCGACCTCGATGTCGATACGGCGCCGCTGGCGCCAGCCGCCGCGAAAATCCGCGCCGAGGGGGCCGTGGCGATCTACGCCGCGATCGATGGCGCCGTGCGCGCCGTGTTCGCCATCGCCGATCCGATCAAGCCTGCCGCCGCCGGTGCGCTGACGGCCTTGCGCGGCGAAGGCGTGCGTTTGGTGATGCTGACGGGGGATAACCGCGCGACGGCGGAGGCCGTGGGCCGCGCGCTCGGGCTCGGCCAGATCGAAGCAGAGGTGCTGCCGCAGGATAAAGCCGCCGTCGTCGCGCGCCTGCAGGGGGAAGGGCGCGTGGTCGCGATGGCGGGCGACGGCGTGAACGATGCGCCCGCATTGGCCGCCGCCGATGTCGGCATTGCGATGGGGGCGGGCGCGGACGTGGCGATCGAAAGCGCCGGCGTCACTCTGCTGAGCGGCGATCTCGATGGCATCGTGCGCGCGCGGAAGCTGTCGCGCGCGACGATGGCCAACATCCGCCAGAATCTTTTCTTCGCGTTCGCCTACAATGCCGCCGGCGTGCCGATCGCGGCGGGCGTGCTTTATCCGTTCACCGGCGCGCTGCTGTCGCCAATGATCGCGGCGGCCGCCATGGCGCTCTCCTCCGTGTCGGTGATCGCCAATGCGCTGCGGCTCAACCGGGTGAAGCTTTAGCGGCGCACCGCGAAGGGCAAACCGGGGTTGCCGTCCGCGCCGAGGAAGCCTTCGCGATAGACGCGCCAGTTCGCGGCTTCCCCCGCCGTCAGCACTGGCGCCATCGGTGCGCCCGTTTCCGCGGCGCGGCGCAGCAATTCCGCGCGGTCGAGTGCGCCCAGTTCCGCTTCCAGCAACGGGCGCACGATGCTGTCGTCCTCGGAAAGCTTGAACGGGTTCTGCATCTCCGCACCCCACGCAGGATTGCCGAGTGCGGCGAGGATCGCCTGCCAATCGGGTCGCGAGCGCGCCTGCACCGCCATGAAGCCGTCGCGGCACGGAAAGAAGCCCTGCGGGAACACGCCGCCATGCTCCACAGCCGTGCGCCCGTTGCGCCGCCAGCCATAAGGCACGCCGGCGTGATTGCCGGAATTCTGCTCTGCGAAGGCGCGCAGCGCGTCCGCTGCGGAAACGTCAATGCGTTGCGGCGCGCGGCCAGCCTGCGCCAGCAGCAGGCTGAGCGCGAGGCTCGCGCCGAACAGGCCGCACCATTTCTCCGCGATGTGCGCAGGCATCACGCCGGGCGGGCCGTCCGCTTCGCCGATCACTGTGGAGACGCCGGAAACCGCGCACGCCATCTCGCCCGAGCCGGGCCGGCCCACTTCGTAATCCCACAGCCAGATGCGCGGAACGCCGCCGCCGTCTTCGCGCGCGCCGGCATACGCGTCGCCCGCGATCAGCACTGCGGCGGGCGAGGGATCCAGCGCATCCGCATCCGCAAAATTCTTCACGCCGATCAGCTGCGCGCCGAAATGCGAAAGCCAGCGCACCGCGTGCAGCACGGCCTGGTTTGCGCCCAGCACGGCGAAGCGCGGCGCGCCGATGGAGAGCGCACGCTCAGCCATCGCTGCGGCGGCCGGCGGCGTTCGCCTCCAACCCCTCATAGTCTTCCGGTTTCCAACCGAGCAGTCCGCCGAGCACGTAGGCGTTGCCTTCGCCCAACGTTGGCGCGGTCTTGCGCAGCGGCGCACGCGCGCCATCCATCCACCAGGGCGCTGCGACGATCTGCTCCGGCCCTGAAACCGGATGCACTGTGGGGATCAAGGTTTCCGCCAGCGCCGAGCCCGCGCCGAATTCGGAGGGCTTCTCGATCACCTTCACGGCTTGCGCGCCTACGCCTTCGAACGCCGCGATCGCCAGCGCGAGCGGCAAGGTCGCCGCGCTTTCGCGCGCACGAGACAGCGCGTCGGGCGCGACGTGCGATCCTGCCGAAACGCAGACATGCTGGCCGTCGCCGGTCGGCGCGATCAGCGTTTCGCGCGCAGCCGGTGCATCGAGCCCAAGGTCGCGCGCGAGCGCCGCCAACGCTGCATCATCGTCGGCGCTGACATGGGCCGCCGCCTCCAGCTGCGACACCTCGATATGCGCGCCCGCGCCGCTGCGCCGCGCATCGAGAACGCCGGCGATCGCTGCGATCAGCCCGTAACAAGCCGCGTTCGGGTCCGAAGCGACGAAGGTGGGCGAGCCGAGGAATTCCCCGTTCGCCGGATTGCGCACCTGCGCCTCGAGGCCCGAGAGCGAGGAGAGCGCCAAACCGTAGGCGCGCATTTCCGACAGCCGCGAAGCGCCGCCAAAGCCGGATAGGGAGAGCAGCACGATCTGCGGATTGACGGCGCGCAGCGCCTCATAACCGACGCCCAGGCGATCCAGCACGCCGAAGGTGAAATTCTCGATCACCAGATCGGATTGCCGCGCCAGTTCCAAAAACGCGCCGCGGTGGCCTGCATCCTTCAGGTCGAGCGTCACGCCGATCTTGTTGCGGTTGAGCCCGTGGAAGGATTGCGACATCTCGCGGCGCACGCGCTCGGGCGTCTTGCCGGCGAGGCGCTCCACCCCGCGCGTGCGGTACAGGTCGAAGCGCTTCCACCACTCGACCTTGATCACCTCCGCGCCGAGATCGGCGAGGAATTGCCCCAGCAGCGGGCCGGACCACACCCAGCACAATTCGAGGACGCGAACGCCTTGCAGGGGCAGCGCTGCGGTCATGCGGGCGCTTCAGCCGCCCTGCGCCAGCCGCGCGGCGGGCTCGTCGCGGAATTTCGGAATCACTTCCTCGGCGAAGAGGCGCAGCACGCGGCGGTTCTGCTCGCGCGTATTCTGCGGCGGGAAATGCAGGATCAGCGACGTCGCCCCCGTCATCTCCTTCAGGTATTGAATTTTTTCGGTCACCGTCTTGGGCGAGCCATAGATGATCGTGTCCTGGCAGAGATCGTCGTAATCGGCGGCGTTGTACTTGTCCTTGATGGATTGCGACAGCGTACCCAGATAGCCGGACGTCGCATTGCCGGTGAACGAATGCACCTGGCGCACCACGGCTTCGCCAGCTTCGGCTTTGGCCTGCGCGTCCGTTTCCGCGACATAGACGAAGCGCCCGATGCCGATCGTGCCGTGGCCGGCGTTTTCATTATAAGGCGCTTCCGTGAGCGCGCACTGATCGCGATAATATTTCGTCTTCACCGCCAATTCCTTGATTGGCGTCAGCGTGGAGGTGAGCAGCCCAAGGCCGTAGCGCGCGCACAGCGCGATCGATTCGTCGGACGCGGCGCCCAAATACATCGGCGGATGCGGCCGCTGGATCGGATGGGGCAGGATTTCGTAGCCCTCTTCGATCTTTATGTCGGGCAGGTGCACGCCCTTGTGGTTGATGCGATGGTCGTGGAACAGCTTCAGCATCACGTCGAGCGCTTCGGCCTGATAGGCGCGCCGGTTTTCGAAGTCTGCGCCCAGCGCGTCGAATTCGTGTTTGCGGTAGCCCGAGCCGATGCCGAATGCGATGCGCCCGTTGGTGAGCACATCGACGAACGAGATGTTCTCCACCAGCCGCACGACATTGTGCAACGGCACCACCATCACGCCGCTGCACAAGGTGATCCGCTTCGTGAGCGGCGCCAGATAGGCGATGTAGGTCAACGGATCGGGCAGGATGCCGTAATTCGTGCTGGCGTGGTGCTCGGCGATCCAGACGTAATCGTAACCGAGCTTGTCGGCTTCGATGATCTCGCGCGTCACGCGCTCGTGCACGCCCTGATAGGGATAGGATTCGGTGTCCTTGTCGGGCTGGGAAAGCTCGATAATGCCGAACTTCATGGCCGCCGCCTCCATATCGCGCCGCGTTTTGCCGGCAAACTGGCCTGTCCTTCGCCCGCCGGCAAGCAGATTCTCAACGATAGCGTTGACAAACGCAGGAGGAGCGGCTTGAGATCGCCTGCGCCCCGAAGGGGCGGCGCCCGGCTCGCGCGCGGGCCGGGAGGATGCTGGCGTGAGTTGGGGCGAAATCTCCGACGCGGCGGTCGCCGAGGCCGCGAGCCTGATCGGCGTGCCGTTGCGGCGCGACCGCATGCAATGGATCGAAACCGCCACGCGCGATGCGATCCGGCATTTCGCGTGGGGCGTCGGCGATAACAATCCGCTCTGGCTCGATCCCGAATACGCGCGCACCTCACCCTGGGGCGACGTGCTCGCACCGCCGTGCATCCTCTACGCGGTGGACAGCACGATCGTGGCGCCGAAGCTCGCGGGCGTGCAATGGGTGTATGCCGGCACGGACTGGACCTGGTTCGAGCCGGTGCGGCTTGGCGATGCGTTCACCGTCACCGCGGCGCTGCAGAAGCAGGAGGTGAAGTCCGGCCGGCGCTTTCCGCAATGGGTGCTGCAATCGGGCGAGGTGCGCTACGTCAACCAGCATGGCCGGCTGACGGCGACCGCCATCGGCCATTGCGCGCGCACGCCGCGGGGCGACAAGCTGGCCGAGGCGCGCGGCGGCGAACGCACGGCGGCGCACCAGCAGCAGAAATACACGCCTGAGCAGATCGAGGACATAGAGCGCCAGGTGCTGGCCGAGCCGCGCCGCGGCGCGGAGCCGCTTTATTGGGAGGATGTGGCTGCCGGCGTCGAAATTCCGCCCGTGGTGCGCGGGCCGCTCAGCATCGTCGACATCATCGCCTGGTATTCCGCCCAGCAGGGGGCGCAGCCCTATGGCGGCGCGCATGGCGATGCGCTGCGCTATCGCCGCCGCCACGCCGATTACCACATCAATCCCGCCACCGGCGCGAAGGACGCCGCCGGCCGCGGCCACCTGGAAGACGCCACAGGCCGCGATGTCGGCATGGGCGGCGCCTATGACATCGGCCCCCAGCGCATCTCCTGGGCGCAGCACATGCTGACCAATTGGATCGGCGACCACGGCTTCCTGCACAAGCTCAGCGTGTCGGTGCGACGGCCCAACATGGTGGGCGATACGATCTGGTGGCGCGGTAAGACGACGCGCAAGTTTGAGCGTGACGGCGCCTGCTTCGTCGAACTCGCGCTGGAGGCGGTGAACCAGGCAGGCGCGCAATCGGCGTTCGGAACCGCCGTGGTCGTGTTGCCCTCGCGTGCGCGCGGGCCCGTGCGCACACCGATTCCGCCGCAGCAGGAGGGCTAGGGGCATGCTGAAAATTCTCGATCACACGCCCTATGCGCTCACTCTGCGTGATCTGGTGGCGCAGCGCAGCGCACTGGGCGCCAAGCCGCTCCTCATCTGCCGCGACGAGGTGTTGACCTACGCCGAAGCACATGCGCGCTCCAACGAGGTGGCCAACCGGCTGCTCGAATTCGGCATACGCAAGGGCGATGTCGTCGGCACGTTCATGTATAATTCGCTGGCGCAGGCGCTCATCTGGTTCGGCTGCGCCAAGATCGGCGCCATCTATGCGCCGCTCAACGTCTCGCTGGTGAAAGATGACCTCGCCTACAGCCTGAACGACAGCGGCGCTTCGCTGCTGATCCTCGATGAGGAATTGGCCCCCGCCTACAACGCCGCGCGCGATCAGCTGACGCGGAAGCTGCAGGTGTTCGTCCATGGCAAGCCGGAAGCCGTACCCGGCGCTTTGCCGTTCGAGCGCCTGCTGGGCGCCAGCAGCACGATGCCGGAGGCGGACGTGCGCCCCACCGATCCCGCCGCCATCATCTATACCGGCGGCAGCACGAGCATGCCGAAGGCCGTGCTCGCCAATCATCTCTATTACATCGCCGCCGCCATCCGTTATGGAGAAATCGCGCAGGCAGGCCCCGACGACGTGGGCTTCGCCAACTCGCATTTTTTCCATATCGGTGGCCAGCAATTCGGCGTCACCGGCCCGCTCTATCACGGCATGACCGGTGTGATGGAGAAATGGTTCAGCGTAACCCGCTATCTCGATGTGGCGCGGAAATACGGCGCGACGATCATCGATCCGATCGGCACCATGATCGCTGCACTGATGAACCGCCCGGAATCCCCGCTCGATCGTGAGCATCGCATGCGCGTCGGGGTCGGCATCGCTTCGGGCCAAAACCGCCGCGAGGTGCGCGATGGATTCGAGCAGCGCTTCGGCGTCACCTTGCTCGAAGTCTATTCGATGACCGAGATGGGCGTCATGATCTGCAGCGAGCGCATGGCCGATCGCCGCGCCGGCAGCTGCGGGCGTCCGCACGGCTGGGCCGACATCTGCATCGTCGATCAGGACGACAATCCCGTGCCGGCCGGCGTCGCAGGCCAAATATTGCTGCGCCCGAAAGTGCTCAACACCGCGATGATGCGCTACGTGAACAAGCCGGAAGAGACGATCGCCGCCTGGCGCAATTTCTGGTACCACTCGGGCGACGTGGGCCGGCTCGACGAAGACGGCTATCTCTATTTTGTCGGCCGCGAGGCGCATTGGGTGCGCCGGCGCGGCGAGAACGTCTCCGCATTCGAGGTCGAGAAGGCGATCACCGCGCATCCTTCCGTGCTGGATTGCGCCGTCGTCGGCGTGCCTTCGGAACTGGGCGAGGAGGACATCAAGGCCTATGTCCAGCTCCGTCCAGAAGAGGAGCCCGTGGATCCGCCGGCGCTGGTGGCCTTCTGCAAGGAGCGTATCGCCTTTTTCAAGGTTCCCCGTTACGTCGAATTCGTCGACGGCTTTCCGCGCACGATGACCAAGAACGAGATTGCGCGCCACGAATTGCGCGCGCGCGGCATCGGGCGCGCCTGGGACGCGAGCACGCAGGTTTGGCGCGATGGCTGAGGGCGCAGCACTCTTCCGTGCGGGTTCTGTCACGTTCGATCCGGGCGATGGCGAAAACGGCAGCCTCTATGTGTGCGATCCCGCCGGCGCGGGCGAGGCCGCCGTCGCCGCCGCCATCGCCGCCTTGCGTGCGCGGGCGTTGTGGTCGGATGCGCCGCCGAAACAGGTGCGCGCCGATCAGGTAGAAGCCTACGCCACGCAGCTTTCCTTCATCGCGCAGGCGCAAATCGCGATCGATGGCGCGGCGTTGACCATCGCGCGCTTCGATCATCCGAAGTTTCCGTCCAGCGCAGTACGCTTCGCCGCCTGGAAGCGTGCGTTCGAGGAGAGATAAGCCGATGCGTGAAATGATGGCCGGCCTCGGCTTTCCGGAAGGCCCTGTCGCGCTGGCGGACGGCTCACTGCTCTGCGTCGAACTCGATGGCGGCTTTCTCACCCGTGTGCGCGGCGGTAAGCGCGAGGTCGTCGCCGATCTCGGCGGCAGTCCGAACGGCGCCGCCATCGGGCCGGACGGATGGATTTATGTCTGCAACAATGGCGGCATCCGGTTCCGCCGGCGCGAAGACGGTCTGAACTTGCCGATCGGCGGCCCGCCGGGCCATCCCGATGGCTGGATCGAACGCGTCCACCTCGAAACTGGCAAAGTCGAGCGTCTTTACACCGAATGTGACGGCGTGCCGCTTTATGGCCCGAACGACATCGTGTTCGATCGCCGCGGCGGCTTCTGGTTCACCGATTTGGGCGGGGTCACGCGCGAGGCGGTCACGCGCGGCGCGATTTATTACGCACGAACGGATGGCTCCTTCATTCGCCGCGCGGCGTTTCCCTTGCTCACGCCGAACGGCGTCGGCCTCTCGCCGGACGGCGCGACGCTTTACGTCGCTGAAACGCTAACCGCGCGGCTCTGGGCGTATGACGTCGTTGGCGAAGGCGAGCTTTCGAAAGCGGAATTTCCCTCGCCGAACGGCGGGCGCATCTTGTACGGCGCCGGCGGCTATGCGCGATACGATTCCATGGCTGTCGAAGAGAACGGCAACATCTGCGTGGCGACGCTGGAATCCGGCGGCGTCACCGTAATTTCGCCGACGGGCGCCTTGGTCGAATTCCGCCCGATGCCGGACATCTACTGCACCAATATTTGCTTCGGCGGGCCGGATATGCGCACCGCCTATCTCACGCTCTCCAGCACAGGACGGCTCGTGGCCGTCGAGTGGCCGCGGCCTGGCCTGCGGCTTCTGCATGGCTAGATCGTGAAGCCGCTCGCTCCCGGCGAGGGGATTGTGCGCCGCATTGCTGCGCGCGCCTTCCCAGGCGCGGTCGGCGCGCGCGTACAGGACGGCGTGCACGATATGGCCGTCGTCGTGCGTCACGATGGCGCGCAGGTGACTGCGGTGCGGGCGCGCACGCTGGAAATTCCGTGGTCCACGTGCCCGGAGGCGAAGGATCGCCTGCAGTCGCTTGTCGGCGCGAAGGTCGGCGCCGATAGCCGCGCGGCCGCCGCCGGAATAGATCAGCATTTCCAGTGCACGCATCTGCTGGATCTCGCGCGCTTCGCGATCGGCCATATCGCGCGCGGCGGAACGCGGCGTTACCGCATCGCGGTGGCGCCGGCAGCCGATCGCGCGATCGAAGCTTCGGCGGTGCGCGACGGCCGCGAAATACTGCGCTGGGAAATCGTCGACGGCGTCGTCACGCAGCCTGCGGCGTTCGCTGGACATCGTGTCGGCGCGCGCGCCGATTTCGGCGACGCCTTCGAGGCCGACGCCGACCTGTTCGAGACGGCGATGATGCTGCGCCGGGCGATCCTGGTGTATCGCGGCCGCCGCCGGCTCGATCCGAACACGCGCTCCGCCGAAACAATGACCTGGATGACGGGCGCCTGTTACACCTTCCAGCCGGTGAACGCCGCGCGCGCCCGGCGGGCGGATGGCGGCTGAAGCGTCGTCAACGCAAGCGTTGACATACGGAGCGAAGCCCGTATCGTCGCCGGCGGATGCAGAGGATCGCGATGGACGCCCGGGAAACGCAGAACGCCGCCGCGCGGGAGGTCTTCGCGCGCGTTATTGCGCAGATGGACGATGCGTTCGCGCGAGGAGACGCCGCAGCCTTTGCGGATTTGTTCGTCGAAGGCGGCTATTGGCGCGACATCCTTTCCTTCACCTGGGCGCGCCGCACCTATGGCGGGAAGGGCGAAATCGCCGCCGCCTTCGCCGCCCACGCGCCGGGCGCTGGCGCCTTGCGCTTCCGCATCGCAGCGGATCGTACGTCGCCGCGCCGCGTGAAGCGCGCCGGGCGCGACGTGATCGAGGGTTGGTTCACGTTTGAAACGGCGCTTGGCCGCGGCGCGGGATTCGCGCGCATGCTGGCGGAAGCGGAGGAGGGCGCGCCGCGCCTGTGGCTGGCGCTCACCACATTGCACGAGTTGCGCGACCATGAGGAGAAGGCGGGCGCCGCCCGACCGATGGGCGATGAATTCTCCCAAATCCAAGGACCGGAAAACTGGGCCGACATGCGCCGGCGCGAACAGGCCTACGCCGATCGCGATCCGCAGGTCGTCATCATCGGCGCAGGCCAAGGCGGCGTCATGCTGGCGGCGCGGCTGCGCCAGATGGGCGTCGATGCGCTGGTGATCGAGAAGAATGCGCGCGTCGGCGACAATTGGCGCGCGCGCTACAACAATCTCACCCTGCACAACGGCGTCGATGCCAATCACTTTCCGTATCTGCCGTTCCCGGAAACGTGGCCGGTGTGGCTGCCGAAGGATAAGGTCGCCGATTGGCTCGAAAGTTACGCCAATTTCCTCGAGCTGAATGTCTGGACGAATTCAGAGGTGGAGAGCGCCGCGTATGACGCCGCGGCGAAACGGTGGCGGCTTTTCGTCCGCCACGGCGATGAACGCCGCGAGATGCGCGTGCCGCACCTCGTCGCCGCGATGGGCCTTTCCGGCGGCGCGCCGCACACGCCCGATCTGCCCGGCCTCAAGGATTTCGCCGGCGCGGTGATGCATTCGGGCGCGTTCCAATCCGGCGCCGCCTGGAAGGGCAAGCGCGCGATCGTCGTCGGCACGGGCAATAGCGGGCATGACATCGCACAGGATTTGTATTTCAGCGGCGCGGATGCCGTTTCCCTCATGCAGCGCGGGCCGACCTGCGTAATCAGCCTCACGCCGGGTGCGGCCATTTCCTATTCGGTGTTCAGCGAGGGCGCACCGGTCGACGATGCGGATTTGATGATCGCGGCGGTGCCGTATCCGATGCTGATCGACTCCTATCAGTGGATCACCAAGCGCACGAACCGCCAGGATGCGGATTTGCTGGCCGGCCTGAACGCGGCCGGCTTCAAGACGTGGACCGGCGTCGACGATACGGGCTTCCAGCTGCTCTATCTGCGCGGGCTCGGCGGCTATTACATCGACGTCGGCTGCAGCCAGCTCATCATCGAGCGCAAGGTCGGCGTGGTGCAGGCCGAAGATATGGATCGGTTCGAGCCGCAGGGATTGCGCCTGAAGGACGGCGGCTTCGTTGCGTGCGATCTCGTGGTGCTGGCGACCGGGTTCGAGAGCATGCAGCATGAGATCGGCCGCATCGTCGGCCCCGAAATCGCCGAGCGCATCGGCCCCGTCTGGGGTTTCGACGAGCACTACAACATGCGCAACATGTGGGGGCCCACGGCGCAGGAAAATTTCTGGATCATGGGCGGCAGTCTCACCGAGGCGCGCTTCCATTCCCGCCATCTGGCGCTGCAGGTTTGCGCAAGCCTCGCCGGCGTCGCGCCGCGCTAATCGCCGCGTGGACTGAGGCCGTTGATGACCATCTCGGCGAAGGCGGCGCCGGTTTCCTCCGCGGTGTAGCCGCGCCGAGATTTGAACCAGCGGTGCGTCCAGTTCATCATGCCGATGATGCCATAGGCGATAAGGCGCGCGTCTGCGTTCGCATTGAACGCCTTCGCGCGCATGCCTTCCTCGACGATGGAGACGATCGCCCGGTCGAACCGGCGGGATAGATCGCGCATGTCCTTCGCCCACGCCGATTTATCGACGCCGATCTTGCGCATGTCCTCCTGGACGTACACGTAAAGCTGGGGATGGTCGCGATAGGAGGCCATCACGCCGCTCATATATCGGCGAATCTTTTCCGCCGGCGGGATTTTCTCCGCCGCGATCCGTTCCACCATTTCGACATTGGCGGCGGTGGCGATCTGCACCACTTCCTGGAACAGCTCCTTCTTGCCTGCGGCGTAGTAATAGAGCGTAGCGCGGTCGATCCCGGCGGCGGCCGCGATCTCGTTGACGTTCGTCGCCTGGTAGCCCTTCTCGCGAAAGATTTCCGCGGCCTTCAGAACGATTTCGCGCTTGCGGGCGCTGTATTCGGCCTGACCCGAATTGGACAGGGTTTCGCGCCGGATGGCGATGTTGCTCTTGCGGGTCATGTGATGCCGAGTATCGCGTGCGCCTTACTCTGGGGCAAGATCGGCGCCGCGTGTAATCAACGATAACGTTGACAAACGGCGCGCGCAAACTCTAGTCTCCGGAAAGAACACGGCGCGCCGCGCATGCGCGCGAAACGCGAACGGGCGGCGGGGCGAGGGTTGGCTGCTTTCATCCAGGGCGTCGCCGCATCGGTCTCCTGGGCGGAGCGGGGCCTGGGCCTCGGCGATCTCATATTCCGTACGGTCACCGCCGCGTTGGCGGACGCCGGGCGCACAATCGGCGAGGTGGAGACGCTGGTGCTCGCCGCGCACGATCTGATCGATGGGCGCTCGCTCTCCAGCATGGTCACCGCACCGGCGGCGGGCGCGTATCTGAAGGATGAAATCCGCTTGGCGGAGGACGGACTGGCGGCGGTGTCGCTGGCGGCGGCGCAGGTCGAGGCCGGCCAATCGCCGTTGGTGATCGTGGCGGCATGGGGCCGGGCGAGTGAGGTGGATTTTCCTTCCCACGCGCGCGCCGCGTTCGATCCGGCGTTCGCGCAGCCGTTCGGGCTCACTGAGGCAGGCGTTTCCGCGATGCGGCTTTCGGCGTGGCTTGCGCGCTATGGCGATGCGGGGCCGGCGCGCGCGGAAGCCGCCGCTGCGCGGCTGCGGCGCGCCGCACGCAATCCGCTGGGCGCCGGCGCGGGTGCGCCGTGGCCGATCCGCGCCTATCCTTTGCGCGACGAGGAAATGCCGCGCGCGGCGGACATCGTCGCTGCGATGCTGATCGGGGCCGCGCCCGGCAAGGCGCGCATCCGCGGCGTCGGCCACGGTACGGACGTGAGCGATATCGGCGCGCGCGATTTGTTGGCGCTGCCCTCCTTGCGCGCGGCGAGCGATGGCGCGCTGCGCGCGGCAGGCTGCGCATTGGAAGATATCTCGGCGTTCGAGATGGATGGTTTCGCGCTGAGCGACGAGGCGCTGGCCATGGAGGCTGCGGGGCTCGCAGCGCCCGGCGAGGGCTTCGCGGCCTATGCGGCCCACACCGCGTTCAACCGATCGGGCGGCGGCGCTGCGGGCTGGTGTTACCCCGCGATCGGTCTGTTGCGTTTGCACGATGCGCTGGGCGCGCTGAAACCCGGAGAATTGGCGCTTGCCGCCGGCGCTTCGCCGGTGGGCGCGCAGGCGCATGTCGCGGTCGTGGCGGAGGCGGCATGAGCGCGCGCGCCGCCATCATCGGCGTCGGGCAGACGGCGTATCGCCGCCGCCACGCCGATAAGAACGCCGCCGAACTGGCGCGTGAGGCGATGCGCCTGGCGCTCGACGATGCGGGCCTCGGCTTGGACGCGATCGGCCTCGTCGTCGGCGGCGTCGCGCCCGACACGCTTGCCGGTCTCGATCATATGGACAAGGCGTCCCTCGCGCGGCCCGGCATCCCGTACATGCGCGTGCATACGGGCGGGGCGACGGGCTCTTCCGCGCTGCTGGCGGCGCTGAGCTGGGTGGCGGCGGGACGCTGCGAGGCGGCCCTCGTCGTTGCGATCGAGCGCATGGGCCAGGCCGAAACCGCGCAGAAGATTTTCAACACGATTTTCGATCCGATTTACGAAAAGGATTTGGCGCTCAGCACCATCGTGATGGCCGCGCTGCGCGCCTCCATGCTGATGCGCCGCTACGGCTACCGGCCGGAGCAATGGGCGGGCGTCGCGGCGCGCAATTCCGAAGCGGCGGGCCGCAACCCCTTCGCGCCGGAAGCGCGCGTGTTCACGACGGAGCAGGTGCTCGCGTCGAAGATGCTGTGCTGGCCGATACGCGCCTACGAGGTGTGCCCGATCTCGGAAGGCGCCTGCGCCGTCGTGGTCACGGCGGAGCGGCTGGCGCGCGGGCGCAACGCGGCCTGGGTGCAAGGCGCGCACGGGCAGACGGATTCCTACAACATGGGCGATCGCGTGAACCGCCCGGAGGGCGCGCTCGTCGATCTGCTCACCTTGCAGCGCTCCGCGCGCGCCGCCTATGCGCAGGCCGGAATTTCCGATCCCGCCAGCGAGATAGACGTGGCGGAGGTGCAAGCCCCGTTCCCCAGCGCGGAATCCATGCATTACACCGGGCTTGGGCTCTGCACGCCGGAAGGCGGACCCGCCTTCGTCGACCGCCTGCTTGCAGACCGCGTGCATGTGGCGATCAATCCGTCGGGCGGGCCGCAGGCCGCCAATCCGGTGAGCGCCACCGCGCTGGTGCGCGTCGCGGAAGCAGCCCAGCAAGTGCGCGGCCGCGCCGGCCCGGTGCAGGTCGACGGCGTGCGCCGCGCCATCGCCACCGGGCAAGGCGGCGCCAGCCAATTCTCAACCGCGATCTTGTTCGGCCGCGATCGGCCCTGAGGTTTCTCCCATGACAGACGACGAACTCATCACGATCCCGGGCAACTGGAACTTCAACTACAATTACTTCGCCGGCGAAGCCGCGAGCCGCTTCTTTGCGGGCCTGCGCCGCGGCGAAATTCTCTCCACGCTTTGCCCGCAATGCGGCCGCCGCCTGGTGCCGGCGCGCTCCTTCTGCGATGCGTGCTATGTGGAGACGACGGAATGGGCGCCCGTCGGCCTCGTCGGCAAGCTGGAAGTGTTCACCATCGTGCAGACGCAATTTCCCGGCCTGCCGGCGCCGCCCTTCACTATCGGCTATGTCACGCTCGACGGGGCCGACACGGCGGTGCTCAACTTCGTGCAGGGCCTCGATTACAGCGACCTCGATGCAGTCGGGCGTAAGCTTTTCGCCGGCCCGCGCGTGCGCGCCGTGTTTTCGCCTTCGCCGCAGGGGCGCATCCTCGATTTCCATTTCGAACTCGCGGAGCCCGCGGCGTGATGCGGGCGAGCGAACACGCATTCGTGTCTTCGGCGGGCGCATGGGAGCGCGGATTCTGAGCGGGGCGACGAACCGGCGCGGACCGGTTCGCGGAGAGGGAGGAACGAGCCGTGATTGACGTGCGCGAAGCGATGCGCCGGGCCGCGCGATGGAATGCCGATCGGGTCGCCGTGGTGAGCGGCGATCGCCAGCTCACCTTCCGCGAAGCGTGGGCGCGCGGCCTGCGCCTGGCCAACGGCCTCAACGCTATGGGTTTGAAGGCAGGCGATCGCATCGCGGTGCTGGAAGATAATGGCGTCGAAGCGGCCGATTTCTTCCTGGGCGCTGTCGCCGGGAATTTCGTGCGCGTGCCGCTCTATCGGCGCAACTCGCCCGAGGCGCACGCGCACATGGTGCGCCACACGGGATGCCGCGCGATTGTGGTATCGGCGGAATACGAGCGGGAACTGGAAAACATCCAGGAGCGCGCGCCGGAGCTTGCACACGTCTTCGTGCGCCGCGGTGATTACGAGCAATGGCTGTTCGCGCAGAGCGACGCCGATCCCGATCCGCCGGTGCATCTCGACGATTTCCATGTCATCCGCCATTCCGGCGGCACCACGGGGCAACCCAAAGGCATGGCCTTCTCGCATCGCGCCTGGATGCACACCGAACGCGACTGGATTTTGCGCCTGCCAGCGTTCGAGATCGGCGACGCGTGCACCCACGTCGGCCCGATCTCGCACGGCTCGGGCTATCTGTTCGTGCCGACGTGGATCGCCGGGGGTTATTCCATTTTGGAAACCCGCTTCGAGGCGCGCCGCGTGCTCGATCTGCTCGACGAGCACGGCGGCTACGCGTTCGCGGTGCCCACGATGCTGAGCGACATCCTGGCGTTGAAGGACGACAAGCAGCGCCGCTTCGAGAAGCTGAAGGCGGTCGTCGTTTCCGGTGCGCCAATCCGGGAAAACACGGCCCGCGAAGCCAACGCGCTCTTCGGCGCCAAACTCTATCAGCTTTACGGGCAAACCGAGGCGGTGCCCGCCGCCGTGATGACGCCGCGCGAATGGTTCGAGGCCGGCGGCGGCGAGGCGATCCGCTCCGTCGGGCGCATCATGCCGTTCGCCAAGGTCGAGGTGCGCGACGAGGAAAACCGCCCGTTGAAGGAGGGCGAGATCGGCGAAATCGCGATCCAGACCGATGGGCAGATGGTGAAAATCTGGAACGAGCCGGAGATGACGGCGCAGCGCGTCGTCGACGGCTGGGTGCTCACCGGCGATATCGGCCGCATCGACGAGAACGGCTTTCTCTATCTGGTCGACCGCAAGGACGACATGATCATCTCCGGCGGTTTCAACATTTGGCCGGCCGAGCTCGAGATCGCCATCGCCTCCTATCCGGAGGTGCGCGAGGTTGTGGTGGTGGCTGCACCGCATGCGCATTGGGGCGAAACGCCGGTGGCCATCGTCGTGCTCAATCCAGACGCCGCGCTGACGGAGCAGCAGGTGATCGACGTGTGCGTGACGCGCCTTGGCGGTTACAAGAAGCCCACGAAGGTGATCCTGCAGAGAGAGCCGTTGCCGCGCACGCCGGTCGGCAAGATTTCCCGCAAGCAAATCCGTGAGCCGTTCTGGTCGTCGGCGGACGGCCGCCTCGGCGGCGCGTGAGAAAGCCATGACGCAAACCGCCGATCTTGACGATCTCCTGAGTGAAGAAGCGATCGATCGCCCGATCAGCTTCTACGCCAAGCTGCGCGAACGCGGCGCGGCGCATTGGAACCCGCGCTGGAACGGCTGGGTCGTCAGCAGTTATGACGCCGTCGTCGCCGGTTTCCGCGACACAGCGCACCTTTCGGCGGATCGCTTTTCCGGCCCGTTCGGCGCCGATCTGCGCGCCGGCGCGGCAGAGCGCCCGCAGCTGCTAAACTTCCTAAGCAAATTCTTCGTATGGAAAGATCCGCCGTCGCACACGCGCATGCGGCTGCTCGTCAACTCCGCGTTCACGCCAAAGAGCGTCGAGGCGTTTCGCCCGCGCGTGCGCGCGCTGGTGCGCGAACTGGCCGATCCGCTGGCCGGCCGCGACGCCGATTTCCTGGGCGAGTTTGCGTTCCATCTGCCGGTCATCGTCATCGCGGAATTCCTCGGCGTGCCGAGCGAGGCGCGCCAGCAGGTGCGCCAATGGTCGGAGGATTTGGGCGCGGTGATCTTCGTGCGCGGCGGCGACAGCGCGCGCGCCGAACGCGGCGAACGCGCCATGGCGGACATCGTGGGCTTTCTGCGTCCCATCGTGCGTGCGCGCCGCGCCGAGCCGAAGGATGATTTTCTCACCGCACTCGCCCATGCAGAAGCGGATGGCGCGCGCCTGGATGAAGACGAGGTGATCGCCAACGCCGTGCTGATGGTGTTCGCCGGCCACGAAACCACGATGAACCTGCTGGCCAATGGCATCGTCGCGTTCCACCAATTCCCGGAGCAATGGGAGCGCCTGCGCGCCGAGCCAGCGCTGGCGCGTACGGCGGTGGAGGAAATCCTGCGCTTCGACGGGCCGATCCGCGGCATGGCGCGCTGGGCGAAGGCGCCGCTGGAACTGGGCGGCCAGGCCATCGCCGCGAACGATCGCGTCTTCCTCGTGCAGCACGCCGCCAACCACGATCCCGCGGCGTTCGACAATCCCGACCGGCTGGATATCGCGCGTTGGCCTAATCGCCATGTGGCGTTCGGGCAGGGTATCCATACATGCCTGGGCGCGCCGCTGGCGCGCATGGAAGCCCAGGAGGCCATCGCCTACCTGGCCGAGCAATTCGCGCAGATCGAGGTGTTGGAGCCCGCGTTGCGCTACGCGCCCACGCTCGTTTCGCGCAGCCTCAAATCGCTGAAGACGCGGATGCACGAGGCATGAGTGAAGCGGAGAAGCGCAAGGCCGCGGTGTCGCACGACCTCTGCGTCGGCGTCGGCATGTGCGTGCTGACCGCACCCAAGGCCTTCCGGCTCAACGCGGAAGGCCTCTCCGAGCCCACCGGTGAGGACGACGAGGCGTTGCAGGCCGCGGCGGACGCCTGCCCGATGAGCGCGATCACGCTGCTGGATTAGCCGCGCTTCAGGGCGGCGCGCCCAGCTCGGCGATCTCCACCGCCTTCAATTCGCCCGCGGGATAGCCCGCCGTCTGGTGTACATGGGCGTCGTTGAACCACGCGCACCACACCATCTCTACGCCGTGACGATCGGGGCTCACGCCCGTCACCGCCATGGTCGGCCCACCGCTTTTCACCTGCACGCGGTCGCCGCACTTGAACATCTCGGCCATGGAAATTCTTTCTGATGCTTAGGCGAAGGCTTGGTTGTCGTCGAACTCGGTCGGCCCGCGCCCGAACTTGGCGAGGCGCTCTTCCGCGCTGGTGCGGCCGGTGATGATCGACGGCGATTCGAGGCGAAAGGAGGTGTAAGTCCGCGAGCCAGAGCCCCAGCCGTTGCCTTCCTTCTGCGCGCGGACCATGCGCTCGCGCTCTTCTTCGAGTTCCGGCTCGGTAAGGTGGAACACACGGCGCTTGGACTCGCACGAGATCGGCGAGGAGATTTCCAGGAACACCTTGCGGCGCAGCCGCGCATATTCGTCCAGCGCGGCGTCGTCGGCTTTGCCGGTGGCGACATGACCCAGCACATCGATCAGGCAGAACGCGTCGAACATGCCGCCGGTCAGCCCGAAGCCGCTCGTCGGGTTCGTCACGTGCGCGGAATCGCCAGCCAGCAGCACGCGGCCCACGCGCATCTTCTCCACGCAGCGTTGATGCATGCTGTAGGGCGAGAACAAATCGAGCTGCGCGCCTTCGCCCTCGTTGGGCAGCACTTTGCGGTAATAATCGAAGATGCGGTCGCGCACGCTGTGCACGGGCAGGTTTGCGTCCTCGTGGAAGGTCACGCGCCATTGCCCGCCGCGCGTCAGCCGCACGATGATCGCGCCGAACTGGTTGTCGATCATCAGGTTGCTTTTCGGGTGCCAGCCGTGGCCCTCGAAATCGAACCGCATATTGGTGGCGACGAAGCGGTCGGGCCATGTATAGCCGATCAACTCCTGGCCAATGGCCTTGCGCACGCCGCTGCGCCCGCCGTCCGCCCCAATGACCCACTTGGCCTTGATCTTCTCCGGGCCTTCCTGGGACTCGGCGTCGACCTCGACGTAATCGTCATATTGCTTGAGGCCGGTGAAGCGCATGCCCCAGTCGCAGGTGATCTGCGGGTAGCGCGGCATGTGCGAAAGCACCACCTCGGTCAATTCGTTGATCGCCAGGGTGAGGGTGTAGGGATGGTCCAGCCCGTCGGGGTATTTCGATTTGGAGACGAACGCCTCGCCCGTCTTGAAGAAGCGCGAGCAGCCTTCGTTGCTGAGAAACCCGGCCTTGGCCATGTCGTCGAACAATTCGTAGAGGATCAGATTGTCGAGCGCCTGGCGGTGGTAGGTCATGGCCCGCGGAGTGGGCAGCACGCCTTGTTCGGCCTCGATGACGCGGATCTTGAGGCCGTGGCGCGCCAAGCCGATCGCGCAGATAAGGCCTACCGGGCCGCCGCCGACGATGAGAACGTCCTCCATGTTTCCTCCTGCCCGGGCGTGCGCGCGCCACGTATTGTCGTGGCGAATAAATCCAATTCCGGACTGTGCGAAAAGTGCAATTGTTTGAAGAATAGCTTGTGCAGGACGCAATGATCGAGCGGGTCGTGGTGGATGGCGCGGCGCTAGAGTTGGCGCGCTGGCCGGGGCAGGGCCCTGCGGTGCTGCTGCTGCACGAGGGGCTGGGCTCGGTGTCGGCGTGGGGTGGTTTTCCAGCCCGCCTGGCGGCGGCGACGGGGCGGCCGGTGATCGCCTGGTCTCGCCGGGGGCATGGCGGCTCGGACCCGCTCGCCGGCGCCCATGCGCCGGACTACATGCACCGCGAGGCCGAGGCCGCCTTGCGCCTGCTGGACTCGCTGGGCCTGCCGGCGGCGCACTGGTTCGGGCATAGCGATGGGGCCTCCATCGCGCTGATCGCCGCCGCCCGCGCGCCTGCGCGCGTGCTGAGCTTGATCCTCGAAGCGCCGCACGTCTTCGTCGAAGACCTCACCATCGCCAGCATCGCCCGCATCGGGGCGGCGTACGCCGCCGGCGGAGACCTGCCGCGCCGCCTCGCCCGCCACCACCGCGACGCCGGCGCCGTTTTCCAGGCGTGGAACAGCATCTGGCTCGATCCCGCGTTTCGCGCCTGGAGCATCGAGGCGCTGCTGCCGGGGGTGCGCGCGCCGGCGCTGCTGATCCAAGGCGCGGACGACGAGTACGGCACGATGGCGCAGCTGGATCGGATCGAGGCCGGCCTGGGCGGCGCACAACGGCTGGAACTGGCCGGCGCCGGGCACGCCCCGCATCGCGACCGCCCCGGCGATGTGCTGGCCGCCGTCTGCGCCTTTTTGGCCGCCGCGCGCACGGGGATTGACAAGGCGTAGGGCTTGTTCTTCCTTGAGCGCCGCGCGCTCCATAAGATTGTATTATTACTATGTTTTTGCGCGGAAAGACGCGCACGCGGAGGAGGGAAGGCCAGCCGCATCGAGAGCCGCCCGGCGCTGGGCCCGCACGCAGATTTTCGCAGAACCGCATTTTGAGAAGGAATTGACCCAATGATCAGTTTTGAATTGTCCGAAGAGCAAAAGATCATCCAATCGACGCTGAGCGAATTTGGGAAAACGGTGATGCGTCCAGAGACGCGCCGCCTCGATACGGAATCGAAGATCGACGACAAGATGCTCGAAGCGCTGTGGTCGACTGGCGTGGTGCAAACGCAAGCCGATGCGGATGGCGATCGCTCCAGCGTCACCAACGCGATCATTCTCGAAGAATTGGGCGCGGCCGATGCGGCGCTCGCAGTAGCGCTCGCCGCGCCGATGGGTTTCGCGCAGGCCATCGCCGAGCAGGGCTCCGCGAAGCAACGCGAACTGCTCGATGCGTTCGCCGGCGATACGTTCCAGGCCGCCGCGATCGCGCTGATGGAGCCGGCCTTCGCAGGCGATGTGTCGAAGCTTGCCACGAAAGCGGTGCGCTCGGGCGACAGCTACACGCTGAACGGCGTGAAGGGCATGGTGCCGCTGGCCGGCCGCTGCAATTATTTCCTCGTCATCGCCGATGCCGGCGGCGCCGCCGATGCGTTCATCGTGCCGGCGAACGCGGCGGGCGTGACGATCGGTGCGGCGAAGTCGACGCTGGGACTGCGCGCGGCCGAGCTGGCCGACGTCAAGTTCGACAATGTGAAGGTGCCCGCCGCGATGCGCCTCGGCGAAGGCAACGGCGCCGACATCCAGAAGATCGTCGATAGCGCCCGCGTCGGTCTTGCTTCGATCATGGCCGGCGTCAGCCGCGGCGTGATGGAATATGTGATCCCCTACACCAAGGACCGCGTGGTCCACGGCACCGCACTCGCCCAGAAGCAGACGATCGCCTTCAACATCGCCGACATGCACCTCAATATCGAAGCGATGCGCTGGATGAACTGGCTCGCCGCATGGGAGCTGGAAGCCAAGCGCCCGGCGACGAAATCGGCGCAGCTCGCCTACACCTACGCCAGCAAGGAAGCGATGACGATCGCGGATAACGGCGTGCAAGCGATGGGCGGCCACGGCTTCGTGCGCGCGCATCCGATGGAGCTTTGGTACCGCAACACGCGCGCGCTTTCCGTGCTCGAAGGCGCGATCGGGGTGTGAGCCGGGCCGCCGCTCTGACGGCGACGCACGCACAACGCCCGGACCGCGCGATGCGCCGGTCCGGGCGGTTGCTATTCGGCGCGGTTCTGGCGGCGGCGTTCGCGGGGGCTGCCTGGGCCGATCCCGCGGCGGATGCGCGCGCGCTGCAGGAAAGCCTGCTCACCCTCGACACCCATCTCGATACGCCGGCGAATTTCAGCCGCCCCGGCTGGGACATCCTCGATCGCCACAGTTACGAGGCGGATGGTTCGCAGATCGATTATCCGCGGATGAAGGAAGGCGGCTTGGACGGCGGCTTCTTCGCCGTCTACACGCCGCAAGGTCCACGCACGCCGGAGGGCGACCGCGCCGCGCGCGACGCAGCGATCGTCCGCGCGATGGAAATCCACGAAATGGCCGCCCGCCACGGCGGCGAATTCGAACTCGCCACGAAGGCCGATGACGCCGCCGCGATTAAAGCCCGCGGCAAGCGCGTCGTATTCATGAGTATGGAGAACAGCTACCCGATCGAGGGCGATCTCTCGCTTATGCGCACCTTCTATGCGCTGGGCGTGCGCATGATCGGGCCGGTGCATTTCCGCAATAACAATCTCGCCGATTCCGCGACGGATAAGCCGGAGTGGAACGGCTTGAGCCCGCTGGGCAAGCAATTCGTCGAGGAAGCCAACCGCCTCGGCATGGTGATCGACGCGTCGCACGCTTCGGACGACGTGCTGGATCAACTGATCAAATCATCCAAAACGCCGATCGTGCTTTCCCATTCAGGCTGCAAGGCGGTGTTCAACCATCCGCGCAATATCGACGACGCGCGGCTGAAGGCGCTAGCCGGCAGCGGCGGCGTGATCCAGATTCACGCCTACAGCAGCTATCTCATCGCCATTCCGCCGAACGCCAAGCGCGATGCGGCGGTCGCCGCGCTGATGAAGAAGACGGGGCCGCTGCAGGGCCTTTCCGCGGCGGATCGTGCGGCCTTCCTCAAGGCGCGCCGCGCGATCGACGTGAAATACAAAACCCCGCGCGCCACGTTCGAGGATTTCGCCGCGCATCTGCTGCACGCGCTGAAGGTCGCCGGCGTCGATCATGTCGGCATCGGCCTTGATTTCGACGGCGGCGGCGGCGTGACGGGCCTCGATGAAGCGACGGGTTATTGGAAGATCACCGAGCGGCTGCTGAAGGAAGGCTATACACGCGAGGATCTGGAGAAGATCTGGAGCGGCAACGTGCTGCGCCTGCTGCGCCAGGCCGAAGCCGCCAAGGCGCCGCCGGCGCCCTAGGCGCCGCACCGCGCGCCCTGCATCGCGCAGCGATGCGACAGGGAGGGCGAACATGAGCGAAGGCATTGCGGGCAAGCTCGCCATCGTCACGGGGGCCGCCGCCGGCATCGGCCACGCCACCGCGCTGCGCCTGGCGCGCGCCGGCGCCGACGTGGCGATCCTGGATATCGATCTTGGAAGCGGCGCGAAGTGGGGAGAAAAGCTCACCGCGCCTTCCGTCGCCGCGGAGGTGCAGGCGCTCGGCCGCCGCGCCGCCGCGTTCGAGGCCGATCTCGGCGATCGCGCGCAGGCGACGGATGCGATCGCCAAAGCGGTGGCCGCACTGGGCGGCGTGGACATCCTGGTGAACGTCGCCGGCGGCGCGATCACGCCGATGCAGACGAGCTTCGCCTCCATCACGCCGGACGAAGATATGCGCGTCCTCTTCGCCGCGAACTACGCTTCTGCGGTCAATTGTTCGCAGGCGGTGCTGCCCATGATGCGCCAGCGCGGCGGCGGCGCCATCGTCAACGTTTCTTCTGGCGCAGGCATGCGCGGCTCGCCCACCGGCGCGCTGACGCATTGCGGCGCCGCCAAGGCGGCGCTCAACATTTTCACCCGGGCGCTGGCCAACGAAGTCGGGCCGGACAATATCCGCGTGAACGCAGTGCTGCCGGGCTACACGCTGTCCGGGCGCGTCGCCTCGCAGACGGAGGCGCGCGGCTTCAGTCTCAAGGCGACGAACCCGCTCGGCCGTTTCGCCGAGCCCGACGACATCGCCAAGGGCATCGAGTTTTTCTGCAGCGATCTGGCGGCCTTCATTACCGGACAATGCCTAGCCATCGACGGCGGCCCGTCGCGCTAGAAGCGGCGGCGCCGCGCGGTCAGCCGAATGTCTTGGCGGCCTCGAAGCGCGCATAATCTTCCGCGCCATAGCCCAGCATGCCGATCACAACGTCGCGGTTGTTCTGCGCGGCGCGCGTCACAAAGGGCTGCGCCGCGCAGTCCGCGCCGCTGATCTTGAACGGCGGGTTCAGCACGTTGATCGCGCCTTCGTCGTCGTGGATTTCCGCGAATGCGCCGCGCGCCACGAAATGCGGGTCGGCGATCACGTCCTTCGGCTCGTTATAGACTGCGCACGGCACGCCCGCCTCGGTCATGATCGCATCGCATTCGGCATTGGTGCGTGTGGCGCACCATTCGGCGAGCTTTGCCACTAGACGCTTGCGCATCGCGGCCATCGCAGGTTGGCCGCCGCCGCGCGCTTCCGCCAGCCATCCGGGCACGCCCAGCATGTCGAGCACCGTCTGCATCGCGCGCGGCGCGATCATCGGGATGTTCACATAGCCGTCGCGCGTCTTGAGCGGGGGATAGCTGATCGGATCGGGCGTCACGCCAGACTGCGCCTGCTGATATTGCAGGCCCGCCAAATGCATCATCGCTTCCACGAGCGTGACATCGACGTGGCTGCCCAGCCCGTTGCGCACGCGCTGCAGCAGCGCGGTCTGGATCGCGCCGAACGCATAGGCCGCGCCCGCGATGTCGGCGAGCATTGCGCCATTGTCGATCGGCGTTCCGCCCAAATCCTTCGAGCGCGCCAGCACCATCTCGAAGCCGCTATAGGCCTGCGCCACCGGCGCATAGGCCGCGCGGCCGGCCAACGGACCCTGCTGGCCGAATCCGGAGATGGAGCAATAGACAAGGCCGGGGTGACGCGCTGAGAGCGTCGCATAATCCAGGCCCAGCCGGGCCATCACGCCGGGGCGGAAGTTCTCCACGACTACATCGGCCTTGGCGATGAGCCGCGCGATGATTTCACGCCCCGCATCGGACTTGAGATCGAGCGAGACGCTCTTCTTGCCGGCGTTGTACATGCCGTAGACGGCGCGGTTCACCACCGTGCGCATCTTGCCGCCGCGCATCTGGTCGCCGTCGCCCACGGCCTCCACCTTGATCACGTCCGCGCCGCAATCGGCGAGGAAGCGGGTGGCGGCGGGGCCCGCCACCATCGTGGTGAAATCGACGACGACTATTCCATCCAGCGGGCGCGGCATGGGCGCTCCCCCTTTTCGCCGCGATCAGGCAGCGACTTTGCGCTTCTCTTCGAGATCGACTACGCGGCTACGGTGCAGGATGGCGCCGCCGAACAATTCGGCGTTCGAACGCGCGCGCTTGAAGTAGAGATGGTTCTTCATCTCCCACGTAAATCCTATGGCGCCGAAAATCTGGATGTTCTGCGCCACGGCGGTGCAAAAGGCGTCGCTGGTATAGGCTTTCGCCATCGCCGCAGAAATCGCCGCCTCGGGATTGTCATCCTCGGAAACGGCCCAGGCGGCATAAAGCACGCCGACGGTGGAAGCCTCCGTCAGCCCGAAGGTGTCGGCCAAGCCGTGCTTGATCGATTGATACGCGCCGATCGGCTTGCCGAACGCCACGCGCTCCTTTGCGTAGCCGACGCTTAAATCCAGCGTGGCCAGCATCCCGCCCAGATTGTCCGCCGCGATCGCCACGATCACGCGGTCGCGCACCCAGGGCCACACTGCGGCGTCGTCTTCGCACAGCAATTCGGCCGCGGCGTCCTTGAAGGTCACGTCGGCGACCTCGCGGGTGGGATCCTTCCAGGCCAGCAGCGCCGTTTGAACGCCCGGCTGCTTCGCATCGACGATGAAAAGGCCGCGCTTCGACCCGAGGGATGCGGCCACGATCAGCGTATCGGCGGAATAGGCGTCGACGACGAAGGATTTCGAGCCGTTGATCGTGTAGCCGGCGCCGGCCTTGGCCGCCTTGGCATCGGAGGCGGGGCCTTCATATTCGCCATCGGCGTTGCAGACGGCGAGTGCGAGCTTGCGTTCGCCGGCGGCGACGTCGCTCAGATATTTCTGCTTTTGCGCCGGCGAGCCCGCCTTCATCAGCGCCCACGTCCCCGCCAACGTGCCGAGGATTGGCGTCGGCGCGGCCGCGCGGCCCAGCTCCTGCATGATCATCGAGAGATCGAGCGAGGAGAGGCCCGAGCCGCCATATTCTTCCGGCACGATCAGCCCCGGCCAGCCGAGCTCGGCGATCTTCGCCCAATTCTGCGCGTAGCCGGAATCGAGCACCGTCGCTTTGTGCTTCTTGGTGATGAGTTCGAGATTGATTTCCTGGCTCAGGAAGTCGCGCGCAGTGTCGCGCAGCATCCGCTGATCGTCGTTCAGTGCGAAATTCATGGCGAAAATCCGTGCAAATATGCGTTCGTGAAAATCAGGCGGCTGCCGCGGCGCGCGCCTTCTTCGACATTTCCGACCAATCGCCCTTCGCGGAGGGGTCAAGCTCGCGCGGCAGGCCCAGCACGCGCTCGCCGATCACGTTGCGCATGATCTCCTGCGTGCCCACCATCAAGGTCATCGCCGGGCTGAACCAATAGCCGTGATCCCAGTCGCGCGCGAAGCCGTGGCTGTCGTCGCTCGTGTTCGCCTCGGGATACCATTCGGCCGCTTCGACGAGCCCGGCCTGTCCGTGAACGCGCTTGGCGAATTCCAGCACTTTCTGGATATGCGGCGCGCCCAGCATCTTCATCGCCGCAGCCTCCGGCCCGGGGCGGCGCGCATTGAGCTGATCGCTCAGATTGCGCAGCTGGAGCAGGCGGATCATCTCGCCTTCGACATAGAGCTTCGCCGCTTCGTCGCGATAGCCCGGCTCCTTGAGCTTGCCGATCTTGCGCAGGCCCTGCACCAGCGTGCGCGCCGAGGGGCCGTTGCCCACGCGCGCGATCATCAGCCGCTCGCTCTGCAGCATCTGCATGGTGAGCCGCCAGCCGTCGCCTTCCTGGCCCAGCAGATAGCTCGCCGGCACGCGCACGTCATCGAAGAACACCTCGTTGAAATGGCCTTCGCGCCCGCTCATGTCGTTGATCGTGCGGATTGTGACGCCGGGATAATTCTTCAGCGGCACGATCAGCGAGGAAAGCCCTGCATGCTTGGCGGCGTGGGAATCGGTGCGCACGACAATGAAGCCGATGTCGCATTCGTGCGCGCCGGAGGTCCAGATTTTCTGGCCGCGGATGACGTATTCATCGCCCTCGCGCGTGGCCGTCGTGCGCAGCGCCGCCAGGTCCGAGCCGCCGGAGGGTTCGGAGAACAGTTGGCACCAGCGCTCCTCGCCCATCAGGCCCTTGTCGAGATAGCGCGCCTTCGCTTCGGCGGTGCCGTGCGTCAGCAGGGAGGGGCCGCAATTATTGTGCGCGACGAGCCCGCCGAACCGCTTGATCCCGGCCTTTTCGAGCTCCTCGTCGATGATGAGTTGCAGCTCCGGATCGGCGCTCAACCCGTAGGGCCGCGGCCAATGGGGCACTTCATAGCCGGAGTCCAAAAGCTCGCGGGCCGTGGGCTTGGGATGGTCCTTGATCCAGGCGCGAACCTCTAGCCGGCGCGGATCGCTGTCGGCGGGAAAATCGAAATCCATGATGGCCTCCCTAGCCTAATCGGCGTTTTTTGAATGCACGTGCTTTGAATGCCGGTGTGTAGCGCTAATTTCGTCAATCAGGATCGAATAAAATATCCTCGCGGAAAGTCAATTGGCAGCGCGCTTTACGTTGGCGAATACGCCCGCAGGACGCCGTCGATCACGCGCTCCAGTTGGGCGAGGCTGTTGCAGGTCTTCGCCGCCCGGCAGAAGGGCGCATAGCGCGGCATGACGGAATCGCCCGTGCCCCAGCGGCTTTCGTCCTCGGGGTTCAGCCAGATCACCGCGCGGGCGCGCTTCTGGATGGTCTGCATCAGGTCGACCCGCGGATCGATGAAATTGCTGCGCGCGTCGCCCAGCACGATCACGGTCGTGCCGCGGTTCAGCGTGTGCAAATGATGGTCGCAGAAATCGGCCAGCGCCTGGCCGTAATTGGTCTGCTGGAAGCCCACGCGCCGCAGCACCTCGAGGATCGCCTTGTCGATCCCGTAATCGTCGAGGATCTGGTTCACCGGCAACAGGCGCGAGGAGAAGGCGTAGGCCTCCATCCGCTCGATCGCTTCATTGAGGCTGTAGAGCAGGGTCAGTAGGAATTTCGCCGCCGGCGCCACGGAATTGGAGACGTCGCACAGCACGACGATCTCCGGGCGGTCGAGCTTTTCGGTGTTCCATTGCGGCAGGAAGGGCACGCCGTCATAGGCCATGCTGCGCCGCAGGGTGCGCCGCACGTTGAGATCGCCCTTGCGGTAGCGCCGCCGCCGGCGCGCGTAACGCTCGGCCAGCCGCTTGGCCATCTTCGCGGCCATCGCCTGCATCTCCGCCACGTCGGCGTCGTCGAGATTCATTGCGCTCAGCGTGCGCTGGGCCAGCATCGCGGCGCGCGATTGCTTGCCCACGTCGGGCGCGTACAGCGCAAGCTGGCGCGAGACATAGCCGGTCGCCTCCGCGGTCAGATCGTCGAGGCCGGCTTCCAGGGTCGCTGCGAGCGCTTCACCCGTGGCTTCCCCGCTTTCGCGCGCCCGCGCGATCATGGAGGCCACCTCGTCGGCGCCCATCGCCGTCATCAGCCGGCGCACCATTCGCCCGCGCTGCGTGGCGAGGCGGATGTCGCTGACATTCGCTTCCTGGGCGGCTTCCTCCATCCGCTGGGCGAGGCCGGCGGCGTCGTCGTCCAGCAGCATGCCGGCGAGCGAGGACTCGCCCAGGCGTTCGCGCGGCGCCTCCTCATGCTCGTGATGGGTGCGGCGATGCTCGTGCGCGGCGGGCGCGGGGCGGCTGAAGAACAGGTCGAACGCGTGATCGAACCGCGCAACCTCGCTTTCGCCTTTCGCCAGGGTGGCGCAGAGCGCATCCTTCAGCAGCGCGCGGTCCTCGAAGCCGGTCAGCGCGGCGGTGCGGTAGGCGTCGATCGCGGTGGCGGGGGAGACGGGGATGTCCACCGCCCTGAGCGCGCGCAGGAAATCCTCGATCGCGCGCGACATCAGGCGGGCTGCAGGATGTGGCCCAGTTCGCGGTCCACCGTCACGATGTCCTGCTCGAACTTGAGCAGCACGTTCAAGGTTTCGCGCACCACTTCCGGATCGAGGCTTTGCGCGTGCAGCAGCACCAGCGCGCGCGCCCAATCCACCGTTTCCGAGATCGAGGGCGATTTGCGCAGGTCCATCTGCCGCAAGGTCTGCACGAAGGCGACGGCCTGCTCGGTCAGCCTCTGCTCCACCCCCGGCACCCGCGCGGTGACGATGCGCTGCTCCAGCCCCGCATCCGGCAGCGGGATATGCAGGTGCAGGCAGCGCCGCTTCAGCGCATCGCCCAGGTCGCGTACATTGTTCGACGTGAGGAACACGATGGGCGCCGCCAACGCGCGCACCACGCCCAGCTCCGGCACCGAAACCTGATAGGTCGACAGCACCTCCAGCAGGAACGCCTCGAACGCCTCGTCCGACTTATCCACCTCGTCGATCAGCAGCACGCAGCCGTCCGGCTGGCGCAGCGCCGTCATCAGCGGGCGCGGCTCCAGGAACGCTTCGGAGAAGAAGAGATCGCCCACGCCGTGCAGCCGGCCCATGGCGGCTTCCATGTCGGGCGCATCGGCCAGCTGCGCGCCCATGCGGTCTTTCAGGAGCTGCGTGTAGAGCAGCTGCTTGCCGTATTTCCACTCATAGAGCGCCTTGCTCTCGTCCAGCCCGTCGTAACATTGCATGCGGATCAGCGGCAGGTTGAGCATCGCCGCCGTCGACAGCGCCAGCTCCGTCTTGCCGACGCCGGCGAGCCCCTCCACCAGCAGCGGCTTCTGCAGCTTGATCGCCATGAACACGGCCGTGGCGATCCGGCGCGAGGCGATATAGCCGACATGGTCGAGCCCCGAGACCAGGGCATCGACGGAGGCGAGAGCGGGGGCGGCCGCGATGCGGCTGGACAAGGCGGGCAGGGTCAAAGACTTGGCTCTCAATACGCGAAGGCCCGCGGGAAGCCGGGGCGGAATATGCGCCTGAGCCTAAGGGCGAACGCCTGCTTTGCGCAATGGCGATTACACTCCTGCGGGGGCGGGGGGTCACCGAGACGCGTAGGGGTGTGCTATAGGCTCCCCGCCGCCGGCGCCCGCGATCCCTCCCCCGCGCGGGAAACGGCTGGCGCTTCCCGCAAACGCTGATGCTGGAAACGCATCGTGTTCGCCGCCGCCCTCAGAGGCGAGGAGGGGGAGGGTGAGTTTGCGTTACACGCCGCGCGCCGCTTTCAACAGATCGCATGCGGCTACGGTGCGCCCATCCTGGTGGTTGCGCGCCGCTCGGGCCGCCTGAAGCCACTTGGATCGGTCAGACTACTCTCTTATCCTTCCACTCGTGGAGGCTCTGAGGTCTCTGTGCGGGGGGGGGTGATGAGAAAGCTCTATTTCGCGGTGCTTTCAATGCTGGCAGCCTTGTGCGTCGCACCCGAAGCGCGCAGCCAAACTGCGGACGATCCCTTCGACGCCCTTGTCGCCGTGCAGGGTTTTTTTCGGCAAAGCGTCTGGGGCTGCAAGTTTCTGACGTACAACAATGCGAACGGCGTTCCCAAAATACTTGCTGAGACGTTGCACGTCACCGGCGCGGCATTCTCTTTCGATTGCCATGTTTCGGCGCAATCGTCGTCCTCGCCAAGCGTCAATCAAAGCTTTCACTATCGTTTCACCGATTATCCCGCACCGCGCTTCGTCAGCAATATCGAGGGCTATCATCTCTGCATGCAGCAAACTGGCTGTGCGGAAAATCTGAAAATATTGAGCCAAGTGCGCAAACAGCCAGACGTGCAGCAAAAACTGCTCTCGGCATGGAGCACGCTGGCGACGCCGCGGCGCGCATTGGAGCCTGCCTCCGATCCGACGATGCAAAACGCGAGCGCGGGAGACCCTGAATCGTTGCGCCGTACGCAGGTGCAGGTGGAGCTCGCGCTTCGGCAGAACAACAATCTGGAAGGCGCACGCCTCTATCGCGACACGTTGCGAGCGTCTCCCGGTTGGGCTGACGGCCACTACAATCTTGGCCTGCTCTATGGTGATCTCGAACTTTATCCCGAGGCCATCACGGAGATGCGCCGCTATCTGTTCTTGACGCCAACTGCGCAGGATGCTCGCGCCGTGCAGGACAAAATATACGAGTGGGAGGCGGCGATGGGCGCGTCAGGGAGGGCGAACTGACGATGCGATCCACGGGCGTATGGATCCAGGCCGCGGCGATGCTGGTCGGCGCGGCTGCCGCGACACCGGCCTGTGGGCAATCCGGCGGGGCGTTCCAGGCTTTCGAGGCGCGCTGCGCATCGATCGGCGGGACGTCAAACCACAACGCCAGCAATCCCGTTTGCACGCCGCCAACGGGTGCGGCGGGCGATCCGCCTGGCGGCTATTCCAGCGATCAGCAGGCGATGCTTAACCTCGCCGGGCAATTCGGCAGCACGCTGGGCGCCGCCATTCGCGAAAGCTTTCAGCGCGCCGCCCGTCAGCGCCAGATCAATGAAATACAAGAGGCGTATGAACGGGATCAGGCGCGCGTGCGCGCCGCACAAGAGTTCGAGCAGCAAAAGCAGCACAATGAGCAGCTGCTTGCGTCGATGCACGCAACGATCCGCGCGCCAGAACTCGGCGGCGGCCGGACGAGTTCCGAGCAATTGCGCCTGCGCTCCGCCGACGAGATGTTCAACAAGCCGGGCGGCGCGCGCGGAACCGTGACGCAGGAAATTCCGACCGGGCAAGTCGATTTGGACGAACTGAAGCGGATCAACGATTCCTATTTTCTTGCAATGGATGACGCTAACGCCGCGGATGCTGACGTTCGCCAGTTCCAGACGAATGTCGAAGCCGAAGCCGGTTTGCTGCGCGAGGCGCAGGCCTATGTCGATCACGATCGCCTGGTGCTAGCTGGAACGCCGCCGGGCGCGCCCGGGCGCGCCGCCGCCGAAGCGCGCCTGGCCGAGTCCGAGGCGCTGAAGCAGGACGTGCTGGCTTCCAAGGCGGAGCAGGAGGCGAAACTTAAAGAAGCGCAAGCCGACGCCGCCGAACGGCGGCGGATATTCAACGACGTCCAACAGCGGCGATATCTGCTCGTGCGCACGCAGTCGGCTGGGCCGCCAGCGAAATAGCGGCGAGCGTGTCGCGGATCGGCGTGATGGAGATCGCAACCGGTGTTGTGTCAGCCGCCTAAAACAGCCCCGGCTGTCCGTCCGGCGCGCGGCGTCCCGAGCGCGGCGCATCCTGCGGCGTCATCTCCCATTCTCCGGCGTCTTCCATCGGGCGCAGCAGCGCTTTCACGTCGGCCAGAGGCGCGTCGGTTTCGCCGAGCCATAACGGCCAATCTTCTTCGCGCAGGATGGCTGGCATCCGGTCGGTGATGGCGGCGATCAGCGGATTGGGCGGCGTCGTCACCATCACGAACGTCTCCAGCCGCTCCGCCCCGTTCGTCCAGCCCTCATAGATCACCGCGATCCCCAGCGGGCGGCCATCCTTCGGGCGGATCACATATTGCTTCGTCTTGCCGTTGGGCAGCTCCTCGCCCTCGTTGAACGTCTCCACGATCAGCACGCCGCGGCGATGGGCGAAAGCGTCCGCGAAGGTGGGCAGCGCGTCGATCGTTTCGCTGCGCGCATGCACATGGCCCAGCCGCTCAGGCGTCTTGGAATTCTTCGCGGCGAAGCCCCAGCGCATCGGCGTGAACGCGCGGGCGCCCGCCGCATCCAGATGCAGGATCGCCGCCTCGCGCATTGGCGTGCTCGTGGTGACGCCGTCGGCGTTGGCGATGGCGTTGAGCTGGCGCCAGATCTGCGGCCAGGTGTGGCGCTGGGTGAATTTCCCGCACATGCGCCCACGCCATAGCAGCCGCCGGCGGGCGAGGGATAGCCCGGGAATGCCGCCCCTCCGCCGGGAGGGGCGGGCGCGCTCAGGCGCGCGCGCGCTGGATTGCCGCGACGGCGTCCCAGGTGAGCGCGTCGCCGCACGATAGCGCGTGCGAGAGCGGCCGGCCGAGGACGGCGGCGATCTCGTACGGCTCAACGGAGCCGGCGGTGCGCGGGCGCAGCGCCTCCAAATCGTCCGTACACAGAATATGGCCGGCGGGCAGGTCGCGCTTCAGCCGCAGGCAGCGGCGCTGCACGATGGAGGATTGCAGCTCGTTGCCCTCGATGCGCTTTTCACCGTCGCCCAGGGCGTATTCCAGCTCGCGCGTGCGCGCGACCATTTCCGCCCAGGTGTGCGGGTTCATGGCGAAGCCGTGGTCGGGCCCTTCGCGGGCGTTGTCGTCGGTGAAATGCTTTTCCACCGCGCGCGCGCCCAGCGTGACGGCGCCCAGCACGGCGGCGTGGCCGGGCGTGTGATCGGAAAGGCCCAACACCATGCCCGGCCATTTCATCGCATAGGTGCGCAGCACGGTGAGATTCACATAGCGGAAATTTTCCAGCTCGCCGGTGTAGTTCGTGTTGCATTGCATGAGGCAAAGCTGCGGATTGACGGCGAGGGCCGCATCCACCGCGCGTTTCACGTCGTCCATATCGGCGGCGCCCGTCGCCAGGAAAACCGGCTTGCCGCGGCGGGCGACCGCTTCGATGAAGGCCGGCCAGCCGATATCGCCCGAGCCGACCTTGAACGCCTCGAGATAGGGATCGACATTCTCGATCGCCGCCAGATCGTAGGGCGTCGTCATGAAATCGATTTCGGCGGCGGCGCATTCGGCAGCCAGCGCGGGCGTCCAGTCGCGCGGCGTCTGGTATTGCTCGTACACTTCGTACACGGAGCGTTTCCATTTCGCCTGGTGCGCCTGCTGATCGCGGCCCAGCGCACGGAAGCCCGGATCGGAGACGATGTCCTTCGCCAGGAAGTGCTGGAATTTCGCGCAATCGGCGCCGGCTTCCTTTGCCTCCCAGATGAGCGCCTTGGCGCGCGCGAGATCGCCGTCATGGTTGGCCGCGATATCGGCGATGAAATAGGTGGGCTGATCAGGCGCGATGATCCGGGCGCCGATGCGCACTTCCGTGGTCCATCTCATGCGGCGTATCTCCGGGTTTCAAGCCATTGCGCGGCCAGCGCGCGGGCGACGGCGTCAAGATCGGGGAGCGCGCGGCCGAGCAGGGCTTCGGCGCGCGACACGTCGAGCGCGCAGGCGATGCGGCGCTGCGGGGACAAACCGGCGGCGGAGGCCTGCGCCGCCCAATCGAGGCGCACGCCCAGCCGGCTGGCCAACGCGTGCACGAAGTGCGCCTTGCTGGCGGCTTCGCGCGCGGCGACGTTGAGCACGCCGCTGGCGCCGGCCTGCGCGAGATCGATCACCGCTTCGGCCAGCGCGCCCGCATCGATGGTGGAGCACACGTAATCGCTGAACAGCGCCAGGGGCGCGCGCGTTTCGATCGCGTGTAGCGCCCAGGCGGCGAAAGGCGGCTTGGCGCCGCTCCTCGCGCGCGCGGTGGTGAGGTTGGTGCGCACGACGAGCGCGCGCGGGCTTTCCAGCGCAAACAATTCGCCCGCGCGCTTGGAGCGGCCATATTGGTTCACCGGATCGGCGATCGCTTCTTCGTCATGCGGGCCCGCGCCCGCGCCGAGCACCTGATCGGTGGAAATCTGCACGAAGGGGCGGTGCGTTTCCTGGCTCCAGGCGGCCAGCGTCCGCGCAGGCGCCGCATGGACGCGCCAGGCGCGCGCGGGGTCCGCCTCGCAGGCGGCGAGATCGACGACGGCGGCGCAATTGATCACCACGTCCGGCGCGTGCGCGCGCAGCGCGCGCCGGAGCGTTTCCGCTTCGCTCACGTCGCCGTCGGCGCGGGTGAAGCCGCGGGCGTCCGCGCCGCGCGCGGCAAGCGCCGCCATGAGGGTTGAACCCAATGCGCCGGCGGCGCCGAGGATGAGCCAGCTTTTCACGCCGCTTTCGCCGTCACGTCGGCGCGCAGAGGATCGGCGAGGCGGCTTGCGTCCATGCGCTGCGCATTGATCGCCGCGATCGCGGGATCGGCTTCGCACAGGGCCGCGATCTCTTCCCACGGCGCCTGCGCCGCGGCTTCGCCCATGCGCGCAAACACGGCGCGGAAGAAAGCCAGGTCCTCGGGATAATCGAGCGTCCAGCGCATGCGCGCGCGCGCGCCGCCGGGGCCTTCGAGATTGGCGCGCTTCAGCTGCGGGTTGCGACGCAGCCAGGGGGTGACGTGCTCGCGCGCGTAGGGATCGTGCGCCTCGCGCTCAGCGGCGTAGAGCAGTTGGGCGGGGAAGATTTCGCAATCCAGCCCGTGCGGCCACGATGGCGGCATGTTGTTGCACGCGTAATCGCCGCGCGCCGAGAGCAAGAGATCATGCACCGCGCCGCACAAAGCCGGATCGATAAGCGGACAATCGGAGGTGACGCGCATCACCAGATCGGCGCGCACGGCGCGCGCGGCTTTAGCGTAGCGCGCCAGCACGTCGCCTTCGCTGCCGCGCACGACAGCGTAGCCCGCGCCCGCGGCGGCCACGGCCACGCCATCGCTTTTCGTTTCTTCCGGAACCGCGCAAACCACCGCATCGACGCCGGGAACGGCGGCGCAGCGGTCGAGGCAGCGCAGCAGCGCGATCTTTTCGCCGATCCTCTCCAGCACTTTGCCGGGCAGGCGCGAAGACCCGAAGCGGGCTTGCACGATGATCGCGAACGTCATGCCGGGGCCTGTTTGCGCGCGGCGCGGCGCGGCCGCGCGGGAGAAGCCAGGTATGCGAGGCAGGCGGCGAGGCGCACCGCGCCGGCAAGCCAGAAATAGGCGACCGCGCGCGGCCGCCCGCGCAGCAACGCCGCGAGCGCGCGCAGCACGGGATAGCGCACTGTCAGATGGAACAGCATGGACAGCGCGCGATCGGGGTGCTTGCGCATGAATGCGCCGTCGCGCCGGCCGTACCAGGCGAGCTTGGCGACGTAAGCGGAAAATGCCGGCTCATGGCGCTGCAGCACCACGGCGGCGGAAAGCCCGGTGCGGAATTTGCCGCCGCGCTCGATGCGGCGCATCAGATCGGCGTCGTCCGACATGAGGGCGGAGGCCGT
>JBFWWB010000006.1:0-47586 GCA_050246435.1 Hyphomonadaceae bacterium
GCGATCCCGCTGCCGCTCGACCCCGAAGCGCGCGTGATGACGGTTTCGCCAGCGCGCAATTCTGGCGAGAAGATCGACGAGAACGGGTATTCCGGGCAGCTGGATTGGGATCTGGGCTTCGGCGAGCTGACCTCGATCACCGCCTACCGCAATTGGAAGGCGCGGCGGAACCAGGACATCGATTTCACCGCCGTCGACCGCACCTATCGCGACGGCTACCGCCTGGGATTCGAAACCTTCACGCAGGAAGCGCGCCTGCACGGCGAAGCCGGCAAGCTCGATTGGCTGGTCGGCGGCTTCTATCTGGACGAGAAGTTGCGCCTCAACGACCGCGTGCGCTTCGGCGCGCAATCGGCGCTCTATGCGGATTCGCTCGCCGTCGGCCTCAGCGCCAACGCGCTGCCCGGCCTCACCACAGGCGGGCAGATTTTCGGCTCGTTCCCGCAATTATCGACGCAGCTGGCGACGCCAGGATTCCGGCCGAACATCATCGGCTCGGTGTATCTGCTGAGCCAAGGCGTGAACCTGCTCACCGCCAGCGCGCCGCAGCGCGCGGCGTATGACGCGATCGCCGGCGCGCTGAACGCCGCCCGCCCGGTGGACGGATCGGGCCAACAGGCCGACGATTGGGGCACCGACACGCAAAGCTGGTCGCTGTTCACGCACAACATCTACGACCTGAGCGACAAGGTGTCCCTCACGGTCGGCGCGCGCTTCAATCACGAAGAAAAGGACATGTCGGCGACTCTGCTCGCCGCAGCGCCCTTCTGCGATGCGCTGCGCTCGTCCACGATCCTGCCGCTGGTGATTGGCGCGCAAGCGTCGACGCCGCTGGCCTCGAGCCTTGCGGCGCTGGCGTGCAATCCCGCGGTCAACAATCTGCAGAACGGCGCCTATGCCGACAGCACGGAAGAGAACGAATGGAGCGGCGTCGCTTCGCTCGCGTTCAATCCGTCCGACGACATGATGCTGTTCGCCACCTATTCGCGCGGCTACAAGGCCGGCGGCTTCAACCTCGACCGGTCGGGCTTCCAGGTGCTGCCGACAACGACAGTAAAGCGCACGACGGACGATCTGCAGTTCAAGCCGGAATTCGTCGACAATTACGAGCTTGGCTTGAAGTGGCGCCCATTCGATCGCGCCACCCTCAACGCCACGGCCTTCTACGAAAGCATCGAGGATTATCAGGCGAACGCTTTCACCGGCTTCAACTTCGTGACGTTCAACGTGCCGAAGGCGGTGAGCCGCGGGATCGAACTGGAGATGGGCTATCGTCCGGTCGAAGGGCTCACGCTGCAAAGCGGCGCGGTGTTCAACGAAGCCTTCTTCGACAGCGCCGTCACCGCCGGTTCGGAAACGCTGCCCGCCGGCACACGCATGGCGCATGCGCCGCGCTACGCGGTCACCGGCTCGGCGACGTATGAGCACGCGGTGTCATCAAAGCTCACCGGGCTGGTGTATGTCGATGGCCGGTGGAACAGCGCCTACAAGACCCAAATCCTCGGCCGCAACCCGGTGACCGACAACGATTCCTACGCGATTTTTAACGCGCGCGCCGGAATCCGCCACGAGCTGGGCTGGTCGATCGAGGCGTTCGTCTCGAACCTGACGGACAAGTTCTACCATCTCCACGGCTTCGCGCCCCCGGAGCAGCCGGGAACCTTCTCCGTCTACCCGAGCGCTCCACGCACCTTCGGCGTCACCCTGCGCGCGGAGTTCTGAAGCCGCAGTTGCCATCCAGGCGGGCATCCGCTTCTGTTGCGCGCCTGGGAGTGAGCAGCGATGGACGAATGGTGGCGCGGCGCGGTGATCTACCAGATCTATCCGCGCAGCTTCCGCGACGCGAGCAGCGACGGCGTCGGCGATCTCGCCGGCGTGGTGGAAAAGCTGGATTACATCGCCCGGCTGGGCGCGGACGGCGTGTGGCTTTCGCCCTTCTTCCGCTCGCCGATGCGCGACTATGGCTACGACGTCTCGGATTATTGCGACGTCGATCCGCTGTTCGGCGCCTTGGCGGATTTCGACGCGCTCATCGCGCGCGCACACGAGCTGGGCCTCAAGGTCATCATCGACCAGGTCTATTCCCACAGCTCGGACGAGCATCCCTGGTTCGCGGAAAGCCGCGAGAGCCGGGACAATCCCAAAGCCGATTGGTACGTCTGGGCGGATGCGAAGCCGGACGGCGCGCCTCCGAACAATTGGCAAGCGTTGTTCGGTGGCCCTTCCTGGGAATGGGATGCGCGCCGGCGGCAATACTACCTGCACAATTTCCTGGTTTCGCAGCCCGATCTGAACGTGCGCAATCCCGCCGTACAGGATGCGCTGCTCGCGGCGGCGCGCTTCTGGCTCGACCGCGGCGTCGATGGGTTTCGCCTCGATGTGGCGAATTTCTTCGTGCAGGACGCCGCCCTGCGCGACAATCCCGCCATCCCCCACGCGGCGCCGCCGGCGCGTCCGCACGAATACCAGCGCCATCTCTACGATCGCTCGCAGCCGGAAACGCTCACCTTCCTCGCGCGTTTCCGCGCCCTTCTCGATTCCTACCCCGACCGTTTCGCCGTCGGCGAGATCGAGGATGAAGAGCCGCTGCTGCGCCAGCGCGAATACACCGACGGGCCGGATCGTCTGCACACCGCCTATTCCTTCTTCCTGCTGCGCGCCCAGGACGCGGGCCCCGCCGTGTTCAAGACGGCGCTGGACGGCTGGAGCGGCGCGCGCGGATGGCCGGCCTGGAGCCTCTCCAATCATGACGTGCCGCGCGCCGCCACGCGGCTGGGCGGCGACGATCCGCTGCGCGCGAAGCAATTGCTGGCGCTGCTGCTCTGCCTGCGCGGCACGGCCTTCCTCTATCAGGGCGAGGAATTGGGCCTGCCCCAGGCGGATGTGCCTTTCGAGAAATTGCGCGATCCCGAGGCGATCCGCTTTTGGCCGAAAGGCATCGGGCGGGACGGCGCGCGCACGCCGATGCCGTGGCTGCGCCGCGCGCCGAACGCCGGCTTCAGCGCGGGCGAGCCGTGGCTGCCGGTGGATCCGCGCCATGCGGCGCTCGCCGTCGATGCGCAGGAACTCGACGCCGATTCCGTTCTCCGCGCCGCGCGCGCGCTGATCGCTCTGCGCCGGGCGCACCCCGCATTACGCACGGGCGCGTGGCGCGCGCTGGCGGCACCGTCCCCGATCCTGCTGTTCGAGCGCGCCGGCGAGGGCGAACGCCTGCTCTGCGCGTTCAATCTCGGCGCGGCGCGCTGGTCTCTGCCGCTCACCGAACCGGCGGAGCCGATCGCCTGGCCGTTGGCCGGCTTGCTTCGCGACGCCATCCTCGAACTGCCCGGCTACGGCGGCGTGCTTGCGCGGTTAAGGTCTTGGTAACCTGTCGGGGCCACAACGGCCCGCATGTGGATAAGTGTCCTCACCTGGGCGTTCGAAATGAGCGCGGCCGCGGCCATCGGCGCCGCCGTCACCGGCGCGGGCCTGTTCCTGGCGCTGGCGTTGCTGCTGCATTCCCCGCGCGACGCCAAGCAAAGCCGCCAGCCCTTCTACGCGGGTGAAGTGGCGGCGCAGGACACGAACGAAACCGCGCCCTCCTAACCAGCGCACGCCTCAGGATTTAGTCCGCAAGATTGAAACGCCGCATCGCGCGTGCAATCCAGGCCCGTGCGCGCATGCCGCGCGGGGGGAAGCCGCATGGCCGAAACGAACGCCGCCGCAACGCCCGCGCCGCCCTTGTCGACGCAGAAGCGCCTGCAGGCGATCCTCGGCGGCTCGGCAGGCAATCTCGTCGAATGGTACGATTGGTTCGCGTATTCCTCTTTCGCGCTCTATTTCGCGAAAGTGTTCTTCCCGAAGGGCGATCAGACCGCACAGCTGTTGCAGGCGGCCGCTGTGTTCGCGATCGGCTTCCTCGCGCGCCCGATCGGCGCCTGGCTGATGGGCCTCTACGCCGACCGCGCCGGCCGGCGCGCCGCACTGACGCTTTCCGTGGCGATGATGTGCGCTGGCTCTTTCGTCATCGCGATCACACCGGGCCACGCCCAGATCGGCACGGCGGCGCCGGCGATCCTGCTCGCGGCGCGCGTGCTGCAGGGCTTGAGCGTCGGCGGCGAATATGGCGCCAGCGCCACCTATATGAGCGAAATGGCCGGGCGGGCGCGGCGCGGCTTCTGGTCGAGCTTCCAGTACGTCACCTTGATCGCCGGCCAGCTCATCGCGCTGGGCGTGCTGATCTTGCTGCAGAACGCGCTGCCGGTGGCGGCGCTGGAAAGTTGGGGCTGGCGCATCCCGTTCGTGATCGGCGGCGTGCTGGCGATCGTGGTGTTCTGGATCCGCCGCGGCATCGCCGAAAGCGCTTCCTTCGAGAACCGCGGCGGCGAGCGCGCACGCACGATGCTTCTCTTTCTGCATCACCCGCGCGAAACGCTGATGGTGGCCGGGCTGACGGCGGGCGGTTCGCTCGCCTTCTACGCCTACACCACCTACATGCAGAAATTCCTCACCAACACCGCCGGCTTCACCAAGAACGCCGCCACCGAAATCAGCGCCGCGGCGCTGTTCTGCTTCATGCTGGCCCAGCCGCTGGCGGGATGGCTATCGGACAAGCTCGGCCGCAAGCCGATGCTCGTCGGCGCGTTCGCGTTGACAGCGCTGACGGCGTGGCCGCTGTTTAGGGCGCTGGAGGCGCCCGGCGGCTGGGCTCAGGCCTTCGTGCTGGCGGTGATCCCGCTGCTGATCATCTCGGGCTACACCTCGATCAGCGCCGTGGTGAAGGCCGAGCTGTTTCCCACGCATGTGCGCGCGCTGGGCGTGGCGCTGCCCTACGCCACCGCCAACGCCCTGTTCGGCGGCACGGCGGAATATGCCGCCCTCTGGTTCAAACAGGCCGGCGTCGAGCACGGCTTCTATCTGTATGTGGCGGGGATGGCGGCCATGGCCTGCGCCATCGCGCTGGCCATGCGCGACACCAAGCACCAGAGCGCTATCCTGGAGGATTGAGGGCGGCTTGCGCGCCCGGCGGCGGGCCTCTATGCATCCGGGCCCTGCGCGCCCCCTCTGGGGCCGCGCGGCCTCGGTGGGGTAGCTCAGTTGGTTAGAGCGTGGGATTCATAACCCCAAGGTCGAGAGTTCAATTCTCTCCCCCACCACCATTTCCGCACCCCCGCCTAGTTCGTGCGCTCCGCTTCGGCGAGATCGGCCGCGACTGTGCGGCTGGCGATGAAATAATGGATGCTGGCCCAGAGATAGATCAGGAAGCCGCCGGCTAGGGTCCAGCGCGTGCTCTCCGCGATGGAGTCGTGACATGCCTGGGCGATCGCTGGATTCGCCACATGCGCCGCGCCCTTGCCGCAGACGGCGAAGTATTCGCCGAAGCCATAGCCCTGGAACAGGTGCGTAGTGACGAAATCGATCACCAGGCCGAAGCACACCGGCCCCATGCCAAGCCCGATCAGATTGATGAAGAACATCATCACCGCCGCGCCGGAGGCGCGCATGCGCCCGGGCATCAGATTCTGCGTCAACGCATAGAATGGCGGCGAGGTGAAACCCAGCAGCACCGTCGCCAGGCAGAAGATCAGCACCTGCGGGCGCCAATCCGCCTGCAGATAGGACCACAGATACAACGGCACCGCTGCAAGCAGCGCCAACGTCGGCAGTAGCGCGCACCAGCGCTTCGAACGCTTCGCCAGCCAGTCGTTCAGATAGCCGCCGATGAACGTGCCGACGATGGAGGCGACGCCGCTGGTGAGGCCCAGAATGAGGCCGACAGTGGTGTAATCCAGCGCGAAGCGGCGCACGAAATAGGCGCCGTAGAACGCGTTGCCCGAAGCCGCAAAATTGCACATCACCACGGCGATGCAGGCGTGGCGGTAGGTCGCTGTCGAGAATTGCTTACGCACCACTTCCCACAAGGGCGGCGTTTTCGTCGGCGCGACTCCGGCCAGGCGGCTTGCATCCCAATTGCCGCGCGGGGGCTCCTTCACCGTCAACCGCAGCAGCGGCGCGAGCAGAAAGCCCGGAATGCTGACGATCAGGAACGCCGCGCGCCAGCCGTAATGCTGCGCGATGTAGCCGCCCGCCACCGAGCCGATCAGCGAGCCGACCGGCACGCCGATGGAGAACAGCGCGATCGCCGAGGTGCGCTTGGCGGGCGCGACATAATCCGAGATCAGCGAATGCCCCGGCGCGGCGAGGCCGGATTCCCCGATGCCGACGCCGAACCGGAACAACGTCAACTGGGCGTAGCTCACCGCCGTGCCGCACAGCGCCGTCATGGCCGACCACAACAACGCGCACACGGTGATGACGTTAACGCGTCCTACCTTCCCGGCGAGATGCGCGATCGGATAGCCGAACATCGCGTAGAAGGTGGCGAACGCCAGACCGGTCAGCAGGCCGATCTGCGTATCGGTGATGTTGAGATCGACCTTGATCGGCTGCGCGAGAATGCCGAGGATTGAGCGGTCGCAGTAATTGTTGGCGTAGATCGTCGCCAGCAGGAACAGCATCCATCCGGTGCGGCCGCGGCTATATACGACTGGTTCGGCCGGCTGCGCCTGCGCGACGTCGCTATGCTCGCTCGCGCCACCTGCAGGCATGCTCGTTCCCCCCGAATGTGCCAATGTTCTTCTTTTGAACGCCGCGTTCCGCAGCGCGAGGGGTTATGCCGCTTCACGGCCGTGTGAACAACTGAAAATCTCGGCGGCGAAGTTGAGCCACGCACTTACAGCGCGCGCCGATGAGAAGCCTGATTACAGCCGAACGCTCTAGTCCTTTTCGCGGAACGCCTTGTGGCACGCGCCGCAGGCGGCGCCGACATCGCCCATACGCGCACGCATGGCCGCGACCCCCTCCGGCGCCGCCGCGCGCAGCTTTTCCGCCGCATTCTGAAAGGCGCGCGCGCGTTCGGAGAAGCTGACCGGATCGGTCCAGATTTCCGGCCGCGCATGGGTTTTCACGCCGTCCCATGGACCGCTGCCTTCGGGAAACCAGTTCGGCAAGCGCTGCGCGAGATCGGCGACTTCATCGACGTGGCGCGCCATCCGCACGGCATCGGGCGCGGCGCGCTTGGACTCATCATCGAGCGCCTTGAAGGCCTTGCCCAACGCCTCGAAATGCTCGTGGCGTTCGTGCGCGGCGCGCGCGCCCGGCGTCGCCGGCGGCTGCGAGCAGGCCGTGAGGCACACGCCGAAAGCCCCTAGAATCACGGCGAAAACGCTCATGCGCGGTCGGTTCATGCGGCCTCTCCCTTGGCGGCGAAGCGAACTCTGGCGGATCGCGCGTTTCGCCGCAACTGCCGCCGCGCCGCACGCCAAACCGCGAGAAAGCCCGCTTTTATGCTGGTTTTATGCAGGGGAATTGCGCGCGCCGCGCCGAATCGCGGCATTTTCCGGCGTGACAAGCGGGTTTTCGCGGTTTAGGGGGCGTTCCGCGCGAGCGGGAATCGCGTCGATTCGACGATCTCAGAGACCTGCATCGTCCACTCGCCAACGGAGTATGCAATGGCAAGAGCAGTGAAGAAGGCCGCGGTAAAACGCGCGGCGCCGCGTAAGACGACGCGTAAGGCCGCGAAGGCCGCGCCTCCCGCGCGCAACGTGAAAGTTAGCGCGCCCGCCGGCAAGGCGATTACGCAAGGCGCGCTGATGCAGGTCGTGGCCGATCACGCCGATACGACGCGCGCGGAAGCCAAGCGCTTCGTGGAAACCTATATCGACGTCGTGCGCGCACACGTGCTCAAGGGCGTGAAGGTGAAGCTCGGCGATCTCGGCACGATCATGATCCGCGCGCGCAAGGCGCGGATGGGCCGCAATCCGCAAACCGGCGAACCGGTGAAGATCAAAGCATCGAAGCGCCTGGCGTTCCGCCAGTCCGCAATGATGCGCGAGGCCGTGCGCTAGACGCGCGCGCTTCTGCAAAACATGCGAACGGCCCGCCGCGAGGCGGGCCGTTTCCTTTTGCGCGCTCCATATGCGATGCGCCTTGTTGCGCAGGCTTGCGCGCCAGCGCGATAGCGCCCAAAGATCGCCGCATGCACGGCGGCCACGCGCATCATCACGGCGCCCACGGCGCTGACGATCACGCCCACGCGCATGACGCCCTTCGTCTCGGCGGACGTTATTCCATAGCGATCGCGCTCAACATCGCCTTCGTCATACTCGAGGCGATCGCCGGCTTCTGGACGAACTCCACAGCGCTGCTCGCCGATGCCGGCCACAATCTTTCCGACGTGCTGGCGCTCATGCTCGCCGGCTTCGCGGCGTGGCTGCTAAACCGCGCCGCCAGCGCGCGGCGCACCTACGGCTTCGGCAAGGCGCCGGTGCTCGCCGCGCTGGCTAATGCGCTGCTGCTGGTCGGCGCCAGCGGCGCGATCGCCTGGGAGGCGCTGCGCCGCATCCAGGATGCGCCGGCGATCGAATCGCTGACGGTGGCGGCGGTGGCGGCGGCCGGCGTTCTGCTGAACGGCGGCACCGCGCTGCTTTTCCTCCGTGGGCGGAAGAATGACGTGAACGCCCGCGCGGCCTTCCAGCACATGGCGGCCGATGCGGCCGTGTCCGCCGGGGTGATCGTTTCGGCGCTGCTGATCTGGCGCACCGGACTCAACTGGCTGGACCCTGCGGTCACGCTCGTCATCGTCGTCGTCATCGCGCTGGGCGCGTGGGATCTGCTGCGCGAATCGCTCGATCTCGCGCTCGACGCCGCCCCCCGCGGGCTCGACATCGCGGCCGTGCGCGCGCACCTGGCGCAACTGCCCGGCGTGGCCGCCGTGCACGACCTGCACGTCTGGGCGATGACGCCGAGCGAAACCGCGCTCACCGCCCATATCGTGCGCCCGCAAGGCGGCGACGACGCCTTCCTCGCCGCGGCCGGGGAAGCCTTGCGCGCGCACTTCGGCATTTCCCACGCCACCCTGCAAATCGAACGCGACGTGCAGGCCATCGGCGGCGATCACGGCCACCCCTAGCGCGCACGCCGCCGCCGCTTGCCGGCGCCGGCGCACCGCCTTTAGCTTACGCGCATGACGGAACCCTTGCCCGTGCTCATTCGCCCCTGCTTCGAGCAGGATCTGCAGAATGTGGAATTCATCTACGCCCATCATGTGCTGCACGGGCGCGGCACATTCGAAACCGTTCCGCCCGATTTTGAAGAGACGCGCCGGCGCTGGCTGCACGTGGTGGGCAGCGGCTGGCCCTATCTCGTCGCCGCCAGCCTCGCCGATCCCAGCCGGATCGTGGGCTTCGCTTACGCCGCGCAATTCCGCGAGCGGGCGGCCTACGCGCACACCTTCGAGGATTCGGTCTATGTCGCGCCTGGCGCAATGCGCCGCGCGGTCGGCGCACAGCTGCTCGCCGGCCTGATCGTCGAACTCGCGGACATAGACGCCCGCCAGCTGGCGGCGTTCATCGGCGACAGCGCCAACGCCGCCTCTATTGCGCTGCACAAGAAGCATGGCTTCGAGCAGGTGGGCGTGATGCGCGGCGTCGGCTTCAAATTCGGCCGCTGGCTGGACGTGGTGATCATGCAACGGGGGCTTTCTCGCGACTAGCGAGGGGGCTGACGCTCGCGGCGAAACGAGCTAACCTGGAATTTAATAGGGAGTGGAACCTGGGCCTCTCGTGGCGCGTAACTTGCGTGACGTAAGGTTTTGGTAACCGAACGGATCAACGCTGCGGGCTGGAGGAAACCGGCCGTGGCGGGACGGGTAAAGATGGTCGCTATTGCACTTGGCGTGATGGCCATCGCGGGGTACGCCGCCGCCGCCGGCGCGCCCGAGATGCCGATTGATGCGCCGATCGCCACCGCGATCGTTCGCGCCAACCCTTCCAACACCGCCGTGACGAACCCCGCGCTATCCATGGCGCTGGCCACCGATGCGGCCGCTTCCAATGGCTTTTACACCGCGGAGGAGCCCGCCGGGCCCCATCTGCCGGCGCGCCTGCTGCTGCGTGATTCGCGCAGCGACGCCCCCGCAGGCGTCTCCTTCGGGATCGCCCCGGCGCCGGCGGCCACCGCCCAGTTCGGCGCACTGGCGAACATCCCGGAAGAGATGAACGTCTCGCCGCTGGGCTTCAGCCTCTCCGCGGCCACCACTTTCAACCTGGACGTGACGGTCGCCCATCGCGGCCTGGCGCAGGATGGCCCCAGCGGCGCGATCGTCGGGCGCGGAGCGGAAGTCCGCGTCGGCCAGCGCATCAGCGATCGGTTGGGCTTCCACGAGCGCGGCCAGGCCGAGCGTCCCTCCTGGTACCTGTTCGCCAGCAGCGACGGCCGGGCTCTGACCTGGACGCCCGCCACCGATCCCGCCTCCCCCACCAGCGCGGTGCAGCTGCAGCGCCAGGTTGAGGTGGGAGACGTGCAGGCCGGCGTCGGCATGGAGGTGCGCGGCGTGCAGGCCTCGCTCTCGTATGTGAAACGCGACGTGAAAACCCAGATCGGCCCCTGGCGGCGCTCGTTCGACGACAGCTTCGCCGGCGTCACGCTGAGCATGCGGCGTTAAGCCGACAGACTGCTTGCCCACAGAGTCGTCTCCGCAAGCGGAAATTCCGATGGCCCGCGCCCGCCGATAGCGCTTTCTTAACCCGCGCACCGCGAGATGTGGTGGCGTAGCGCCCGGTTGAGCGCTATATCTAGCGGCTCAGAGGTGGATAGATGGCTCTTGGCGAGAATGGCGGCGCAACGCCGGGTCTGTTGATCCCGTCCCGGTCCTATAAGCCGTTCCGCTACCCCTGGGCGTACGATTTCTGGAAGCGGCAGCAGCAGGTCCATTGGCTGCCGGAAGAGGTTCCCCTCGGCGAGGACGTGAAGGATTGGGCCTCCAAGCTCACCGATCAGGAGCGCAATCTGCTGACGCAGATCTTCCGCTTCTTCACCCAGGCCGATGTCGAGGTGAACGACAATTACATGGAGCGCTACGCGCGCGTCTTCAAACCGACCGAGATCAAGATGATGATGTCGTCGTTCTCGAACATCGAGACGGTGCACATCGCGGCCTATGCGCTGCTGCTTGAAACGATCGGCATGCCGGAAACTGAGTTCGCCGCGTTCCTCGATTATCAGGCGATGCGCGACAAGCACGATTACATGGGCAAGTTCGGCGTCGAGACGAACGAAGACATCCTTCGCACGTTGGCGATGTTCGGCGCCTTCACCGAAGGGCTTCAGCTCTTCGCCTCGTTTGCGATGCTGATGAATTTTCCGCGCTTCAACAAGATGAAAGGCATGGGCCAGATCGTCACCTGGTCGGTTCGCGATGAAAGCCTGCATTGCGAAGGCATGATCCGTCTGTTCCACGCGTTCGCGAAGGAAACCGGCGCACTGACGGAAAGCGTGAAGGCCGACATCGTGGAATGCTGCAAAACGGTCGTCGGCATCGAAGACCGCTTCATCGATTTGGCGTTCGAATTGGGGCCCGTGCAGGGCATGACGCCAGAAGACATCAAGAAATACATTCGCTACATCGCCGATTGGCGCCTGGGCCAACTCAACCTGCCGAAGGTGTTCGGGGTGAGCGAGCATCCCCTGCCCTGGCTCACCGCCATCCTGAACGGCGTGGAGCACGCGAACTTCTTCGAGGCGCGCGCCACGGAATATTCCAAGGCCGCCACTAAGGGCGATTGGCACGGCGCCTCCGGCGTCTGGGCCAGCTTCGATCAGATGCTGGAAAAGCGCGCCGCCGCGGCCGAGCCGCACTGAAGGCGCCGGCGCGCGCATTGTCGCCGGCGCAGCGCGGGGGTAAACCGCCGCGCATGAGCCGTATCCTGCCCTTCGACGGCGTGCACAATTTCCGCGATTTCGGCGACTACGCCGGCGCGGACGGGCGGCGCATGGCGAAGGGGCGGTTTTTCCGCTCCGCCAATCATGCGCGCGCGAGCGACGCCGATCTGCAGCGCCTGGCCGCGCTCAACATCGCCGCCATCGTGGATCTGCGCCGCCCGGCCGAGCGCGCGCGCGATCCTTCCAAGCGGTGGGAGCAGTTCTCCGCCGCTGTCGTCGACAATCACGACGATTTCGAGGGCCACGAGCCGTGGGAGAACTTCATCCGCGCCTCGGATCTCACGGCGGACTCGTTTCGCAGCTACAATCTGCGCTTCTACGCAGACGCCCCCTATATGCCGCGCCATCTCGATTTATATGCGCGCTATTTCACGATGCTGGCGGAGGCCGATGGCGCGGTGCTGGTGCATTGCACGGCCGGCAAGGACCGCACCGGGCTGATCGTGGCGCTCACGCATGCGCTGGCGGGCGTCCACCGCGACGACATTTTCGCCGATTATCTGCTCACAAACGACTCCGACCGCGTGGCGAAATTCGGCCCGTTGTGGGCCGCCAATCTCGAGCGCGAATTGGGCAGGCGGCCGACCCTCGATGCGCTGGCCGTCGCCATGAGCGTGGAGGCGGATTATCTACACGCCGCCCTCACCGCAATCGAGCAACGCCACGGCGCGCTGGAAACATATTTGCGCGAGGCGCTCGGCGTCGATGCGCGCAAGCGCGACGCGATCGAGAAGCGCCTGTTCGGTTGAAGCTTGCGCTGGATGGCGGCGTTTAGCGCGCGGCGGCGCCGGCGTGATCGTCGCGCTGCTTGGAGATCGTGTCGAACACCGAGGGATCGTCGGAAATATCCGGCGTTTGGCGGCAGATCGGCGTGCACGATTGGCGCACCGTGGAAACTCCGCGCGTCACATTGACGACGCCCGCGCCTTCCTGCGCCACCACCGTGATGAGGCCTTCATACACCGGGCGGCCATTGTCGCCGACGACGATCAGGTTCGTCGTGCCGTACGAACGCCCGGTGACGAACAGAAGCCTGTCGCTTTGCATCGAAACGCCGGCGATCGAAGGATTGCCGACCACGACGCCGGAAGCCGGCGCCTTGAGCGCCAGCGGGCGCGCCTGATCGAGCGCGACGCGCAACGGCGCCGCATCCGCGTTGGCCGGCGCCATCGCCAGAACAGCTACAGCGGCGAACGCCGCGCACAAGAGTTTGCCGCTGAACGCATGGGCCATCGGATGTCTCCGCATCGAACGCGGAAAACTTAGCGAGGAAACCGTGAACAACCGCTTAAGCAATTTGTCCGCGCGCGTGGGCGCATGCACCGCGCGCGTAGAGACTTTGTAAGCAATTACAGCCAATATCGCTGAGCACCGCGACGCATTCGGTTAATGGATGCAAACGATGATTTAGGCCAAATCTTGGCTGAATCCGCGCGACAAATCACGTTTCCTTAAGATCACTCGTCTATACATGCCGCATGTTCGGTTGGGGGTCGTCGGGTGTGACGCCTTTACTGGACTTCGGGTCAAAGCACCTGACGACTCAAGGGAGACGACAATGAAGAAGCTCATGAAGAACAAGTCTGGCGCGACCGCCATCGAGTATGGCCTGATCGCCGCTCTGATCGCCGTGGTCATCATCGCGGCCGTTGGCGCGCTCGGCAACAAGGTCGCCACGAACTTCAACACCGTCGCGGATGCGATGGACAACTAAGTCGGCGCGCGGCCGCGCTCGCGCGGCCCGTCGATCGATTTCCGGAAGCCGCCCCTTCGGGGGCGGCTTCTTCGTTTTTGCGCCGGCATTAACGCGGCGCCAACCGCCCGCAACGCAAGCTTCCCGCATGGCTTCGCTTCTTTTCGCCGCCGCTTTCGCCGGTCTCCTGCTTTGGGCCGCCGCCAGCGATCTCGCCACCATGGAAATCCCCAACCGGATCTCCATCATCATGGCCGCGCTTTATCCCGCGGCGGCGCTGGTTTGCGGCATGGAGCCGCTCAGTATTCTTTTTCATATGGGTCTTGGCGCGGCGGCGCTGGCGATCGGCTGGGGCTTGTTCAGCCTTGGCGTGTTCGGCGGCGGCGACGCGAAAGTCATTGCGGCGGCGGCGATCTGGACCGGACCGGCCGTGCTGCTGCCCTTCCTGCTCGTCACCGCCATCGCCGGCGGCGGCCTCGCCGCCCTCGCCTTGGTCACCCGCGCGCGGTTCAAGCCGGCCGACGGCATGCCCAGCTTCGTGAACCGCTTCCTGGGCGAGCGCGGCGTGCCCTATGCGGTGGCGATCGCGGCCGGCGGCCTCGCCATTGTGGCGCGCCTGCCGATCGTCGCTTCGGCGGCGTGATCCGCCTTTTGTTAACCCTGCTTTAGCCGACGCATGATGGAGTCCGCCCACGCTGAAGCAGCGGCGGGCTCCCGCGAGCCCGAGATTTGACGGGGCGCTAAAATCATGTCCACGCGGCAGATACTGATCCTAGCCGTCGCCTTGGCGGCGGCTGTGGCCGCATTGTTCCTCGTGCGCGGCATGGCCGTACGCGAACCTGCCGTGAAATCCACCTCCGTCGCCGCGGCGATCGTCGGCGTGCCCGTGCTGGTCGCGGGCAAGGCGATGGAAACCGGTGATTCGACGGCGCCCGGCGATCTCGTGTGGGTCAACTTCCCGCAGGAAGCCGTGGGCGAAGCCTTCGTCCAGCAATCTTCGACGCCGAACGCCACGACGGAATATGTCGGCGCGGTCGCGCGCCAATCGATCGCCAAGGGCGAGCCGATCACCGCCGGCAAGCTGGCGAAACCGGGCGAGCAAGGCTTCATGGCGGCGATCCTGACGCCGGGCTACCGCGCCGTCGCCGTGCCGATCACGGCGGAAACCGCCGCTGCGGGCTTCATTCTTCCGAACGACCGCGTCGACGTGATCGCCACCCGCAAGGTGGGCTCGCGCGGCGAAGGCGGCGGCGACCAGGTGCGCTCCAACGTGATCCTGGCGAATGTCCGCGTGCTGGCGATCGATCAGAAGTTCCGCCCCGCGGAGAAGGCCGGCGCGACGCCCGAGCCGATCACCGGCGGCGTGGCCACGCTGGAGCTTTCCACGCGCGATGCGGAGCTGCTCGCGATGGCCGATGAGATGGGCGACGTGTCGCTGGTTCTGCGCGGCCTCGAAACCGAGCCGGACCGCATGAACGTCGCGTCTGCGAACAAGCCGGGCTCGATGCGCACGGGCTTCGGGGAATCCGGTGAAGTTAAGTTCCACGGCTTCGGCACGGTCAAAGAAGTGCCGGTCGCGCAATCGGGAGGCGGCCTGTGAGGAAACATCGCTCGTTACTGGCCGTTTGCGCATCCGCGCTCGCGCTCCTGGCGCCGACCGGCGCCGGCGCCGCCGATCCGCAAGCCGCGATGTACGTCACGATCGGCCGCGGCGGCGATAGCGCCGCGCCCCGCCCCGTGACATTGCCGCTCAACAAGGCGGTGATCGTCGATCTCCCGACGGACGCGCGCGACGTGCTGCTCTCCAATCCCGACATCGCCGACAGCGTGGTGCGTACGGCGCGGCGGGTGTTCATCCTCGGCCGCAAAGTCGGTCAGACGAACGCCTTCTTCTTCGACGCGCAGGGTCGCCAGATCGCGAACCTGGAAATCCGCGTCGAACCCGACGTCTCTCCGCTCAACGCAATGCTGAAGCGCTTTGCGCCGAACGGCAGCGTGAAGGCCGAATCGGTGAACGGCACCGTGGTGCTGAGCGGCAACGTCAAAAGCGCCGCCGAAGCCGACCGCATCTCGCAGATCGCGGAGAAATTCTCCGATCCGGGCGGTTCTGGCTCAAGCGGCGGCGGCAACGCCTCGAACAGCAAGATCGTCAATCTGATCGCCGTCGAAGGCGCCGAACAGGTTCTGGTGAAGGTGCGCGTCGTCGAGATGAGCCGCACGCTGGTCAAGCAGCTGGGCGTCAACGTCAACGCGCAGAACATCTTGAATCAGATGCTGCCGGAAGACGTGTTCGCTTCCGTCGCCACCACCAACGGCTATTCGATCGCCGGCAAGCTGCTGGGCGGCCTGGATGGCAAGGTCGGCGTGGCGGATAATATCCTGCAGGCGCAGACCTATTCCTATCCGGGCGCGGCCGCGGGCTCGCTTAACCCGGCGGGCAGCGCGCTGGTGGGCGGCTACAGCTCCACCCCGGTTTATGCGCCCGACGGCGTCACCGTGATCGGCAACAATGTCGTCAACGGCCCCGGCCAACTCGTCACCAAGAGCCAGGCGGACGTGGCGATTCAGGCGTTCGAGCGCGCGGGCCTGCTACGCGTTCTGGCCGAGCCGAATCTCACGGCGATCTCGGGCGAATCCGGCAAGTTCCTTGCCGGCGGCGAATTCCCGGTTCCGGTGCAGTCGAAGGACGGCGAAGTCTCCGTCGAGTTTAAGCCCTTCGGCGTCGGCCTCGCCTTCACGCCGATCGTCATGTCGGGCGGGCGCATTTCGCTGAAGTTGTCCACGGAGGTGAGCGATCTCACCGCCGACGGCGCGATCAACACCGGCGATCAGGTGTTCACCGACGCCAACGGCCAGCGCAACGTGATCCGCGGCATCACCATCCCCGCGCTGCAGGTGCGCCGCGCGGAAACCACGGTGGAAATGCCTTCCGGCGGCTCGCTAATGATGGCGGGCCTCATCCAGGAACGTACGCGTCAGGCGCTGGAAGGCATTCCGGGTGCGAAGGATCTGCCGATCTTCGGCTCGCTCTTCCGCTCGCGCGACTTCCTCAACAACGAGACGGAGCTCGTCATCATCGTGACGCCGTATCTCGTCGAGCCGACCAGCGCGAAAAAGCTCAAGACGCCAGGCGACGGCTACATGAACGCCTCCGACGCCGCGAGCTTCCTCTCGGGCAGGCTGAACGCCGTCTACAAGGGCGGCACGGCGAACACAGACGGCAAGCGCCTGCAAGGGCCGGCCGGCCACGTCATCCAATAGGAGCGATGCGCATGCGCTACCAGACATCCCTCGCCCTGTTGCTGAGCCTCAGCGCCGCCGCGTGCGCGACGCCGAAGATGGTCAAGGACAACGATCCCGTCGCCACGGTGGCCGATCTGCACAAGATCAAGGTCGCCCAGGCGGGAGAACGTCTGGAAGCCTCCTTCAGCAACACCGGCGTCCTTTCGATCGAAACGATGGCGCAAGTGGACGCGTTCGGAGCGGCGTACCGCCAAAACGGCCACGGCGCGCTGCTGCTTTCCACGCCCGCCGGCGCCGGCGATGCGAACGCCGCGGCGATCGCCTCGCAATCCGTGCGCATGGCGCTGGTCGATAAGGGCGTGCCGTTCGCGGCGATCTCCGGTGCGACGTACGACGCCAGCGGCAAGGCGGACGCCCCGCTCGTACTCAGCTATATGCGCTACACCGCCGAAGCGCCCGAATGCGCGCCGGCGTGGACTGTCAATCTCGCCGATACGAAATCCAATCAGCCCTACAGCACGTTCGGCTGCTTCCTCAGCGCGAATGTCGCGGCGATGGTTGTCGATCCGGCGGACCACGAAGGCCCGCGCGCGTCCGAGCCGCGCGACAGCGCGCGCCGCGACGTGGTGATGGATAATTACCGCAAGGGCACGCAAACCCACGCCGAACGCACCAACGACGAACGGGTGACGATCAGCAAGGCGGCGGCGAACTAGACGATTCAACACAGGGCTGCGCGCAGCCGGCGAGGCGAACAGATGGCGGATTCAAACTTGCAAGATTCCTGGAAGGCGCCGCCGATGGACGGCGATCCGGAGACGGAAGACTCGGCCGCCTTCACGCTCGAAGACGATCCGAACTTCGCCGCCGGCGATCTTGAAGAATTGCCCATGGGCGACGACGACGGCGAACCCGCCTGGGCCTCCGCCGCCGGCGACGCGTTCGACGCCGCGGCCCGAGCCGGCGGCGATCAGCCGGTTCCGCGCATCACCATCAACGCCTATTGCGACCGCGCCGACGTGGCCGGCGTGATCGAGGCCGCCGGCGGCGACCGCCGGCTCGCCAAGGCGATCCTCACCGTGCAACCCGGCGGGATCGAGGGCGCGCTGACCGCGCTCGCCGCGCAGCCCTCGCCCAACCTTATCATCGTCGACACCACGGCGGCGGCGGCCCCTCTGCTGCGCGGCCTCGACCGGCTGGCGCAAGTTGTCGACGAAGGCACCAAGGTGCTGATCATCGGCGCTGCGAACGACATCGCGCTCTATCGCGAATTGATGCGCCGCGGCGTCAGCGAATATCTCGTCGGCCCGGTTCAGCCGCTGCAGATCATCCAATCGGTCAGCGCGCTGTATGTTAACCCGGAAAAGCCCTTCGTCGGCCGCATCGCGGCGGTGCTGGGCGCGAAGGGCGGCGTCGGCGCATCCACCGTCGCGCACAATGCGGCCTGGACGATCGCCGAACGCTATGGCGCCAATTCCACGCTGATGGATCTCGATCTGCCGTTCGGCACAGTCGGGCTCGATTTCAATCAGGATCAAACGCAAGGCGTGGCCGAGGCGCTGCTCGCGCCGGAGCGGGTCGACGAGGTCTTCCTCGACCGCCTGCTCACCCGTCAGACCGACCGGCTGACCTTATTCACCGCGCCGGCCACGCTCGAGCGCGAATTCGAGATCGATCCCGCCGCCTACGAGGTGGTGATCGACCGCGTGCGCCGCGCCGTGCCTTTCGTGCTGCTCGATCTGCCGCACGTCTGGACGAGCTGGATGCGCCACACGCTGCTGAGCGCCGACGACGTCGTGCTCGTCACCACGCCCGATCTCGCCGGCCTGCGCAATTGCAAGAACCTGCTCGATCTAGTGCGCGCCGCGCGCCCGCACGATGCGCCGCCCACCGTGGTGCTCAACATGGTCGGCATGCCGAAGCGGCCGGAAATTCCGGTCAAGGATTTCGGCGAAGCGCTGGGCGTGACGCCGGCCTTCGTCGTGCCGTTCGAGCCCGCGCTGTTCGGCGCTGCGGCGAACGGCGGGCAAATGGTGTGCGAGATGGCGCCGGAATCCAAACCGGCGCTGGCCCTCGACGCGCTGGCCCAGGCGCTCTCCGGGCGCGAGGCCGTGGCGCCGAAAAAGGCAAGCTTGCTCGGCAAGCTGCCCACGCTGCTGAAGAGATAGCGCCATGAGCACGATGTTCGGCAAACGCGCCGGCGCAGAAAACCCGCCGCCCGCCCTTTCGCCCTCGCGGCTGGCGCAGGCCGCGGGCGTAAAGGCTCCGCCGCAGGCCGGCGGCGTGCGCACGGCCGATGCGGCGGCCGCAGCGCCGCCGTTGCGTCCAGCGGGCTCCTCCGCGACGCCCCCGCCGCGGCCCTCGGCGCCGGCGGCGCCCGCGCGCCCGACGGCGCCCACGCCTTCGCTGGCCGATTTCCGCTCGGAAGAATTCTACCGCGTCAAATCGACGATCTTCACCGCGCTTATCGAAACGATCGATCTGGCGCAACTCGCCCAACTCGATCCCGAGAGCGCGCGCGAGGAAATCCGCGACATCGTCGCCGAGATCATCTCGATCAAGAACGTCGTCATGTCGATCGCCGAGCAGGAAGTCCTGCTCGAAGACATCTGCAACGACGTGCTGGGCTACGGACCGCTGGAGCCGCTGCTCTCGCGCGACGACATCGCCGACATCATGGTCAATGGCGCGGGCTCGGTGTTCATCGAAGTCGGCGGCAAGGTCTCGAAAACGGGCATCCGGTTCCGCGACAACGGCCAGCTGATGAACATCTGTCAGCGGATCGTGAGCCAGGTCGGCCGCCGCGTCGACGAATCCTCACCCATCTGCGACGCGCGCCTGCCCGACGGCTCGCGCGTCAACGTCATCGCCCCGCCGCTGGCGATCGACGGCCCCGCGCTCACCATCCGGAAGTTCAAAAAGGACAAGCTGAAGCTCCAAAATCTCGTGGAGTACGGCTCGATCTCGCCCGCCGGCGCGCGGGTGCTTTCGATCATCGGCGCCTGCCGATGCAATACGCTGATCTCCGGCGGCACGGGCTCCGGCAAAACCACGCTGCTCAACACGCTGACGGCGTTCATCGCGCCGGATGAACGCGTCGTGACCTGCGAGGACGCCGCCGAGCTGCAGCTGCAGCAGCCCCACGTGGTGCGCCTCGAAACGCGCCCGCCGAACCTGGAAGGCCAGGGCACCGTCTCGATGACGGATCTGGTGAAAAACTGCCTGCGGATGCGTCCGGACCGGATCATCGTCGGCGAAGTCCGCGGCCCGGAAGCGTTCGATTTGCTGCAGGCCATGAACACCGGCCACGACGGCTCGATGGGCACGCTGCACGCCAACTCGCCGCGTGAAGCGCTGTCGCGTCTGGAATCGATGATCACGATGGGCGGCTTCAAGCTGCCGTCGAAAACGATCCGCGAAATCATCGTCGGCTCGATCGACGTCATCATCCAGGCCGCGCGCCTGCGCGATGGCTCGCGCCGCATCACCGCGATCACCGAAGTGATGGGCCTCGAAGGCGATGTCATCGTCACGCAGGATCTGCTGACGTTCGAGATCATCGGCGAGGACCAAAACGGTCGCATCACGGGGCGTCATCGCTCCACCGGCGTCGGCCGTCCTCGCTTCTGGGAGCGCGCGCGCTATTTCGGCCTGGAAAAAGAACTCGCAGCCGCGCTGGACGAAGCGGAGAAAGCATAATGACGCCGCTGCTGATCGCCCTGCTCGCCTTCTTCGCGATCGGCGCAGCGGGATGGGCGTTCATGGGCGCGGGCGACGAGCGCGCCGCCAAACGCGCCAAGGAAATGGGCGCGTCGCGCAAGCCGCAGCGACGCGACATGTCAGCCGACATCGCCCAACAGAAACGCCGCGCCAACAACGCCGAGGCGCTCAAGGAATTGAGCGAACAGCAGAAGCGCTCGCGCAAGAGCATGCTGTCGATCAAGGGCCAGATCGCCCAGGCCGGCCTCACCATCACCGAGACGCATTTCTGGATCGGCTCCGGCGTCGCCGCCGTCGTCGCCGCGGGGCTCGCATTCTATCTCCAGGCGCCGCTGGCATTCGTGGCGTGCGTGTTCGTCGCCGCCGGGCTCGGCCTGCCGCGGTGGGTGCTGGGCGTGCTGCGCAGCATCCGCCAGAAGAAATTCGCCATTCAGATGGCCGACGGCGTGGACGTCATCGTGCGCGGCATCAAATCCGGCCTGCCGCTCAATCAGTGCCTGCGCATCATCGCGGCGGAATCGCCGGAGCCGCTGAAGAGCGAGTTCCAAGCGATCGTCGACGGCCAGCAGATGGGCGTGCCGCTCGATCAGAACCTGCTGAAGATGTACGAACGGATGCCGTTGCCGGAAGTGAACTTCTTCAACATCGTGCTGATCATCCAGCAGAAGGCCGGCGGCAATCTTTCCGAAGCGCTCGGCAACCTTTCCGCCGTGCTCCGTTCGCGCCGCCTGCTTTCAGAGAAGATCAAGGCGCTTTCCTCGGAAGCGAAGGCTTCCGCCATGATCATCGGTTCGCTGCCCGTGATCGTGATGGTGCTCGTGTATTTCACGCGCCCCTCCTACATCATGATGCTGTTCACCCACGATGTCGGCCACATCATCCTGCTCGGCTCGGCGACGATGATGGCCACCGGCGTGATGGTGATGCGCAACATGATCAACTTCAAATTCTGACGGGTCGCCGGTCATGAGTTTCATCAGCACGCTCGCCGACCCTTCGACCGTCGCCGGCATGCTCGCGGCGGGCGCCGCCTTCGCTGCGGTCGTCACGCTTGCCGCGCCCGCGATGGGCGGCAGCAAGCTCGGCAGCCGGCTAAAGGCCGTGGCCGAGCGGCGCGAGGAATTGCGCCGCAAGAGCCGCGCGGCGCTGGAAAAAAGCCGCGCGCTGCGCCCGGAAGCCTCCGGCTTCATGAACGACACGGTTCAACAGCTCAATCTGCAAAAGCTGATCAACGATCCGACCGTCGGCGAGAAGCTGATGCAGGCGGGCCTGCGCGGCCCGATGCCGGTTTCGATCTTCTACTTCTTCCGTTTCACCCTGCCGTTCGCGTTCGGCATCGGCGCATGGGTGTATCTGTCGCTGCTGGGCGATCGCATCGGCGTAGCCGAGAACATGCGCCTGCCGCTGATCTTGGCGGCCTCCGCGCTCGGTTTCTACGGTCCCTCGCTTTACGTGTCGAACCTGGTGCAGAAGCGCCGCGACGCGATCATGAAATCCTTCCCCGACGCATTGGACATGCTGCTGATCTGCGTCGAGTCCGGCATGTCGATCGAAGCCTCGTTGCATCGCGTGTCGCAAGAGATTGGCGCGGCTTCCGTGGAGCTGGCGGAGGAGCTTTCGCTCACCACCGCCGAACTCTCCTATTTGCAGGAACGGCGCATGGCGTACGAAAATCTCGCGCGCCGCACCAATCATCCCGGCGTCAAGGCGGTGGCGATGGCGCTGACTCAGGCGGAGAAATACGGCACGCCGCTCGGCAATGCGCTGCGCGTGATGGCCAAGGAAAACCGCGAACTGCGTATTTCCGCCGCCGAGAAGAAGGCCGCGGCTTTGCCGGCGAAACTCACCGTGCCGATGATCGTGTTCTTCCTGCCGGTGCTGTTCGCCGTGATCATGGGACCGGCGATGATCCAGATCACATCCTACATGAGCAAATAAGCGCTGGCGCGCAGGCATGAAAAGCGCCGCGGCCCAGGCTCGCGGCGCTTTTGTTGTGCGGTTTGCGTTGCGCGCTACTGATTGATCGTGCGCAATTCGTCCCAGCGGCGCCCGTCGCTCAGCAGGCCGCGCATGTAGGCGATATTGTTGGCCACCAGCGCCGGCGGCAGATCCACCTTTTGCAGCTGCTCAGCCTCGTCGAAGCGCCCCTGCAGGCCCACCGCGAGCGCCAGATTCTGGCGCGTCGCCGGCGGCGCGCCCGGCAGAGCCGCGGCCTGCTTCAGGATCGTCTCCGCCTCCGCGGGATCGCCGGACATGATGTGCGAAACGCCGAGATTGGTGAGCACCGTCACCTCGCCCGGATTGATGTCGAGCGCTTCCTGATAGGCGCGGCGCGCCTCTTCGTAGCGGCCCTGCTCGTCGAGAGCGACGCCCAGCGCCGAGCGCGCGCGCCAATCCTTGTCGTCGGACTTCGCGAGCATCGCCAGCGGGCGCAACGCTTCGCCGCTGCGCCCTGCGCTGACCAGCGCCAGCCCGAGCGCGCGCACCAGTTCACGGTCTTCCGGATTCTTCTCGAGCGCCTCGTTGGCGACCTCCGCGGCGCGATCGGCGCGCCCGCCCTTGCGCAGCGCATCGGAGAATTTGGCCGACGCTTCCGCATCGTCGGGAAACATCGTGTGTTCCTTCGCCCAGAAGGTCATCTGCGTCAGGAGATCCTCGCGCTCGATTGCGGCGCGCGCCTTGTGATCGACCTTGGGCTCGTCGTCCTTCGCGGCCTCCTTCGCGGCCTTGTCCTTCTTGCCGGCATGCGGCTTCTCGGCCTTGGCGGTCTTTTCCGGCTTGGCCTGCTCGTCCGCCTTCGCGCTTTTCTTCGGCGTTTCGGCCGGCTTTTCCTTCACAGCGTCTTTGCCGTCGCCGCCAGCGTGCTGCGCGGGCGCGCCGCCCAGGCTGGCGCATCCGGAAACGGCGAACCCGGCCGCCGCGGCGGCCAAAATCATCGTGCGCGACATGGGCTGAGCGTCCTTGTTAACCATCCGGAAAAATCGGCGCTTCGCGCTCAATAATTCGTTAATGCCGCCGCATGGACTTATATAAACCCACACCAACAATGACCGCCGAACCGCCCTTCGCCCGAGACGTTTCCGAAGCCCCCGTCACGATCGAGCCGATCCGCGCCGCCGATTGGCCGCGTTGGCGCGACGGCCACGCCCAGACCCTGGCGACCCTGGCGGAATCCGTGGATTTCCGCGGCCAGCCGGGGCGCATCCTGCTCGCCCCCGGCACGGACGGGCGGATCGAGCGTGTGCTGTTCGGCCTGGGCGATAAGCCAACGCCGATGCTGCTGGGCGCCGCGGCGGCGCAGCTGCCCGCCGGCGGCTACCGCCTGGCGCCCACCGCACGCGATCTGCCGCCCACCTTGGCGCTCATCGCCTGGGCGCTCGGCGGCTACGCCTTCACCCGCTACAAGGAGCGCGCGAAGGGCGCGGCGCTGTTGCTCGCGCCGGACGGCGCCGACGCCGGCGAAGCGCGGCGCATCGCGCAGGCCTGCTATCTCGCGCGCGATCTGGTCAATACGCCGGCGAACGACATGGGGCCGGAGGCGCTGCACGCCGCGGCGCGCGCGGTTGCGGAGGCATGCGGCGCGGAGATCGAGGCGATCGTTGGCGAGGCGCTGCTAAGCCAGAATTATCCGCTGATCCACGCCGTCGGCCGCGCAGCGGCGGAAGCCCCGCGCCTGCTGCGCCTCTCCTGGCGCGGAAGCGACGCGCCGGCGAACGCGCCGCTCGTTTCGCTCGTCGGCAAAGGCGTGACGTTCGACACCGGCGGGCTCAACATCAAGCCCGAAGGCGGCATGCGCGCCATGAAGAAGGACATGGGCGGCGCGGCGCACGCCTTGGCGCTGGCGCAGCTCGTCATGCAATCCAATCTGCCGGTGCGCCTGGAATGCTATCTGGCGGTGGTGGAGAATGCGATCTCCGCAAGCGCGTTCCGCCCGGGCGACATCTACCGCAGCCGCAAGGGCTTGAGCGTGGAGATCGACAACACGGACGCGGAAGGCCGCCTCATCCTGGCTGACGCCTTGGCGCGCGCCAGCGAAAGCGAGCCCGAGCTGATCCTCGATTTCGCGACTCTCACCGGCGCCGCGCGCGTCGCGTTGGGGCCCGATCTACCGCCGCTCTACACCGAGGACGATGCGCTCGCCGGCGATCTGCTCGCGGCGTCGCGCGACGTGTTCGATCCGATGTGGCGCATGCCCTTGTGGGACGCCTACGAGAGCGACATCGACAGCCCCATCGCCGACATCAAGAACACCGGCGACGGCGGCATGGCGGGCTCGATCGCGGCGGCCTTATTCCTGCGCCGCTTCGTGCGCGCAAAGGCGTGGGCGCATTTCGACATCTTCGCTTGGGCCCCAAAGGAAAAGCCCGCGCGGCCCGCCGGCGGCGAAGCGCAAACCCTGCGCGCCTGCTGGGCGATGCTGGAGCGCCGTTTCCGCGCGCCCGCCTGACGCCCCGGGTATGCCGCCGCGGCATCTTCTGCTCGCCGTCGCGGTCATGGCGGTGTGGGGCACAAATTTCATCGTCATCAAAACCGCGCTGGAGCATTTCCCGCCGCTATTCCTGGCGGCGCTGCGCTACGCTTTCGCGCTGATCCCGGCGGTTTTCTTCCTGAAGCGGCCGAATGTTTCGTGGCGCGTCCTCGCGGCCTACGGGATGCTGATCGGCGTCGGCCAGTTCGGCGTGATGTTCTATGCGCTGCGGGGCGCCATCTCGCCCGGGATGGCTTCGCTGGTGATCCAGACGCAGGTGTTCTTCACCATCGGCCTCGCGATGGCGCTGAACCGTGAACGCCTCGCCGCGCACCACGCCGCAGCGCTCGCACTGGCGGCGGCGGGCTTCGCGATCGTGCTGACGCGTGGCGATTTCAGCGCGACGCCGCTCGGCGTCGGTCTTGTGCTGTTCGCCGCGCTCTGCTGGGCGGGCGGCAACACGGTGGCGCGCCGCGCCGGCGTTTCCGACATGCTGGCCTTTGTCGTGTGGTCAAGCCTGTTTGCGGTTCCGCCGCTGCTGGCGCTCAGCCTCGCACTGGAAGGCTGGCCCGCCATCGCCGAGGGCGTGCGCACGGCGAACATCGCGAGTTGGGCCGCCGCAATCTGGCAGGCCGCCGGCAACACGCTGTTCGGCTACGCCGCCTGGGGCTGGCTGCTGGCGCGCTATCCTTCCGCCGCCGTGGCGCCGACGGCGCTGCTAGTGCCGGTGTTCGGCATGGCCTCCTCCAGCCTGCTGCTGCAAGAGCCGATGCCCGCCTGGAAACTGCTGGCCGCAGGCCTGGTGTTGGCGGGACTTGCGCTCAATTTTATCTGGCCCGCGCTGCGCCGCCCCCGCGCGCCGGGGTAACATGGCGCGATGAGCGCCGAGTCGCGCAGCCCCTCCGCCCGCTTTGAAGCCGGCGTGCGCTTGCAAGCGATCACGCCCGCGGCGGCGGTGCGGCGGCGCCCCGCGGGCGACAGCGTGCAGGAAACGCAAATCCTCTTTGGCGAGGAATTCCTCCTCTACGACGCGGTGAACGGCTGGGCCTGGGGACAGACCGCACTCGACGATTACGCCGGCTATGTCGAGGCGGCCGCCCTCAGCGCAGACGTGCTTGCGCCGACGCACCGGATCAGCGTCGTGCGCGCGGCGGCGTTCGCGCAGCCTGATCACAAGGCTCCGGTCGCGATGACACTGGCGATGAATGCGCGCGTAACGGTGGAGGCCGCCAGCGGCGGCTATGCCCACGCCGCGCGCGCCGGCTGGATCAGCACGCGCCAGCTCGCGCCGCTCGACGCGCCTGCGCCCGATTGGGTGGCCGAGGCCGAGAAGCTGCGCGGCGCGCCTTATGTGTGGGGCGGACGGGAGAATATCGGGCTCGATTGCTCTGGCCTCGTCCAGACGGCCCTCCTGGCCGCAGGGATCGCGGCGCCCCGCGATTCCGACATGATGGAGCGCGTGCTCGGCGCGCCCGTCTCAGGCGCGCTGCGGCGCGGCGACCTGGTGTTTTGGCCCGGCCATGTCGGCGTGATGGTGGATGGCGCGCGGCTGTTGCACGCGAACGCGCATCACATGGCGGCGGTGATCGAGCCGCTGGCGGCGGCGGAAGCGCGCGCGGGGCCTGCCCGCGCCGCGCGCCGGCTGCCTCAGTGCGGTGCGGCGGGCGCAGCCGCCGACGGCGCCGGAACCGCCGAAGGCGCGGCCGCTTCCGCGGGCGCCGCGGCCGGCAGCGGCGGCGGGATCGGCGCGGGGGAAGCCGCCAGCGAGTGAAGATAGGCGATCACCGCATGGCGATCCTCGGCCTTCTTCACGCCGATGAACGTCATCAGCGTGCCCTTGATGTCGGACTGCGGTGCGATGATGAAATGATCCAGATTGTCGTAGGTCCAAGGCTGGCCGTACGCCTTCATCGCCGCGGAATAGGCGAAGCCGCCATGTGTGGCGGCAGCGCGATTCACCACCTCATAGAGGTTGGGGCCGGTCATGTTCGGGCCGCCCGGATCGAAATTGTGGCAGCTCAGGCATTTCGCGGCGACCTTCTGGCCGGCGGCGATCTGCGCCGGATCGGAGAGGATCTTGTTCCAATCCACCGGGCCCGCCTCCACCGGCGCGCCGCCCGCGGCGCCGGCCGTCAGCGCCGAGATGTCGATCTCGTAGCCGGGCTTTTCCGGGAAGTGCGGTTCAAACGCCCGCTCCGTCACGGTGCGCAGGCCGAGCACGACAAGGCAGGCCGCCAGCACGGTTCCCGCGATGGTGTTGAACCTCAGATCACTCATAGCGTCCCCTTAAGACGGCCCGCGGCGCGCGCCCGGCCCTCCCAGCGCCCGAATCGCGGGGCGCTTGTTGGCTGGGGTTATCGCTTGCTAAGCCTCGCCCGCCAAGTTTCCTGCCCGCGCGGCGGCCGGCGTTAATCGTCGCGCGCGGCGAACCGTCGCATGAGCAGGGCGCGGCATGCGCGCCGGAATGAACCGATGAAGAAAATATCCTTCCAGGGCGAACCTGGCGCCAATTCCCACATCGCCTGCGAGCAGGCCCGCCCCGGCTGGGAGGCGCTGCCGTGCGCCACCTTCGAGGACGCGTTCGCCGCTGTGAACGAAGGCGCGGCCGATCTGGCGATGATCCCGATCGAGAACTCGATCGCCGGCAGGGTGGCCGACATCCACCACCTGCTGCCAGAATCCGGCCTCGCCATCGTAGGCGAGCACTTCCTGCCGATCCATTTTCATCTGATGGCGCCGCGCGGGGCCGCGCTGGAACGCATCGCCCAGGTGCACAGCCACGTCCATGCGCTGGGCCAATGCCGCAACATCATCCGCAGGCTGGGCGCGAAGGCGGTCGTCGCCGGCGACACCGCCGGCTCCGCGCGCGAAGTGGCCGAACGCGGCGATCTCACCCACGCCTCCCTCGCCCCGCCGATGGCGGCGCAGATTTATGGGCTCGACGTGCTGGCCGAGAACGTCGAGGACGAACCCCACAACGCCACGCGCTTCGTGATCCTGGCGCGCGAGCCGCAATGGCCGGCGGCGGGAGGCGGACCCTGCGCCACCGCCTTCGTGTTCCGCGTGCGCAACGTGCCGGCCGCGCTCTACAAGGCGATGGGCGGCTTCGCCACCAATGGCGTGAACATGACGAAGCTCGAAAGCTATCAGCTCGAAGGCAGCTTCACCGCCACGCAATTCTACGTCGAGATCGAAGGCCATCCCGAAGACCCGCCGGTGGCGCGCGCGATGGAGGAGCTCAACTTCTTCTGCACCGAAATGCGGGTTTTGGGCGTGTTCCCTGCGATGCAGTTCCGCACCGCGCGGACGGCGGCCTAGAGCGTTAGGGTTAGCGGATCTACGAGCCTGTTTACCGATGGTTTTGCGGTTTTTTTTAACATCGCGCTGTAAAAAGTCGCCGCGGTGGATGGAGGAACGGAGCACTGGGTGGCGGCCCATGGATCACGAACAAATCTTTACCGATGCGGCGGCTAAGCTGCGCCAAACGGTTCTCCAGGGCCGCACCTTCGATGCGGCGCAGGTCCGCGTCATCGGCCTTGACGAGATCAAGCGCGAAGCCGGCGACCACTGGCCGAAGATTTCCGACCGGGTGCGCATCAACGCGTTGAACTTCCTGCAGGGTTGCCTCGCGGCGGACGACATCGTCATTCCCTGCGGCGACGGCTTTCTGGTGATCTATGCGGCGCTTGGCGCACGCGATCTGTCGGCGCATTGCGCGGAACTCCAGAAAATGCTGAACAGCTTTTATCTGGGCGACGCGCTGACGGCGGCGCTGCACAGCGAAGTAAGCCCCAAGCGGATGAGCGCGGCGAGCGTGGCGGGCATGCTGCGCGACGCCGCGGGCGATGCGCCGCCAGCGGCGTTGCAAGGCGCGCCGCTGGCCCATGAAATCCGCCTCAAGCCGGTTTGGAGCGTGGCGTGCCAGGCGGTGGGCGTCTATTTCGCCTCACCTTTCTATTGGCGCGGCGGCGCGCGCCATTTCGGCTACAGCCCGAATTACCGAGAAACCGGCGCGCACGAAGATGAGGACTTCACCGAACTCGATCTCGCCGGGCTGCAGCATGTCGTCTCCGCGCTGGAGGCCGCGCGCGGCGCGCCGCATGTGGGCGTCGTCGCCTTCAGCGTGCACGCCACCACGATGGCGCGGCGCGCGTCCCGCCAAGCGTTCCTGAGCGCGCTGGCCGCCGTGCCGGACGACATTCGCCGCCTGATGCCCGGGCGTGTCGCGGAGATCGAATTGGGGGCGCCCGTCGTCACCCTGGCGGACTGGACGCACCAATTGCGCCCGTTCGCCTCCCGCATCGCACTGGAGTTGCACCCGCGCGAGCGTGCGCCCGCCGGCTTCGAGGGCGTCGGCGCTTGGTGCGTCAGCTGCGCCGTGCCGGAAAGCGCGCAGACGCCCGCGATGCAGGCGCGCACGCTGGCTACGATGCGCGTGTGGCGCAACCACGCCCAGCGCCAGGCGCTGAAGCTGGCTTTCACCGGCCTGGCCAGTCCTGACATCGTGCACGGCGCGAGCGCGCTTGGCGCGGATTTCCTGGCGAGCGAACGGATCTGGCGCAGCGTGGAGCGCCCGGCCGGCGTGCACGCCTTTTCCTCGGAGGATTTGCGCCGCGCCGCAGCCCGGCTCTCGCCGGTCAGCGAAAAGCGCCTGATCCGGGCGTCCTGACGGCGCGCTAGCCGTACGCCCAGGTCTTGATCAGCTGGTGGGCGATCGCCAGCCGCTGCGGCACCGAAATACTGGGATGGCGGCGCTCTAGGGCCGCCTGCGCGTCATCGCGCGAAAACCAGCGCGCATCCTCCAGCTCTTCCTTGTCCACCGCGATCGCGCCGTCCTCCACTTCCGCGAAGAGGCCGATCATCAAGGTGGATGGAAACGGCCAGGGCTGCGCCGAGTGGTAGCGCACGGCGACTGCGCGCACGCCCGCCTCCTCGAACAATTCGCGCGCGCACGCTTCCTCGATGCTTTCACCCGGTTCGATATAGCCGGCGAGCGCGGAATACATGTTGAGGTTAGCGAAGCGCTTGCCGCGACCCAGCAGGCAATGCCCGTTCCACGTCGCCAGCATGATCACGACCGGATCGACGCGCGGAAAATGCTCTACCCCGCAGGCGGCGCATTCGCGCTTCCAACCGCCCTCGACGACCTGCGTGGGCTGCCCGCAATTGGCGCAGAATCGGTGGCGCGCATGCCATTCGAAAATGGATTTCGCCGTGCCGAGGATGGCGGAATCGCCGCCCGCGACCTGCATCGCGGCGGCGCGCATCTCGGTGAACTCGCCTGCCCCGGCCAGCGGCGTGGCGGCGAGATCGGCCGTCGTCTCGAACGCGAAGCGCGCATGGCCCGCCTCGTCGAGCCCCAGAAATACCGGCGCCCCCGGGGCCAGCGCTTCAGCCGCGGCGGGATCGAGCCAGCAGGGACTGGCCGGATCGCCCGGCCGCAGCAGCGGCTTGCGCTCGGCGAACGGCGTGAAGCGCGTTTCCGGCGCGGTCAGCGCGGCGTGCAGCCATTCCGGCTCCTTGCGGAGATGGGCGGCGCGGTCGAGCGGGTAATTGGCGAAGGTGTTGGGATTGAGCGGCAGCGGCATGGGGCGCGACGCTAACCGCCTGATGCGCGCCTGTCATCGGGGCCCCCTGTTTCTGGAGGCCCCGTCCGCACCGCGCGCACCTAGATCGTAGTGCGTTTGAGGCGCGGCGGCGTGGCGGTGAACTCAAACTCCGTCTGCGCCGTGGGCGCGCGGGGCGCGGCCTCGATCATCGCCGGGCTGACGATCTCCTTCGCCCCCTCCGAAGCGCCCAGCTCCTTGAAGCGCCGCGCCGTCACCATCACGCGGGTATCGAACGAGCTGACGAACTGGTTATAGGCGCCGACGGATTTGCCCACGGCATCGCCGAGCGAGGCCAGATGCTTGGAAGCGACGGCCAGCCTGTCGAACAGGTCGCGGCCAAGCTTGGCGATCTCATCGGCGTTTTTCTGGATTTCCTCCTGGCGCCAGCCGAAGGCGATCGTCTTGGCCAGCGCGAACAGATTTGACGGTCCGATGATCACCACACGCTCGCGGAATCCATCTTGATAGAGCGCGGGATCGTGCTCGAACGCGGCGGCGAGGAAATTGTCGCCCGGCACGAACATGATGACGAAATCTGCGGTAGCCGGCACGTGGCGCCAATATTCCTTTGAAGCGAGGCCTTTCATGTGGCCGCGCAATTCCTGGGCGTGGCGTTTAAGCAGCGTGTCGCGGCCGAGATCGTCGGTCGCCTCCATCGCGTCGAGATAGCCCGAGAGCGCCACCTTCGAATCCACCACGATGCAGCGTCCGCCCGGCAGATTGATCACTACGTCGGGCCGAAGGCGCCCGCCCTCGCCGTCCTGCGTGCTCTGTTCGGCGACGAAATCGATCTTCGAGGACAGCCCCGAAAGCTCGAGCACGTTCTTCAGCGTTTCCTCGCCCCAGCGCCCGCGCGTCTTCGGGCCGGCGCGCAGCGCGTTGGCGAGCTTGCCGGTGACGTTCTGCGTCTGGCTCATCGCGGCGTTCAGCTGGCGCATCTGTTCGCTCAAAGCGGATTTATCCTCGGTGCGCGCCTTATCGAGCGCCGCGATCGTTTCGGAGAGCTTGGCGAACTGCTCCTGCACGGGACCGACGATCTCTTTCACCCCGCCCGTCGCGCTCTGCTGGTGTTTCTCGAACGTCTCCTTCGCGAGCGCCAGGAAGCTCTGCTGGCTTTGCCCCAGGGCGCGGTTGGCGACGTTCTCGAAATTCTTCTCCATGTCGGCGCGGGCGGCCTCATGCGCGCGTTCGCGCTCCGCCGCGCGCGCGGTTTCGGCGGCCAGCTGGCGGGCCAGCTCATCGGCGCGCTCGCGCTGCGCCTCCCGTTCCGCCTCGAGCCGGCTCAAATCCTTGAGCCGCGCCTGCGCCAGCAGATCGCGCGCTTCCACGCCCTGCCAGCGCCAGAAGAAATACGCCGCGCCGCCAAGCGCGAGCACGAAGAGCGTCCAGGGGGTGAGATCGACCATGAAAGAACATACCATGAACTGAGCGAGCGCTTCCATGCATTTTTCAGCCGATTCGGCGCTTCGGCGTGACTCCCCCGCCGCAGCCGGACCGGCGCGTACGGCGTTTGTCACGCCATGCGCCGAGGGATATGCAGCCGTTAACGAAAACCGCCGCTCAGGGAGGCGCGCCGATGGCATTCTATCGAGGCATGGTCTGCGAAAACGTCACGATCGCCGGCGATAAGGGGACCCCGATCACCGCCTATGTGGCCAAGCCCGAGGGCAAGGGCCCGTTCCCCGCCGTCGTGCTGATCCATCACGTGCCGGGCTGGAGCGAATTCTACATCGAGACGACGCGGCGCTTCGCCCATCACGGCTATCTGGCGATCTGCGCCAACCTGTATGAGCGCGCCGGCCAAGGAAATCCCGACGACGTCGCCGCGAAAGTGCGCGCCGAAGGCGGCGTGCCGGACGCGCAGGTCGTAGGCGACACCGAAGCTGCGGTGAAATGGGTGCGCGCGCAGCCCGAGCATAACGGCAAGGTTGGCCTGTTCGGCTCCTGCTCGGGCGGGCGGCACGCCTTTCTTTATGCGTGCCAGAAAAAGGACATCGACGCCGCCGTCGAATTGTGGGGCGGGCGCGTGGTGATGAGTAAGGAAGACCTCAACGACAAGACACCCGTGGCGCCGATCGATCTGACCAAGGATCTCTCCGTCCCGCTGCTCGGCATCTTCGGCAACGACGACCGCGCGCCGAGCCCCGAGCAAGTGAACCAGCACGAAGCCGAACTGAAAAAGCACGGTAAGACCTACGAATTTCACCGGTATGACGGCGCCGGCCATGGCATCTGGTACTGGCATCGCCCGCTTTACCGGCCGGAAGCGGCGGCGGACGGCTGGAGCAAGACGTTCGCCTTCTTCGGCAAGCATCTGGCGCAATAGGAGGCCGCGCATGTGCACGTCCATCGTCGAGATCATCCCGGCCGAAGGCATGGCGAAGCGCGGCGAAGCGTGGTTTGCGTTGACGCAGACCGTCGTCGCCTACGACCACGCCCGCCACGCCCCTCTGGGCGACGTCATCACCCTCGACTTCCTCAACGAGAACCTCGATCCCGGCGCGCGCGCCGGGGTGGAGCTCACGCTTGAAGCCGCCGAGGCGCTGCGCGCCGCGCTGGATCGCGCGATCGCTGCGGCGCAGTTCGAAGAAGCCGAGGTGCGCGGCAAGGGCGCGCCCAGCCTCGTCCGCGCAGCGTGAAGCGATCCCGCGTCAGTCCGTGATGGCCGGCGAGCGTTGGAAGCGCTAACCTCACCGGCGATGACGGTGTTCGGCTTCCTGATTCCCGCGGCCTTGGCGGTGACGTTCGCTATCCTGTGCTTCGGCATCTACACGCTGTTTCGCGGCGGCGATTTCGGGCGCTCCTGGTCGAACAAGATGATGCGCCTGCGCGTGGTGAGCCAGTTCGTGGCGATCCTGATCCTCGTCGCCGCGCTGTGGGCGAAGCAGACTTTCGGCGGCCATTAGAGGAAGCAGGCGGATGGTGCGGCTGGATAAGATCTACACCCGCGCCGGCGACGGCGGGACGACGCGCTTGGCCACCGGCGAACCGGTTCCCAAGTGGAGCCTTCGCGTGGAGGCTTATGGCGCGGTCGACGAAACCAATTCCGCCCTCGGCCTGGCGCGGCTGCACACCGCCGACGACATCGTCCTCGATCCAATGCTGGCGCGCGTGCAGAATGATCTGTTCGATCTCGGGGCCGATCTCGCCACGCCCGCCCCGGCCGACGGAAGTCCCCTCAAATTCGAGGCGCTGCGCGTCACCGAAGGCCAGGTCGCGCGCCTGGAGCGCGAGATCGATCTGCTGAACGGCGATCTGGCCGCCCTTGCCTCCTTCGTGCTGCCCGGCGGCTCGCCCTCCGCCGCCGCGCTGCACGTGGCGCGCGCCACGTGCCGGCGGGCCGAGCGGCTGATCGCGCGCCTGGCGGACGAGGAGCCCGGGCGCGTCTCCCCGCCGGCGCTCGCTTACGCCAACCGCCTATCGGACTTGTTGTTCGTCGCGGCGCGCTGGGCCAATGGAAAAGGCGCGCAAGATGTGTTGTGGATTCCGGGCGGGGCCCGCTGAGCCAAAATGCCCAAGTTGCTTTTCCGGCCTAGGCCGGCTACCCGCTGGCGAATAGAGTAATTGGGATTTCAGTCATGAAGATACTCGTGCCCATTAAGCGGGTGCTCGATTACAATTTGAAAGTTAAGGTGAAAGCCGACCAAACCGGCGTCGATCTTTCCAATCTGAAGATGTCGATGAACCCGTTCGACGAGATCGGCGTCGAGGAAGCGGTGCGCCTCAAGGAGAAGGGCGTCGCCACCGAGGTGATCGCCATCTCGATCGGGCCGGATGCGGCTCAGGAGACGATCCGCACGGCGCTCGCCATGGGCGCCGACCGCGGCATCCTGGTGAAGGTCGACGGCGACATCGAACCCCTCGACATCGCGAAAATCCTGAAGGGCGTCGTCGCCGCGGAAGGCCCGGAGCTGGTCATCCTCGGCAAGCAGGCGATCGACGACGACAGTAACCAGACCGGCCAGATGCTGGCCGCCCTCCTCGATTGGCCGCAGGCGACGTTCGCCTACCGCCTCGAAATCAAGGACGGCTCCGCCACCGTGACCCGCGAAGTCGATGGCGGCCTGCAGACGCTCTCGTTGCAGCTTCCCGCCATCATCACCACCGATTTGCGCTTGAACGAGCCGCGCTACGCCTCGCTGCCCAACATCATGAAGGCCAAGAAGAAGCCGATCGATGTGAAGGCGCCGGGCGATTATGGCGTCACGCCGAGGCCGCGCCTCAAGGTGGTGAAGGTCACCGATCCGCCGAAGCGCCAGGGCGGCGTGAAGGTGAAGTCGGTCGAGGAATTGGTGGAAAAGCTCAAGAATGAAGCGGGGGTTCTCTGATGGCCGTTCTCGTCGTCGGCGCGCATGACAATGCGACGCTCAAGGAATCCACGTCGAAAGCCGTCACCGCCGCGCAAGGAATCGGCGGCGACATCGATATCCTGATCGCCGGGCAAGGCGCGAGCGCCGCCGCGGCCGCCGCCGCGCAGATCGGCGGCGTGCGCAAGGTGCTGCTTGCGGAAGATCCCGCACTCGCCAAGCAATTGGCCGAGGCGATGGAGGCGCTCGTCGTCGGTCTCGCGCCGGCCTACGACGCGATCCTTTTCATCGCCGACACCACCGGCAAGAACGCCGCCCCACGCGTCGCCGCCAAGCTCGACGTAATGCAGGTGTCCGGCGTGATCGCCGTGCTGGGCCCCAAGACGTTCGTGCGCCCCACCTACGCCGGCAACGCCGTAACCACCGTGGAATCCAGCGATCCCAAGATCGTGGCCACGGTGCAGGTCGCCTCGTTCAAACCCGCCGCCGGCGGCGGTTCGGCCGCGGTGGAAACGATCACTGCGCCCGCCGGGCCGTTCAAATCGGCCTTCGTGAACGAAGAGATCGCCAAGTCGGATCGCCCGGAGCTGGCCGGCGCCAAGCGCGTCGTTTCGGGCGGCCGCGCCCTGGGATCGGACACGAAATTCAAGGAAGTGATCGAGCCCCTGGCCGACACGCTGGGCGCCGCTGTCGGCGCTTCGCGCGCGGCGGTGGACGCAGGCTACGCCCCGAACGACGCCCAGGTCGGCCAGACCGGCAAGGTCGTGGCGCCCGAACTCTATGTCGCGATCGGGATTTCCGGCGCTATTCAGCACTTGGCCGGGATGAAAGATTCCAAGGTGATCGTCGCGATCAACAAGGATGAAGACGCCCCGATCTTCCAGATCGCCGATTACGGCCTCGTCGGCGATTTGTTCGCCCTGGTGCCCCAGCTCCAGGCGGAACTCGACAAGCGTGGAGTCTGACGTTTTTGAGACGACCGCACTTGCGAAAAGCCTGCTGCACCTGCACAGTTGCATGCTATGATGTGAATTAGGGCGTTCGGGGGGTCGAACGCCTTCGCAAAGGGCAGCGGCGGGGAATGGTTGAGATAAGGTCGGTCGGCATCGTCGGCGCGGGACAGATGGGCAACGGCATCGCCCATGTCTGCGCGCTGGCCGGTTACGACGTGCTCCTGACGGACGCCAACCCCGCCCAGCTCGACCGCGCGATCGAAACGATCGAGCACAATCTCCATCGCCAGGCGAGCCGTGGATTCATCAAGGACGCAGAAGTTGTTCCCGCGCTGAAGCGGATCAACCGCGCGCCAGCGGTGAAATCCCTCGCCGGCGTGGATATCGCGATCGAGTCCGTCTCCGAGCAGGAAGACCTGAAGCGCGAAATCTTCCTCGAACTGAAGGCGTTGCTGCGCCCCGAGGCGCTGCTGGCCTCCAACACCTCCTCCATCTCGATCACGCGCCTCGCCGCTGTGACGGATAGGCCGGACCGCTTCATCGGCCTGCATTTCATGAACCCCGTGCCGGTGATGAAGCTCGTCGAGCTCATCCGCGGCCTCGCCACCAGCCAGGAAACATACGAAACCGCGATGCGGTTCGTGGAATCCCTCGGCAAGACGATCGCCAACGCCGAGGATTTCCCAGCCTTCATCGTCAACCGCGTGCTGGTGCCGATGATCAACGAGGCGGTCTACACGCTCTATGAAGGCGTGGGATCGGTCGAGGCGATCGACAAGGCGATGCGCCTCGGCGCCAATCACCCGATGGGCCCGCTGGAGTTGGCCGATTTCATCGGCCTCGACACCTGCCTCGCCATCATGCAGGTGCTGAATGAAGGTCTGGCGGATTCGAAATACCGCCCCTGCCCGCTGCTGGTGAAATATGTCGAGGCCGGCTGGCTCGGCCGGAAGACGCAGCGGGGCTTCTACGATTATCGCGGCGAACACCCGAGCCCGACGCGTTAAGCGCGACGCCGTTCTGCGCGCGCCCGCCAATTCCGCGGCGCCTTATTCTCTTGATATAACGCCCTGCAAAATACCGGACACGTCAGGCGTCCGACCAAGCAAGGCTCAGGCGTTTGCGGCGGCGCCCACGTCGCCGTGGCAATGCTTGAATTTCTTGCCCGAACCGCAGGGGCAGAGCGCGTTGCGCGAGACCTTGCCCCAGGTCGAGGGATTGGCCGGATCGAAGCCCACGCCGCGCGGTTGCGCGGTGACGAGGACGGGATCCATCTCGTTCACGCCGGTGGCGGGATCGGCGTGGATCTCCATCATGCTGGGCGGCGCGCTCAGCGGCGGCGGCGTGACGGCGCCGCCGTCCTCGCCTTCCATCTGCAGGCGCATCAGCGAGCGCGTCACCGTGGTGCGCAGGTCCAGCAGCATCCGCTCGAACAGCGAAAACGCCTCAGACTTGAACTCGTTCAGCGGGTCGCGCTGCGCGTAGCCGCGCAAATGGATCACGGAGCGCAAATGATCGAGATGCGAGAGGTGCTCGCGCCAGCGCACGTCCAACACCTGCAGCAGCACCTGCTTCTCGATCCAGCGCATGCGCTCAGGTCCGAGGGCGGCGGCGCGCGCGGCGTAAGCCCGGTCCACTTCCTTGACCAGCCGCTCCGAGACCTCGGCGTTGGCGACGCCCTCCTCCTTCGCCCAGATGTTGATCGGCGGGGCGAAGCCGAAAATATCCTCCGCGGTCTCCATGAGGCCCGCGACATCCCATTGCTCGGCGTATGCCTTTTCCGGCATGGCGCGAGTGACCAGCGAACTCACCACTTCATGGCGCATGTCGCGCACGATCGGGGAGACATCGGCCACGCGCATGAATTCGATGCGCTGCTCGAACACCACCTTGCGTTGATCGTTGGTGACGTCGTCGAATTTGAGCAGGTTCTTGCGGATCTCGAAATTGCGCTGCTCGACGCGCTTCTGGCTCGTCTCCAGCGCCTTGTTCATCCACGGATGGACGATCGCCTCGTCCTCACGGATGCCGAGGCTGCGCATGATCGCATCGAGCCGTTCGGCCGCGAAGATGCGCAGCAGATCGTCTTCCAGGCAGATGTAGAATTTGGACTTGCCCGGATCGCCCTGGCGGCCCGTGCGGCCGCGCAGCTGATTGTCGATCCGGCGGCTTTCGTGGCGCTCGGTGCCCAGCACGTAGAGGCCGCCGGCGTTGAGCGCCAGTTGCTTGCGGCCTTCGATTCCGGCGGCGATCTCTTTCTTCAGCGCGGCGATCTGATCGGGCTTCTCATCGCCCTTCAGCGCGGCCTTGAGCAGCATATCGAGATTGCCGCCAAGCTGAATGTCGGTGCCGCGGCCGGCCATGTTGGTGGCGATCGTCACCGCGCCGGGCACGCCGGCCTGCGCCACGATCTGGGCTTCCTGTTCGTGATAGCGCGCGTTCAGCACCTGGTGGGGAATGCCGCGCTTCTTCAGCATCTCCGAGAGCTGCTCGGATTTCTCGATCGAAACGGTGCCGACCAGCACGGGCTGGCCATGCTTGTGGGTTTCCTCGATGTCGGCGATCACCGCCTTCAGCTTCTCGGCGCCGGTGCGGTACACTTCGTCGTCATGGTCAACGCGGTTGACGGGCCGGTTCGTCGGCACTTCGACGACTTCGAGTTTGTAGATTTCCGCGAACTCGTTTGCCTCGGTCGAGGCGGTGCCGGTCATCCCGGCGAGCTTGTCGTACAGGCGGAAATAATTCTGGAACGTGATCGAGGCCAGCGTCTGGTTTTCCGGCTGGATCTCCACCCGCTCCTTCGCTTCGATCGCCTGATGCAGCCCTTCGGACAGCCGCCGCCCCGGCATCATCCGCCCGGTGAATTCATCGATCAGGACGACCTCGCTGTCCTTCACGATATAGTCTTTGTCACGGAAGAAGAGCTTGTGGGCGCGCAGCGCCTGGTTGGCGTGATGGACCGCGGAAATGTTGGCCGCATCGTAGAGCGAGCCGTCGAGCAGCCCGCGCGCGACGAGCATCTCTTCCATCTTCTCGTTGCCGCTCTCGGTGAAGGTCACCTGGCGCTGCTTCTCGTCCAGCTCGAAATCGTCGGGCCCCAGCAGCGGGATGAGCGAATCGATCGAACGATAGAAATCGGAGCGATCGTCCGTCGGCCCTGAAATGATCAACGGGGTGCGCGCTTCGTCGATCAGGATCGAGTCAACCTCGTCGACGATGCAGAAGCGATGGCCGCGCTGCACCATCTCCGACAGCGCGTACTTCATGTTGTCGCGCAGATAGTCGAAGCCGAACTCGTTGTTCGTGCCGTACGTCACGTCGGCGGCGTAGGCCTGGCGGCGCTCGTTGTCATAGAGGCCGTGCACGATCTTGCCGACCGAGAGGCCGAGGAAATTATACACTTGTCCCATCCACTCCGCATCGCGCGAAGCGAGATAGTCGTTCACGGTAATGACGTGGACGCCGCGCCCTTCGAGTGCGTTCAGATAGGCTGGCAAGGTGGCCACCAAGGTCTTGCCTTCGCCGGTGCGCATCTCGGCGATCTTGCCCTGATGCAGCACGATGCCGCCGACCATCTGCACGTCGAAATGGCGCATGCCGAGCGTGCGTTTGGCCGCTTCGCGCACGGTGGCGAAGGCTTCCGGCAGAATCTGATCGAGTGTGGCGCCGCGGGCGATGCGATGGCGGTATTCCGCCGTCTTGTTGCGCAGCGCTTCATCGGAAAGCGCTTCGAAATTCTGCTCAAGCGCAGCGATCCGCGCCACCGTTCCCTTGAGCGGGCGCACCTTGCGCTCATTGACGGAGCCGAACAATTTGCGAGCGAACGTCAGCATGGCGCGGTGATATCCAGACCTCTAAAGCCCAAGACGACCCACGCGCTGGAGAAGAGGCGAGACGCTCGGAAACCGGTAGCCGGCTGCATGGTGCGCCGATGCACGCCGCGCGTGCGTAAAGGCACTCGACTCGCGCATCGGCGAGACTTAAGGACGACCCCCAACGGTGTCAATGCGACCCCGATTGCGCCCCATCCGCACCACAGAGATGGCCTTCTCCTGGCCGGCGTTCGGCACAGCATCATCGGGGCCGAAGTCTTAAGGGATTCCTCATGCGTGCGTGCCGAGCGGTGGTTGCGGCCTTCCTGGTGGCGGCGCTGGCCGCGTGCGGCCCCTCCGGCCAGAACGCCAACGGCCGGCCCGCGCCGCCGCTGAAGGACCCTGACGTCGCCGCCACGGTCAACGGCAAGGCTATCTATATCGACGACGTGCTGGCCGAGGCCGTCGCACGCGGCGCGATCCGCGAGGGCGACGATCTGGAGGTCACCTCGCCGATCTTCTACCAGATCATGGAAGACCTGATCGAAACTCGCCTGATGGCGCAGGAATCGGAGGCCCGCGGGCTCGACCGCGACGCCGAAGTCCGCCATCGCCTGGAAGCGGCGCGCGAGCGCATCCTCGCCAACGTGCTCAACGAACATTTGGCCCGCACGGCGCTGCGCGAGTCGGCCATCGAGCGCATGTATCGCGAGCAGGTTCGCCTCCTGAAGCAGGGCCGCGAGGTGCGCGCCCGGCATATTTTGTTCGACTCCAAAGAGGCTGCGCTCGCGGCGAAAAGAAGGCTCGACGCCGGCGAATTGTTCGAAGCGCTGGCGTTCGAATTGTCGCGGGATCCGGCGACGAAAGCCGACGGCGGCGATCTTGGCTACTTCCTGCCGGAGGCCATGCCGGACGCCTTCCGCGACGCCGCACAGAACACGCCCGTCGGCCAGATCGCGGGGCCGTTCCAGACCAACCAGGGCTGGCATCTGCTGAAGATCGAAGAGCGGCGCGACGCAAGCCCGCCCAGCCTCGAGAGCATGCGCCCGAAGATCGTCCAGTGGCTCATGTTCGACGAGCAGCGCCGCGTTGTGGAGAAGTTGAAAGCCGGTGCGCGCATCGCGCGCATCACCGATCAACCGGGCGGCGTGTCGCCGCTTCCCGGCATGCAGGCGCCCAGCGCCGCCCGTCCTGAAGCGCCGCCGGCCGCGCCGGCGCAACCCGCGCCCTCCGCTGCGCCGTCCGCGCGCCCGCCCGGTCAGGCGCCCGCCGCGCCGGCGGACGAGCCGCCGCCTATCACCTATGCGCCTTCGCCGCAGGCCGAACCGACCCCGGAGGCGCCGCCCAGCCCGCCGCAGGCCGCGCCCGGCGCCGGGCCCGTGCGTGAACGCGAAACGTAAGGCGCCCCGCTTCCGCCCGCGCGGCGAACTGCGTTAAGTGCGCGCTCGATGAGTGAGCCTGCATGAGCGATTCCGTTTCACCCCTGGCGCCGCCGCATTTTCCTAAGCTTCCCGCCGTGCGCGGTTTTCGCGCCGCCGCCGGGCGCATCGGCCTGTACAAGCAGGCGCGCGACGATCTGATCGTCTTGGAATTCCCCCCCGACACCACCGTCGGCGGCGCGTTCACGCGCTCAGCCACGCGCTCGGCCGATGTCGATTGGTGCCGCGCGGCGCTGGGCCGCGGCGGCGGCCGCGCTCGCGCGCTGGTTTGCAATGCGGGGAACTCGAACGCGTTCACCGGCGCGCGCGGCGTCGCGAAAAACGAAGCGACGGTGGCCGCCGCCGCTCGCCTTGCAGGCTGCGCGCCAACCGAGGTGTTCCTCGCGGCCACCGGCGTTATCGGCCAGCCGATGGAGGCTACCCGCATCGCCGACGCGTTGCCCCAGCATTGGCGTCTGCTCGACAGCCCCGATTGGGAGAGCCTCGCGCGCGCCTTCATGACTACCGACACGTTTCCCAAGGGCGCGGGCGCGACCGCGCTGCTGGGCGGCGTCGAAACGCGCGTCGCCGGCATCGCCAAGGGGTCGGGCATGATCGCGCCGAACATGGCGACGATGCTGGTCTTTCTCGTCACCGATGCGGCGCTTTCGCCGGCGGTGACGCAGGCGCTGGTCAGCGCGCATGTGGATTCCACCTTCAACGCGATCACCGTGGACGGCGACACCTCCACCTCCGACACCTTGCTGCTGTTCGCCACCGGCGCATCGCGCTCGCCGCGAATTACCGATCCGGCCGATCCGCGCCTCGCGCCGCTATCCGCGGCGGTGCGCAGCGTGATGCAGGATCTGGCGCTGCAGGTCGTGCGCGACGGCGAAGGCGCGACGAAGCTGGTGCGCATCGAAACGCGCGGGGCCGTGGATGAAGCCGCCGCGCGGCGCATCGGCATGGCGGTGGCCAACTCGCCGCTAGTGAAAACCGCGATCGCCGGGGAAGATGCGAACTGGGGCCGCGTGGTCGCCGCCGTCGGCAAGGCGGGCGAGCAGATCGCGCTGGAGAAGCTCTCGATCCGTTTCGGCGGACAATGGACGGCGAAGAACGGCGGCTGGACGCCGTATGAAGAGGCCGCCGTCGATGCGCACATGAAGGGCCGCGAGATCGACATCCTGATCGATGTGGGCGTCGGCGCGGGCGCCGCGGTGGTTTGGACCTGCGATCTCACCAAGCGCTATATCGAGATCAACGGCGACTATCGGACGTGAGCAGCGCGGCGCCTGCGTCGCAAGCAATCACGATCCCGCTGGAGGAAGGCCGCGCCGTCTCCGGCCTCTATGACGCGCCCGGCGACGCGCGAGCGCTGTTCGTCTGCGCGCATGGCGCGGGCGCGGGCATGACGCACAAGGGCATGGCGGCAGTGGCGGCCGGTCTCGCCGCGCGCGGCGTCGCCGTGCTGCGCTACAACTTCGCGTATATGGAGCAGGGATCGAAGCGGCCGGACGCGCCGCCCCTCGCCCATGCCGCAGTGCGCGCAGCCGTCGCCGTTGGCCAAAAGCTTGCGCTCGATCTGCCGCTGATCGCCGGCGGGCGCTCCTTCGGCGGCAGGATGACATCCCAGGCGCAGGCCGAAGCGCCGCTGCCCGGCGTACGCGGCCTCGCCTTCCTCGGCTTTCCGTTGCATCCCGCCGGCAAACCGGGGATCGCGCGCGCCGCGCATCTGATGCAGATCGCGATCCCGATGTTCTTCCTGCAGGGCGCGCGCGACGCGCTGGCCGAGATGGACCTCCTGCGCCCGGTCGTCGCCGCCCTCGCGCCGCGCGCCACGCTGCAGGTGGTCGAAGGCGGCGATCATTCGTTCCGCACGCCGGCGCGCGCCGCGAAGCCGCCCGCCGCCGTCGAGGCGGAATGGCTCGACGCGCTCGCCGCCTGGATTCTCCGCATCGCGCGCGCTTGAAGCGGACGGCGAAACTTACGACTCTCTAACCATCTTTCGACACGCGGTTTTAAACGCGATGCCCCATCCTTCCCCTTCGACGCGGCCGCTTCTGATCGTCGTCGCGGCCGCCGTGCTGGACAAGCAAGGCCGCGTGCTGATCGCGCAGCGCCCGCCCGGCAAGGCGATGGCCGGCCTCTGGGAATTTCCCGGCGGCAAGGTCGAGCCGGGAGAGACGCCGGAAGCGGCGCTCATCCGTGAGCTCGAGGAGGAATTGGGTTTGGCCGTCGCGGCCGAGGCATTGGAGCCGATCGTGTTCGCATCGCACGCTTACGCCGATTTCCATCTGCTCATGCCGCTCTACGGCGTGCGCGCATGGGACGGCGCGCCGCGCGCGCTGGAGCATGCGGCGATCGCCTGGGCCGATGCGGACGCCCTCGCCCATTATCCGATGCCGCCGGCGGATGCACCGCTCCTGGCTTCTCTTTCGCAATGGATGCGCCAGCCATGATGCAGCGTTTCGCGAAGCACAAATCCGGCGCCACGGCGATCGAGTACAGCCTGATCGCAGCCTTCATCGGCCTCGTGATCGTGAGCGCACTGGGCGTCGTCGGTCAGAAAACGGCCGAGCCGTACAATAACGTCGCCGCGGCGCTCTGAGGCGTCTCACGGCTCGAGTTCGACATCCCAGTAGAGATAATCGAGCCAGCTTGCGTGAAGGTAGTGCGGCGGGAAGCGCCGCCCCATCGCCTGCAGCTCATGCATGTTCGGCCGCGCGGGCTTGCGTGCGGGGAACATCTTCGCGTCGCGCGGCAGCCGGCCGCCCTTCCTCAGATTGCAGGGCGCGCATGCGGTGACGATGTTCTCCCACGTCGTGCGCCCGCCCTTCGAGCGCGGGGTGATGTGGTCGAACGTCAGATCCTCGCGCGCGCCGCAATAGGCGCAGGCGAAGCCGTCGCGCAGGAAGACGTTGAAGCGCGTGAAGGCCGGCGGGCGATCCTGGCTGACATAATCACGCAGCGAAATGACCGAGGGCAGCCGCATCTCGAACGAAGGCGAGCGCACGGCGTGGTCGTATTCCGCGACCACTTCCACCCGGTCCAGGAACACCGCCTTGACGGCCTCCTGCCAGGGCCAGAGCGACAACGGGTAATAGGAAAGCGGCCGGTAGTCCGCATTGAGCACGAGCGCGGGGAAGCCGGCCGGCGGGGCGGTGAGCACGTTCATCGCCCGCCCCCCGAACGCGAAGGCGCTCTCATTCGCCAGGTTGTCGCAGCCGTGAAACTGAAGGCGCTCTCCTGCTCGTCAGCCTCTATGTGGACAATCTCCGCCCGCGGCGCCAGCCCCGGACGGCGCATACCCTGTCAGTGTCTGATTCGCGCAACATCTTCGTGAAATCCGCGGCCCGGCGCCAGCCCTAGCCGGCGGCTGGGCGAAGCGCCGCCGGCAGCGTCATCTTGAGGAACGCCTCGCCCAGCTCGAGGCCATCCTGGCCGATCGAATGGCCGAGCCCGTAGGAGATGTGCCATTGCGCGGAGAGACCCGCATCGCACAACGCATCCGCAGCATCGAACATCGACGACAGCGGAATCCTGTCATCGCGTTCACCATGCACAAGCAGGATCGGCGGTTTTGATTTTGCTTCGCTTTTCAGTGACGCCGCGCCCGTGAGCATGCCGGAATACGCCAGCACGCACGCCGGTGTGCGCGTGCTGCGCAAGCCGACGTGCAACGCCATCATCGCGCCTTGGCTGAAGCCGACGAGCGCAACGTCGCGCGCATCGACGCGATAGCGCGCGCATTCGCGTTCGAGAAAACTTTCAATCGTCGCGGCGGCGGATTCTGCGCCGCGCGTCATTGCATGCGGATCGATGCGCGCGATGGGAAACCACTGATATCCCATCGGCGCGCCGGGAACGGATTCAGGCGCATTCGGCGCAATGAATTGCGCGTACGGCAAAGCGCGCGACCAGTATGGCGCCAAGCTGATCAAGTCGTCGCCGTTCGATCCGTAGCCATGCAGCAAGACAATTAAGGCTTGCGCTTTGGCGCCCTTTGCGGGAGGAAGACGCGGGCCGTCGATCAGAACCATGATGCGCGCCTAATCAATTGCAATTTGGAACGCCAACATCTCAAGCGATTTGTCGTTTCATAGGCAAGGAGAGAAAACGATGCCACGAGGAGTGAAAAGCACGGGACCGAAGCGCCGCACGAGCGCCGCTTCGCGCACGCGCGCACCGGCGCGTCGCCGCGGCCGCCCCGCAAAGAGCGCAAGCGCTGAAGCAGCGGCGCCGAAGCGCAAAACCGCTGCCCGCAAGATGACGGCGCGCAAACCCGCCGCGCGCAAAGCAGCGACCCGCACGGCCGCCCGGAAGAGTCCGGCGCGCAAAGCCGCGGCCCGCAAGACGACCGCCCGCAAGAGCCCGGCGCGCCGCAGCGCTGCGCGCAGCACCGCGCGGAAGACGACGGCGCGCAAGGCTGTCGCACGCAAGCCCGCCGCGCGCGGGCGCAAGCCGGCGGCGGCGAGCCGCGTCACCCGCGGCCGCGCTCCGGCCCGTCGTGGCCGCCCCGCGAGCCGTCGCGGGCGCAAGTAGTACATCCGTGAGGCGCGTGGGCGCGCGGGCTTCGCTCGTGCGCCCCCGCCCTCGGATCTCCTCTAAAGCGCGCAGAAACTTGTGCGTTGGGCGCTCGGCGCGAAAGCGGTGGGCGCTTTTTGTTTCGGCGATTTTCCCAGCTACAGATTGAGCAGCGCCGGATCGCCGCCTTGCGCGGCGATGTTGACGCTCACCGCGCGCTCATGCGCGAAGCGCGGCAGATAGAACGGCCCGCCCGCCTTCGGCCCCGTGCCGGAAAGGCCTACGCCGCCGAATGGTTGCACGCCCACCACCGCGCCAATGATCGAGCGGTTGATGTAAACGTTGCCAGCGGGAACCGCGCGCATCACCGCATCCGCGAAGGCGTCGATGCGCGAATGCACGCCGAGCGTCAGGCCATAGCCTTTCGCCGCCAGCGCCGCGCCGGTCTTCGCGATATCTTCGGGATCGTAGCGCACGATGTGCAGGATCGGGCCGAACACTTCGCGCGTCAGCAGCGCGAGATCGCGCAGCTCCACGATCGCGGGACCGAAGAAATTTCCGCGCAAGCCCCGCACGTCGCGCTGCGCCAGCACGCGCGCTTCCGCGCGCATACGCTGCATGTGCCGCTCCAGCGCGTCGCGCGCCTTCGTGTCGATGATCGGGCCGACGTCCGTCGCCGAATCGGCGGGATCGCCGATCGTCAGCGCCTCCAGCGCACCGATGAGCGTTTCGATCACGGCGTCGGCGGTGTCGTGCGGCACAAACAGAAGGCGCAAGGAGGAGCAACGCTGCCCCGCGCTGCTAAACGCTGAAAGGATCGCATCGTCGACGAGCTGCTCGGTGAGCGCCGTCGTATCCGCGAACAGCCCATTCAAACCGCCCGTCTCCGCGATGAACGCAGGCAGCGGCCCTTCGTGCGCAGCCAGCGCGCGATTGATCTTCTGCGCCGTCTCGGTGGAGCCGGTGAAGGCGGCGCCGGCGATCAGCGGATGCGCTGCGAGCCGCGCGCCCACGTCCCCGCCGCCCTGCGCCAAATGCAGCACGTTTTCCGGCAAGCCGACCGCGCGACAGAGGCGCACGGCCTCCGCGGCGACAAGCGGCGTCTGCTCCGCCGGCTTGGCGACGACCGTATTGCCCGCCGCCAGCGCGCCCGCGATCTGGCCCGTGAATATCGCCAGCGGAAAATTCCACGGACTGATGCAGGCGAACACGCCGCGCCCGTGCAGCGTCAGCGCATTGCGCTCGCCCGCCGGCCCCGGCAACGGCATGGGCGCTGTAAACAAGCGCTCGGCTTCGGCGGCGTAGTAACGGCAATAGTCTATCGCCTCGCGCACCTCATCGATCCCGTCCTGCAAAGTGCGCCCGGCTTCGCGTGCGAGCAGCGCGGTGAAGCGGTCCGCCTCCGCTTCGAGCGCATCGCCCATCGCGCGCAGGATCGCGCCGCGCCCGGCGCCGCCGAGCGCATCCCATGCGCCTTGCGCATCCGCCGCCGCTGCAAGCGCGGCATCGATATGCGCATCGTCCGCCACGCTTGGCCGCGCGGGCGGTTGCGCATCGTGCGCCGCCACCGCCGCCGCGAGCCGCTCGCGATCCACCGCGCAAGAAAGGTCGCGCCCGCGCGCATTGCGCCGCGCCGGGCCGTAGAGCGCATCCGGCGCAGGCACGCGCGGATGGCGTTTCGGCCCAGCTTCCAGAATCGCTACGGGATCGGCGGCGGCCGCATCGGGCGGCACGTCTTCATCGAGGAAGGCGTGCACGAAGGAGGTGTTGGCCCCATTCTCGAGCAAGCGGCGCACCAGATAAGGCAACAGCGCCTCATGCCCGCCCACCGGCGCATAGACGCGCACCGGCTGCGCGGGTTTGAGCGCCGCATAGAGCGCCTCGCCCATGCCCTGCAGGCGCTGGAATTCGTAGTCCGCGACGCCGGCTTCCGCCGCCATCGCGCGCACCGCCGCGGCAGTGTGCGCGTTGTGCGTGGCGAACTGCGGATAGAGCGCGGGAGACGCCGCGAGCAAATCGTGCGCGCACGCAAGATAGGAAACATCCGTCGCGGCCTTGGTGGTGAACACCGGAAAATCC